>CAZYRX010000001.1:0-127320 GCA_964649895.1 uncultured Halanaerobium sp.
TAATCATCATTTTCAAGAAGAATCTTTAGAATCTTTTTTGTTCTAGAACTTATTTTCATTTTCAATTCCTCCAGAGTAATTACTTTCAATTCTTTTCGGTTTTCTAAAAATTGAAAGCTATAAGTGTCAGAATATTGATAATTGCAATTATTAATATTTGGCACTTAAAATATTTGGTATACCATCTCTGTCCTTCAGCGCTAATTCAATTTTACAGCCTAAATCGTTATTATTCAAGGGAAAGAAATATATATATGTCAGTTTTGAAAAATGACATAATTTATAATCTTCAATTATGTCAGTTATACTAAGTATTCATTTTAAAAAAAGAGGCAGTCTAATAAAGACCACCTCTTTAAAAATATAAGAAATATTTTTTTGTTTTGTGTTATTTATGATTAAGTGTGCTTGTTTTTGTGTCTAATTGATACTATGATTCTGCATTTAATTATATTTTTCTTTAATTATACCAGATTGATATGCATCAAGAAGTTTCATTAAATATTCTACATCTTCCTGTAATTTTGCACCATTATCTGTATCACTAATTTTTAATTTTCCTTCAAAACGATTAACCCTCATTGAATCAAGACTATCATGATTCCCTTTTTTAAGAGCTTCATCTTTTGAAATAAAAGGCTTATGAGAAATTAATCTTAGTTCAGAATGGTTGTAGATTAAAGTATAACCAGCTATACCAGTTTTCTTATGGTAAGCAGCAGATATACCTCCATCGATTACAAGGAGTCTCCCATTACCCTTTATTGGACTTTCTCCTCTTTTCTCTTCTACTGGTGTATGCCCATTTATAATTCTGCCAGTATCTGGATCCATATTGAATTCTTTCAAGATTTTCTTGCATACCTCTTCCGTTTCTCTGAGAGAATAATATGGATTTTTATTTTCTTTATATAATGATTTATCATCTTCATCTGTAAAGTATCTCAAAAAGGTTGTCATCCTATCTTTACCAAATAGAGGCGAAAACTCACCTCTCCATAAATACCAGAGCCAGTCTCTTTGGTCAACTTTACCTTCTTGATAGGAATAACTCTGTCTAACAATATCCTGGAAAAAATCAAGCAGCTCTTTTCCTTTTGCAGTTTTTCCTCCTATATTCACACAGGAGAAATCTCCATTTTCATCAAGTGGTACACAACCATGGAAAAGAAGATTGCCATTATATTTTTTGTACATACTTCCATTATTAAATAAGAATCTAATATCTTCTTGAAGCTTGTCATTATTTTTAAAAGAATGACTTAATTGATTAATCACTTCCTGTTCTTGATCATTCAATTTATAGGGATTGTCAGGATCGATAGTAGGAAAATGCTTATCTGTAAGTTCATACTCTTGACCATCTAGCTTAATTAATCCTCTATCATAATCTATTTTTTCAAGATAAAGTGCCTCATTCATATTAAATTCAGATCGTCTCTTAATTAAATTTCCTTCTAATTTAAATTGAATAACTGCAATAGCTTTCTGCATCTGTGAACTTATTAATTCTTCTTGATCATCAAGTTCTTTTTCAATTAATTTCGGACAAAAAATATCACAATTTTCATAATCATAGTACTCCATTGCTAATCTAGCAAGAGGTCTCATGTTTATTCCATAACCCTCTTCAAGCATTTCTAGATTACCATATCTGACTGTTACTCTGATTGCAGTTGCAATAAGTGCTTTTTGTCCCAAGGCAGCACCCATCCAGAGTATATCATGATTACCCCACTGAATATCTACATCATGATGATCTTTAAGCTCTTCAATAATTTTGTGGGGATGAGGTCCTCTATCAAAAATATCTCCAACAATATGGAGTTTATCAATTGCAAAACGTTGAATTAATTTTGCTAGTGAAATAATGAAATTTTCTGCCTGTCCAATTTCAATTATTGTTGAAACTATTTTATCATGATAATCTCTTTTATTAACATCATCTTCTTTTAAATGCATCAGCTCTTCTAAAATATATGCAAATTCTTTCGGCAGTGCTTTTCTAACTTTTGAACGGGTATAAATTGCAGAAACCTCTTTACTTAATTTTATTGCTCTATTTAAAAATAAAGTATAATCCTCTTTAGAAATCTCACCTTTTTTTTCTCTAATCTCATCTAATTTTTCTTCAGGATAAAAAATTAAAGCTGCGAGTTCTCGCTGCTCTTCTTCTGAAATTTCCCCCTCAAAAATTTGATTTATTTTATACTCAATTACGCCAGATGCAGTATTCAGCATATATTGAAATGCTTCATATTCCCCATGTAGGTCTGTTATAAAAAGTTCTGTACTTTTAGGCAGGTTTAATATTGCCTTTAAATTAATAATCTCAGTACTTACAGCAGGGATATTTGGAAACTGCTCTGACAACAATTTTAAATACTTTATTTCATCCATTGTATACTCCTCTCATTTAATATTCTAAATTGATCCTTCTCGGGCAAACCCACGAGGTTTGCGAGCAGACTTTAACATCTGTCACATTTCATAATAATATATTTCAAACATTAATTAAAAATTTGTGGATTTGCTTACCGGTAGATATATTAATTAAATTCAAAAATCTTTTTGATAAGCCAATCTTTTCGCATTTGCTTCAGTATAAATTATGCCACAGTAAATAAAATTATTTTTTTTAATCAAACTCTGCATTGATAAATTTTTTTGATGAGTATCTATTCTTATTGTATTTATTCCATTATCAACAGCTAATTTTTCTAATTTTTTAATTAGTAGAGATCCAATACCTTTACCTTTATAATTATCAGCTACTGCCAAACGATGAATAACTGCATAATCATTATCATTAAGCCACTGGCCTTTATATATTTTTTGATAAGTCTTATCACAGCCAAAAATAAAAGCTGAATAAGCAATTACTTTCTTGTCTTTTTCTATAACATAAGCATTGTTTAAGTTAATATCGTTTTCAATAATTTTTTTATCAGGATAATTATTTTGCCACTGATCAATATTATTATCTTTTAGATATTTTTGTGCATCTTTTATAATTTCCATTATCTCTTCTTTATCAGCCGATTCTGCATGTCTGAATATCATCTTATTTTTACACCTCTGCTGATAATAATACCAGTTTTTTATGGAAAAATAAACCCTCCAAACAAATTTAGAGGATATTTAATCTGCATATAATAAACACTTCTTGATAATAGTAACTTTTCCTGCATGAAATTAATAATTGTAAAATATTGAATATTATTATAAAGTAAAATAATTGGAACTGGATTTAATCCTTTGTGAATAAATATTAGTCTAATATATCTTCTAAAATATTTTCTGTATGATAATAATGCGACCCACGCCAGTAAATTTTAGAACACTCTGGACAAATTTTAAATTCATCAAAATACTTTTTTGTTTTCTCTTCGAGTCTATTCATGATTTTTGCTTTATCTATCTCAACCAAAACTGAATTACAATCAACACATCTGCTCTCTTTTCTTTTATAGTATTGAGCTAGATCATAGCGCTTGAAAACCTGTTTAAGCTGTTTTTGAGGATCATCATATTTAATAAAACAACCCCACTTAACTTTTTTTCGCATCAAAAGACCTAGATCTCTTGTTAAGATAATCCTATTTTCTTTTTCTGCAATTTCTACAATTTCACTATCACTGTAATTATTGCTGTATGCTGTATCAAAATTAAATCTTCTTAAAAATCTGGCCAGTTTACCTAAATGGACATCAAGAATAAATTTTGGTTTTAAAGGATATTCTTCCTGCAGCTTATAATCTTCAGGTAATTTAATATCATAAAAGTATGGATATATAGAAAATCGATCATTATTTTGAACCAGATAAGAAAATTCAACAGGATTTCCATTTTTTAAAATAAGAGCTATTTCTGTATGTGGTATCCCAAGAGACTCAATTCGATCTTTGATACTGGGATTCCCTCTATAATAATGAATATAATATCGATCATTAACTATTAATTCATCTTTATTTACTGTTAATTCAAGATTTTTTGTGTTTTCAAGATCAATAAAATTATTTAGCTCAGCATAAAATCTAAATCTAATTTTATTTATAATAACACCTCCATTTGAAAATCTCCAGCCATTACAGCAGCTTAATTGGAGTTTTCTCGGCTTTTTTAGATAAATTAATCTACTCTACTTTCTGCTCTTCTTTCCTGAATCATCAAATCCGCTTCCAATATCCAATCATCACTTAAATATTTTCTGCCAACCCAGAGACTTCTTCCTAAGAAATCAAAAGGTATAGCTATTAATACTCCTAATAATCCTATATCAAAAATAACCGCAAGCAAATAGCTTAAACCAAGTTTTAATAATGTCTGGCTGATTAAATTTCCATACAATGCTGATTTTGTATTTCCTGCACCATTTAAGTGGCCAGCTAAAACTCCGTATATTGTTATTAAAGGACCACCAACACTAAAAGCTTTTAAAAATTGAACAGCCATTTTTAAACTAGCTTCATTTTCTCCAAATAATTGCACCAAATATGGTGAAGTAAAAAATATCATAAGTGAAAATGATCCTATAGAAATAATAGTTAAAATAATCATTGCTTCTACTGTTCTTTTGCTCTGATCAACTTTACCTCCCCCAATTTTTTGCCCACTCATTATAGTTGTTACAGTATAATAAGAACGATGCATGGGAGCTATCAATTGTTGAAAAATCCTTCTTGCTATGTGAAAAGCTGCTGCGGCTTCAGTTCCAAATAATAAAATAATTGAATTAAAAGGAAAAGTAATAAAACTCTGATAGAAGCCCTGCAGTATTTTGGGCATACTGACTTTAAATAATTGTTTAATGATAGTAAAATCCCAATATTTTATGGGGTTTTTTATATTAAATTTGCTTTTTGGACTCATAAAGATAAGAATAAAAACTACTGCAGAAAAAGTCTTAGCTGTAAATGTTCCTACACCAACTCCAGTTACTCCCATCCTTGGGAAACCAAATAGTCCCAGTGCAAGTACTGCAGAAATTATTATATTCATCACATTAGCTGCAACTTCTACTAACATCGGTGTTTTGGTATCACCACTTCCCTGTAATGCTCTCGCAGAAATAATTGCTGCAATTCTAAATGGTGCTGCCGCAAATATAATTAATAAATATTGAGCTCCCAATTTGATAACTTCAGAAGAAGCTCCTAAAACCGCTATTAGCTCTTCAGGAATAATTAAACCAATAAATATAAAGGGAATACCCAAAATAAAAGCTACATAGATGACCTGTGATAAAATAATATCTTTATTTGCATCTGCCAGCAGTGAATTACTCCCACTTTCCTGAGATATCAATGATATACTGCCGGTTCCTAGACCCAGACCAATTCTTAAAATAATACTTTCCCATACATCTCCAAGTCCCACTGCAGTTACAGCAGCTGGACCAAAAAACCCCATTAATATCATATCTGTTGTTCGCATGGCTGTTGTAAATATATGATTTAACATAACTGGCCAGGCTAAGATTACTGCTTCTTTCCAGATTGGATAATATGCTGCAAAATTCATCAATTGAAACATCCCCCATCAAAGATAAATTTATAATATCACATTTATATCACAAATTTAAATATAATATTTTACATATTAGATAAAGCATTTTTTAAATCTCCAATAAAGAAGCTTGAATATATTTGCCCTAAATTTATCAGCTAGATATAAATTATTAAAATAAGAAATCCCTATACTCAAACAGTGCTGGTGGCACGGTTTGAGTATAGGGATTAAAAAAATATTATTTTATAAATCTAAAATATTTTCAAGCTCTGACTTCACTTCATCTTTTTTGCAATTTCGTTTATGGAGAATTTCTTTTTCCTCTAAATTTGCTATCGCTCTATGAACTTCAAATCCAGTTAAATTATTGAGTTCTTCAATAATTCTGTATTCATCTTTAGTGATTTTCTCATTTTTTAAAGATTCTAAAACAGCACGACTAAATTTATAAGGACTAGCAGTAGAGTCTACCACTGCTGTTGTATAATCATTAGTTTTACTTCTGTATTTTGTTAGAGAATCGATTCCGACTGCAGTATGAGGATCAATTAAATAATTATATTTCTCATAATTGCTCTTAACAGAAGCTTTAGCTTCATACTCGAAGCTGAATTCTCCTACAAATTTTTCTTTTATTTTATTTAAGGTATTTTGGTCTATTTTAAAACTACCTGTTTGCTTAAGATCGTTATACCATTTATTTATTTTATCACTATCATGTCCTGTTATTTCAAATAAAAATCTTTCTAAATTAGAAGAAATCAGAATATCCATCGATGGACTAATTGTCTTTTTGAATTCTCTATTAATATTATATTCTCCTGTTTTCAAAAAATCCGTCAAAACATTATTATCATTAGAAGCACAGATGAATTTTTCTACAGGGAGGCCCATTTCAGAAGCATAATATGCTGAGAGAATATTACCGAAATTACCTGTTGGTACAGAAATATTTACTTTTTCTCCTACCTCTATAGCTCCACTATTTAAAAGCTGAAAATATGCAGAAAAATAATAAACAAGCTGTGGTAAGAGTCTCCCCCAATTTATTGAATTAGCAGATGAGAACTGATAAGAATTTTCTTTCATTTTTTCTTTAAATTCTTTATCTGAAAAAATTTCTTTAACAGCATTCTGACAATCATCAAAGTTACCTTTAAGAGAAACCACCTCGGTATTACTACCTCCTGTGGTATTCATCTGGTCTTTTTGAACATGACTTACTCCATCTTCTGGATAAAAAACTATAATTTGAACTCCTTCTACATCTTTAAAACCTTCAAGGGCTGCTTTACCTGTATCACCAGAAGTAGCAACTAAAATAACTATTTCATCATCAATTTCTGATTTTTCTGCAGCAATTACAAGTAGATAGGGCATAACCTGTAATGCAAGATCTTTAAATGCAGCTGTAGGCCCATGCCAAAGTTCTAATATATATGTATAATCATCTAATTTCACCAGAGGAGTTACATTATCAACCGGAAAGTTATTTTTTGAATAAGCTGCAGCAGCTGATTTTTCTATTTCTTCTCTAGTATAATCTGTTAAAAAATTTTCAAAGATCCAGACAGCAATCTCCTGATAATTCATATCTTTATTTGAAATAATTTCTTCAAGCCCAAGTACTGGTACAGATTCAGGAACAAAAAGACCACCTTCAGGAACCATCCCAAGCCTAATTGCCTCTGCAGAACTAACTTTATTATAATTACCTCTGGTACTAATATACTCCATACTTACTACCTCCATATAACAATTTTGAAAATTTATAAATTCTTATTTATTCAGTTATCATTAGTTATTATTATACAGAAAGTAGTCTCTGATGTCTATACTTAAATAAAATTGACATTTTATTTATTCCTGTTTTATGAAAGCTTGATTTCCATTTCCGATCTGAGTTATTAAAGCAGAATTACCCCTGCTTAGCTGTATAATTTCAGCATTATTAGTATTCCCATTTTGGTTTATATTGGCATAATTATTCACTGCTTTTTGAATTATTTGAGCCCTATTTAAATTTCCATTCTGACTTATAAAAGCAATATTGTTTTCTGCATGCTGTTTTATCAAAGCTCGGTTATTATTGCCAAGCTGATTGATTTTCGAAATATTCCCCTCCAAAGACTGCTCTACTTCAGCAAAGTTTTCATCTCCAAATTCCTTTATATAAGCAAAATTATTTTCTCCACTCTGAATGAGAGAAGCATTATTAGAGTTTCCATTTTGAAATACCTCACCATAATTCTTTAATCCATCAGATTGATTATAAAAATAGTTTTCATTTCCATTTTGAAAATAATCAACGTTATTATCTGCTGCTGATACTGAGCTTCCAGTTCCAATTAAAATCACCAATGCCATAGTAATTATTATATAACTTTTTAATTTAATATGAATCATTCCTCCCTCTTTAAATTAAGTTTATCTCCTTAATGTTAGTAATTTTCAGCTGATTATCTATTTTTAAGTACTTTAATTCTCTATTTATTTAGTTAAATATACTTAATAAATCATCAAAAATCGCTTATATTATATCACATCAAAGCACATTTTAAAATATTTATATTTTCCCTTTTCTATAATTACTTATTTTTTATCTACCTTATTAAAAAACAAGTGGAAAATTTCTGAATTTTTTTATATAATAGATATATGGCTGGAGGAGGATAAATTATGTTAGAAATACTCTTTTCACTAATAATTATTATTATAATGATTATTATCATACCAATGTTGTTGGACTACCATTATCAAATTAAATTTGAATATGACAGCAGCTTAATCTTATTTATTTCTATTTCAACCTCTCTCTATTCCTACCAGCTAAAAAGATATCCTGATAAAGGTTGCTTAATTAGAAAATCAAATATCAACTTTTTGGGTATTAAAAAAGAATACATACACAGAAAAGAAAAAGATGAACGAAAAACTCCTTCTTCTCTGAAGGAAAACAAATCTGAGGAAAAGAAAAAAGAGAAGAAAAATAAAATACAAGATATAAAAGAAAAGTTCAACACTGGAGCAGCATTAGCAAGTAAAGAAAATTTAGAACACATACTCTT
This sequence comes from uncultured Halanaerobium sp., assembly GCA_964649895.1. GTDB lineage: Bacteria > Bacillota > Halanaerobiia > Halanaerobiales > Halanaerobiaceae > Halanaerobium. Next base: position 8,580 of record CAZYRX010000001.1, read on the forward strand.
CTTCATCATTAAACTTCTCAAAAAATTAAAACCTGATAAGTTTAGTATATTTCTTAATCTATCTTTTTCAGATCCTTATTATAATGGTTTGATTTTAGGCTATTATTATTCACTTATTAGTATTCTTACACTGGAAAATTTCAAAATTAAAGTTGACTGGTTTGAGCCAAAATTTAAAGGTAATTCAATAATAGAAGGAGAAGTCATCCCTATTAAAATATTATTTGTTATATTTAAATTTATTTTTTCCATGCAAAGTATCCGACTATTTGTTGATTTTATTAAAAATAAAAAGAAGAAGAGATCGGCAAAAAAGATCTTTGATTTTTAATCTAAAGTTAATTAATATTTAATGATTTAAGTTTAAAACCAAAAAATATTTAGAGGAGTGATTTTTTGTGGATTCAACAAAAGAAGTTCTGCAGTCAATGTATGACAAACTGGACCATTTTTTAAAAACAGAAACTGTTGTAGGTGAAGTTATTGATCTGGGTGAGGTTAAACTAATTCCAATTATTACTGCTTCATTTGGATTAGGTGGAGGTATTGGTGAAGAAGATAATAAATCTGGAGGTGGTGGAGGTGGACTTGGCTGTCGTATTTCTCCAGATGCCATTCTAGTAATTAAAGATGGTAATGTTGAGATGATGCCTGTTCATACTAATAAATCCCTTGACAAATTAATTGACAGTGTCCCTGATTTGATTGAAAAAATCAATAAAGTTAAATCCGAAAAAACTGATGAAGATTAAAGATTAGCTGCAAATTTTCTGCGTTAATAAAATACTAAACGAGATGAATATAAACTAAAAAGCTCCCCCATTTGAACAGATTTTGATTGATCTGCTATAATTGGGGAGCATTTTATTTGAGTTAAATATATTTAATTGTCCATTTGATTTATAATTTTATTAGATTTTTTTGTTAATAATTCCATCTCTGAATCAGCCAATTGAAAGTCTGCTGCGGCGGCATTTTCTTGAGCCTGATTTTCAGTTTTAGCTCCTACTAAAGCAGTAGTAATACCAGGCCTAGTAATTGACCAATTTATAGAGATCTGAGCCGGAGTTTTATCATAGTCAGCAGCAATTTCCTTAATTAACTGAATTAATTCCTGAACAGAGGGCCAGTTTTCTTCTTTGAAAAATGGATAAAATTCACTTCTGTTGTCTTTTTCATCATCAAAATCAGGAATTTCAGTATATTTACCACTTAAAATACCTCCGCCAAGGGTGCCATAACTTAAAATTCCCATTCCTTTTTTTATTATATAAGGTAATATCTCATTTTCTAATTTCCTTTCAAGCAGTGAATATTGAGGCTGCAAACTTATAACATCAGTCAAGTTATTAATTTGAGTCAGCAGATCTCTATCAAAATTACTTACACCTAAGTATTTAAATTTACCTTCTTTTTTGAGTTTGATTAATTCTTCAACACTTTCTTCTAAAGGTGTATTGGGATCAGGCCAATGAATTTGATATAAGTCTATCTGTTCAATATTAAGTCGAGATAAAGACAATTCAATATCTTTTCTAATTCTTGAAGGGCTTAAATCCTGTACATAATCTTCACCATCTCTGTAAACACCACATTTAGTTGCTATAACAACCTTATCTCTAATACCTTCTATTGCTTTCCCAACAACAACTTCAGAATGCCCGTCACCATAGGCTGGAGCTGTATCAATCAAATTAATACCAGAATCAACTGCAGCTCTTAAAGCATTAACGGCCTGCTGATCTTCGATTGAGCCAAATGTATCATCTCCATAAGCCCAGGTTCCTAGTCCAACAGCAGAAACTTTTAAGTCTGAATCTCCTAAAATTCTATACTTCATATTATTACCCCCACTTTTTAGTTTATAAGTAAATTTTAGTCTAAAAGTTTTATGCAGAGATGTTCATATTGAGATAAAAATTTCTTTAATTCCTGTAAAATAGAGTTAAGATCATCTTCATTATCACATTCAACATTTAAAACTAATACTGGATCATGTAATGACTGTCTAAGTAAAAACCAATCCTTACCTCCACAATTTATTCTTACTCCCTGATAATTATTTGGAGCAAGCTCCCAATTATCCTTTACTTCAACATAGTTTTTTAAGTTTTCAAGAATATTAGTACCATAACTCTTAAAATTATCTAATTTAATAGCCAGCCTGTATTCATTAGATATTTCTGCTTCCTCAAGATCAGAAATAAGAGCACCAATACTTCCTCCATTTGCTGTTTTTAAATTTGCAAGCTTAATTAAAACTTTTGCTACCATATATGCACCATCATCCAAAAAATAATTTTCTTTAAATGCCGCATGACCTGAAGTCTCTATTGCAAGTGGTACTGTAACACCTTCAGCTTCCAGACGTTTTGCTTCATTTATAACATTTTTATAACCTCTTTTAAATCTATGATGTACTCCACCCAGTTTATCTTCTATAAATTTTCTTAAACCTACAGATGTGACAGAATCTGTAACTATAGTAGCCCCAGGGTTATCCTCTAGTACTAGTACAGATGCTAACGCTATTAGACGATTTCTATTTATTGCTCTACCACTGCTGTCAACAACAGCAGCTCTATCCACATCTGTATCAAATATAATTCCAAAATCAGCATTATTCTGCTTCACAGCATTTGTTATTGATTTGACAGCAGTTTTATCTTCTGGATTTGGAATATGATTCGGAAATCTACCATCAGGCTCTAAAAACTGACTACCAGATATATCTGCTCCAAGATCTTTTAATATTTTATCTGCAAAAAACCCTCCTGCTCCATTACCAGCATCAACGATAATATTATATCCAGCTAAAGGTTTCTGCTTATCTACTTCTGGTTTCAAGTTCTCTCTTATAGTATTTTCAATGTGTGATGCATAGTCACTTATTAAATCAATTTCACTTACTAAACTGCTGTCCTGCTTAGAATCATCAATAGAAATAATATCTTCTTCTGATTTTGATGCTATATTTAAAATAGTTTTAACTTCTTCTTTTTCCAGTCCTCCAATATCAGTAAAAAATTTAAATCCATTTCTATCATAAGGTAAATGACTTGCTGTAATCATTATGGCTCCATCGTATTTATGACCATCTAATATTGTTGACATAAACATAGCTGGTGTGGATGCCAAACCTGTATTATAGACATGAGAGCCTCTTGCTGTAATACCTCTAAAAAGGGATTTCTTTATTTTCTCAGCACTAATTCTTGAGTCATGGCCAACTCCTATTTTTAAATCGCTAATGTTTTTATCTTTTTTCTTTGCAAGCCATTCTGCAAAACTGTAACCTATTCCTCTAACCGCATCAGCTGTTAAATTAATCTCATTAATTTCACTTTCTACAGCTGTCCCTCTTACATCAGTACCGCTCAATAAATTTAACCAGTTAATCTCAGACACAATAATCACTCCATTTATTTTTTTTCTTAAAATTATCTGTATTAATTATATTTATGGTTTGAACAAAAAAGTCATATTTACTCTGAAGTTCAAGATGTTCTTTTTATAAAAAACTATTTTTATATTCAGCAATTATATTCACAATATAATAATACATCATAATAAGGAATAAAACAAACAGAAATATATCAGAAAAGCCAGCTCATTTGAGCTGGCTTGAATTTAAAATATAATATCTATTTCATTGCTGATTTATTAAAATTAGAATTTTTATTTTCTTTATAATATCTTTTTGCAGTTTCTAATTAATTGTCTTTTTATTCTTCAAAAAGATATTTGTATTCTCCATATCCCTCTTCTTCTAATTTATCAGCTGGAATAAATTTTAGGGATGCTGAATTAATACAATATCTGAGACCAGTTGGTTCTGGGCCATCTGTAAATACATGTCCTAAATGAGAATCAGCATTATTGCTTCTAACCTCTGTTCTCCTCATAAAGAGACTGTTATCTTTTTCTTCAATTATATTAGATTCTTCAAGAGGCTTAGTAAAACTAGGCCAACCTGAACCTGACTGAAATTTATCGGTTGATGAAAATAAAGGCTCACCTGAAACTATATCAACATAAATTCCTTTTTCTTTGTTATCCCAGTACTTATTATCAAATGGCGGTTCTGTTGCATCCAGCTGTGTTACCTTATACTGAAGATCACTTAACTTCTCTCTAAGTTCTTTATCGGTAAATTCTTCATTAATTTCAACATCAGCTGCTGCAGTATTCTGACATGGACTGCATTCTGCTGGGTCTATATTATTTCTCTCCAGTAACCTCTCTTGAAGTTCTACTGGTAAACCAAGCAAACCGATATTTGCAATTATATCTTCTTTTTTTCCTGCTCCAGTTATATAAGCATTTACCCTTGCTGCAGCAGTAGAATTAATAAATTCTTCCATAGACAATTTTTCAAGATAAACAGAAGCAAATTCTGGCTGCTGCTGTAATCTGAATTTTTGGTGATAATCTTCAGCTAAATAGAAATTTTCATATTCTCTAATCTCTGTTTTAATAGTTCCACCATTTTCTGCTTCAAGTCTTTCTTTAATATTTAATGCTGTATTTTTTTGTTCTTGATTGTGATGAAATAGTATTGAAGCATATTGCCTTGAATAAGACTTGGTATAAGGATTATGACTATCAAAAAATAATTCTACTAATTCCTTATAAGAAATAATTTCTGGATTATAATCAATTTCTATTGTCTCAGTGTGATCTCCAATTTTTTTATAACTTGGGTTTTCAGTGGTTCCACCTGCATAACCAACTCTTGTTCTAACAACTCCTTCAAGTGCACCAAAACTTGCATCTGGTCCCCAAAAACATCCAAGTGCAAAAGTTGCTGTTTCAGTTTCAACATCTTCCATATTCTGATCTATAGGAATTATTGACTCTTGGGCAGCAGTATTAAAAGCTGTGAATAATGAAAGAATCACTATTGAAAATATAAATAAATAGTTCATTATTTTACCTCCTCTAAACATTATTATTTAAATATAATATTGTCAATATATTACTGTTGTTTCTACTATTAATATTAGCATTTTTAAATACATCTTAAAAGTAACTGTTATACTTTATTTAAAGTTCTATAAAACATGCTATAATATAGGTAGCTAAGATTGACATAAAGACTTTATTTTAATAAAATAAGATTGATAATCGTTTTCATTGGAGGTGATTATTTGCTTTTAAAAACTGAAAACTTGACAAAAAAATTTGATAAAAATCATGTTTTGGAAAATATAAGTTTTAGCTTAGAAAGAGGAGAAGTCATCTGTTTTCTTGGTCCCAGTGGGTGTGGAAAATCAACTCTTTTAAGAATAATTGCTGGTCTAGAAAGTTTTGATTCTGGTGAAGTAAACAATAATGCTTCTCATACTGCCTTTATTTTTCAAGAAGGCCGTCTTCTTCCCTGGCTGAATGTAGCTGAAAATATTGAATTGGTTTTAAAAGACAATATATATGATGCAGATAAAAAAAATGAAATAATAGATGAAGTACTAAATAATGTTGGACTGGCAGAACATAAAGAATATAATCCTGCTCAGTTAAGTGGAGGTATGAAGCAAAGAGTAGCTATTGCCAGGGCTCTTGCAATTAAACCAGAACTTCTATTAATGGATGAACCTTTTGCTAATCTTGATTTTCCTCTGAGGCTTGATTTGATTAGATTAATTAGTAAGATTTTTTCTAAAAAAACTATGGGAGGAATATTTGTAACTCATGACAGTAGAGAAGCAGTATTAATGGGAGATAAGATTATGATAATGACTGAAAATCCTGCAGTTATAGAGAGTACTATTGAAATCACAATCCCCAAAGAAGAACGATATCTTGAATCAGATGAGATTAGCAAATATAATAAACTTCTCAATCACTATTTGTGTAAAAATATGGGAAAAGAGCATATGCATAAAAGCTGTAGACTTCTTCAAAACATGAATTTCACATGTGAAAATATTATTTGTGGCCTAAAAAATAACATAGATACTGATCAAGATAATTAATTTTTAAACTATTTTCAACAAATTTTATGAGGAGGCAGTCAATATGCATTTAAATTTTTATGAGCTTGATGAATTAAATAAAGTTAATTTTATTAAATTTATCATTTTTCTAAGTGCTATTTTAACCTTATTTTTAAGCTTTTCTATATCTACTTCAGCTCAAACAGATATTCGTCTAAGTGTTTCAGCAAGTCCATCTTCTCTACCAGCTTTTTATATACAGCAAAACATTGATGACTTAAAACTTGAAACAAATATCCACAGAAGTAGAAATGTTGTTATCTCAAGACTTATGAAAAAAGAAGTTGATGCTGCACTGCTTTCAACTAATGAAGCCGCAAAACTTTATAATAAGGGTGTAGAAGTTCAAATCGCAGGTATCCATACATGGGGGATTTTTTATCTTTTAAGCAGCAGAAAAGATATAACTAACTGGGATGATTTAAAAGCTAAGGATATATATGTGCCAGATAAAGGTGGGCCATTAGACATTGTTTTTCAGGAACTTCTGAAGAAAAATAATTTAGATATTTCAAAGGATCTTCAGATACAAAGAGGAAAAATGAGAGAAGTCACTCAGCTTATGATAAACAATATGGCAGAAACTGCTGTTCTCAGAGAACCTTTTGTTACACAGTGCTTATTAAAAAATAATGATACAAAAGTTATACTTGACCTGCAGAAAGAATGGAATCAAGTATATTCTTTTAGAATCCCTCAATCATCCCTCATTTTTAGAAAAGAATTTGCCGCAGAACATCCAGAACTTGTAAATAAACTTGAAGAAAATTACAAAATAGCTCTTAATTATCTTAACACTAATAGAAATACTGCAGCTGAACTGGGTAAGCAGTTCTTGGAAGTTGATAAAGAAATAATTTTAGAATCTTATGGAAGATTAAATCTGAAATATCAGAACAGCATTGAAGTTAAAGAGGAAATAGAAAAATATTTTCAGAGCTTAATGAATTATAGTAAAGAAACGATTGGTGGGAATATTCCTGATGAAAAATTCTATATTAAAAACTAAAGAAAATCTAAAAAATACTGATAGTCAAAAATATTATTACAGTATTTTAGGATCAGTTATATTGATATTAATCTGGAAATTAATTTCGCTTGGCTATAACCCAATAATTCTTCCTTCTCCTGAAAAAACTTTTATGACTATTTATGAAATGATTTTTAGCAGTTCCTTTTGGGTAACAATAGCTTATTCATTTTTTAGAGTAGTATCTGCATATCTGCTTTCTTTTATAACAGGTAGTATCATAGGTATAATTATGGGGCTAAATAAAAAAATTGATATATTTTTGAGTCCTTTTATATCTATGCTGCAGACTATACCTAATATCTCCTGGATTCTACTTGCAATAATCTGGTTTGGTTTAAATTCTAAAATAGTAATTTTTACAATATTTATTTCTATATTACCAATATTTGTTATAAACAGCAGTGAAGGTATCAAAAATACCAGTAAAGAATATCTGGAAATGGCAGCTGTTTATCAATTAAAACCATTTACTATATTCACAAAAATATATATGTATTCAATTAAGCCATATCTTAGATCAGCAGCTGTTATTACTGGTGAGAGAGCCTGGAAAATAGGAGCTATGGCAGAGCTTTTAAGCTTAGAAACCGGTATAGGTGCAGGTCTTTACTGGGCAAGAAATAATCTTCAGACTGAAAGAATTTTTGCCTGGACTATAGTATTAGTAGTACTTGGTTTTGCAAGTTCACAGTTTTTAAAATTTATTTTATCTGACAAATAAACCCAGACAGAGTCTGTCTGGGTTTATTCATGATTATTTTTCTATTTTCTTATTAATATATTTATTATTTTTTACTCAATCTCTTTAAATAGATTAACCATTTCTATCAATGATACTGCTGCATCATAACCTTTGTTCCCGGATTTTGTCCCAGCTCTCGAAATAGCCTGTTCAATTGTATCTGTTGTTAAAACTCCAAAAATAACAGGCTTTTCTTCATCCAGTCCAACTTTAGCAATACCTTTAGAAACCTCAGCTGAAACATAATCGAAATGAGGAGTTTCTCCCCGAATTACTGCACCAAGAGCTATAACTCCATCATATTTATCAGAGGCAGCCATTCTCTGTGCTGTCAAAGGTATTTCAAATGAACCAGGTACCCAGGCAATTTCAATATTTTCTTCAGCTACTCCATGTCTTTTAAGACCATCAAGAGCACCATCAAGTAATTTGCTTGATATAAATTCATTAAAACGTCCTACTACTATTCCCACTTTAATTCCATCACCTATTAATTGACCTTCATATGTTTTAACCATTATCATTCTCCTTTATTAATATTATTTACAGCTAATATTTATTAAAATCAAATATATTATTGATCGAAATCCAGCAGATGTCCCATTTTATTCTTTTTAACTTTCAAATAAAACTCATTTTCTTTATTTGGATCTATTTTTAAAGGTACTCTTTCAGTTACCTTAAGACCATAACCTTCCAGCCCCACAATTTTAGTTGGATTATTAGTTAAAAGTTTGATTGTAGTTAAACCAAGTTCAGATAATATTTGTGCTCCAATTCCATAATCTCTAAGATCTGGTTCAAAACCGAGTGCAACATTTGCTTCTACAGTGTCCATTCCCTGATCCTGAAGATTATAGGCTTTGATTTTATTAACAAGACCAATTCCCCTACCTTCCTGGCGCATGTAGAGTACTACACCTTCACCCTTATCATTTATCAGCTGCAGTGATGCTGCCAGCTGTTCACCACAATCACAGCGTTTTGATCCAAAGATATCACCTGTTATACATTGAGAATGAACTCTCACAAGCACATCCTCTTTTCCTGCTATATCACCTTTAATTATAGCAATGTGTTCTTTATCATCAATATCTGTAGTAAATACTTTAATTTTAAATTTCCCAAATTCAGTCGGAAGTTCTGCTTCAGCTGCTAGATGAACAAGTTTATCTTCTCTTTTTCTATATTTAATTAAATCTTCAATTGAAATAAGCTTTAAATCATGTTTTTCTGCAAATTTCTCTAAAAAAGGAAGTCTTGCCATTTCTCCATCTTCTTTGATAATCTCACATATAACTCCTGCAGGTTTTAAACCTGCAAGTCTTGCAAGATCTACTGCGGCTTCTGTATGACCTGCTCTGCGGAGTACTCCACCTTTTTTTGCCCCAAGTGGAAAAACATGCCCAGGCCGCATAAAGTCATTTGGACGTGAATTATCATCAACCAATTTTTGTATTGTATAAGCTCTTTCTTGAGCTGAAATACCTGTAGTAACATCCACATGATCAACAGATACAGTAAAAGCAGTAGAATGTGTCTCGGTATTTTCTTCTACCATCATTGGCAGATCAAGTTTATCTAAAATCTTTTTTTCCACAGGAGTACAGACAAGACCTCTTGCTTCTTTAATCATAAAATTGATTGCCTCTTTATCTGCTTTTTCTGCTGCCATGAGGAGGTCTCCCTCATTTTCACGATCTTCATCATCTACAACAACTACCATTTTACCTTTTTTAATATCAGCAATGGCATCTTCAATTTTGTCCATCATAATCCCCTCTCTAATAGTTATTAAATTTCTATTTAAATCTTCTATCATTTAATTTTTTATAAGCTCTTAGTAGTAATGCATAAATCGCTAAATAAATCCATTTTCAGCAAGAAAGTCTTTTGTTATATTTTCATTATTATCTTTTCTATTTTCCATCATCTTATAAACATATTTGCCAAGCATATCAGTTTCTATATTGACTTTTTCTCCTTTTTTTAGTTCTGCAAGGTTTGTTTCTGACCAGGTTTCTGGAATTAATGAGATTGTCATTACTCCATCATCAATTTCCATCACAGTTAAACTAACTCCATTAACAGCAGCTGAACCTTTTTTAACAATATATTTTCCAAGTTCTTTGGAAATTGAAAGTTCTATCACTTTAGCATTGTTTTGATTTTTAATATTTTTTACTTCTGCAGTTCCATCAATATGACCAGTTACAAAATGGCCTCCAATAAAATCATTTAATCTTAAAGATTGTTCTAAATTAACTTCAGCTCCAGTTTTTAAATCTCCTAAATTGGTTGCTTTTAATGTTTCAGGCATAACATCTGCTCTGAAATAATTATCTCCAAAATCAACAGCTGTTAAACAGGCACCATTAACAGCAATACTATCTCCGATTTTAATATCTTTTAAAACTTTTTCTGCTTTTATTTCTAACTGATATTTGTTATTTCCTGTTATTTTTCTTATAAACTCTCCTTTTTCCTGTATTATTCCTGTGAACATAATAGTCACCTCCAGCTCTAGAACTTTAAACTATTTTTTTAATTTAGCTATAAACAAATAATTATCTCCGAGTATTTTACTTTCTAAAATTTCAATATCTTTTGCTTTACTCATTAAATCTGGACCTTTTCCACAAAAAGAAGCTATACCATCACTTCCTCCATATATTTTTGGAGCAATGAAATAATATAATTTATCAATTAACCCTTTATGCAGAAAAGAATGGCTTAATTTTGCCCCTCCTTCAACTAAAATACTGCTTATCTTCTTTTGATGAAGGTATTTTAATATTTTTTTTAGTGGTAAAAAATCATTTTTATCTAAAGAAAAAGTGATAATTTCTACCTGTTCTTTAGAATTTAATTTATTAAATTTAGAAATATTTTTTTCAGCTGCTTTTTCTCCACTTATAATCAAAGTATCTGCTTCTGATTTCTGATTAATAATTTTTGCTGAAAGTGGAGTTTCTAATTCCGGATCTAATATGATGCGCAGACTATCAACACCATTATTATCTTTTAATCTCGTTGTTAAAGAAGGATCATCTGCCAGAACGGTGCCAATCCCTACCATAACTGCAGCTGCTTTATGTCTCAATTTGTGTCCTTCTAATCTTGCTTTTTTGTTGGTAATCCATTTCGAATCACCTGTACTTGAAGCAATATAGCCATCAAAAGTTTGAGCTTTTTTAAGATAAATATATGGATACTCATCTGTAATATATTTGATAAAAACCTCATTTAATTTTTTAGCTTGATCTGCCATGAGTCCCAGTTCAACTTCTATACCAGCTTCTCTTAAGATATCTAAGCCTCTACCTGCTACCTCTGGATTAGGATCAACCATTGCCACAACAGCTCTTTTGATACCAGAGTTTACTATTTTATTAGCACATGGTGGTGTCTTGCCAAAATGACTGCATGGTTCTAAAGTAATATAGATATCTGCTCCTAAAGCTTCTGTTCCAGCTTCTTCTAGGGCATAAACTTCAGCATGTGGTCCACCATAAAACTTATGATAACCTTCGCCCAATATTCTGCCATCTTTAACTACTACTGCCCCTACCATTGGATTAGGAGCTACTCTTGCCTCTCCTTTTTCTGCAAGTTTTAAAGCTTTTTTCATATATTTTACATCATCTTTTGAAAATTCATTTGCCAATTTATTCCCTCCAGACATAAATTTTATTATTTAATTCTTTACCAAAAAGAAAAGCCCTTCCATTGGAAGGGCTTAAATAATTTTAATCATCATCTCTATAATCTGTTTGATTATTTTTAGTTCAAAAAAGAACCTTTATTTTTATCTTAAACTATAAATAAAAATTTAATCAGCTAAACTTATGATTAAAAATACAGCAAAAATAAATTCATCACTGTATAGCAAAAGTTTAAAATAAGATAAAGAGATTTTAACAAACTAACTCCCTTCCAGACTTTACTGTCGGTTCTGCAATTTCAGCAGATCAACCACTATGGCTTGTGGACTATAACCACCGGTAAGGAATTTCACCTATCCTCGTTAGTATATTTAATTTTTAGTAAATAATTTATTATTCTCTAAAATTATTTTAGCATGTACATATACCATTGTAAAGTGAAATTTTTAATTAAATTCTAGATTTCCTAATCCTCCATGTATTTTAATTAAATAATAATTGTCTTCATCTTGTTCAAACTGCTGGTCAAATATCAGTTGAATAAAATTAAATAATGTTTCTGCTTCAACAGTTTTTGGCTTTACTTTTAATAAAGCATTATCAAGATAAAATTCTTCTTTACTGTAGGTATAATTAGCATCTAGTTCGGAATCGACAAATGGAGTAATTATTGTGGATTCAGTTTCGCCAGCAGGATTTATATATTCCTGATTATAATCAAAAGAATTTATTTTTAAAGAAAATTGATCATTTTTAGCAAAAATACCAAATGTGTTTTCATTAATTTCTCTGCTTAGTTCTTCATTAAAAATTAAATTGAAATTACTGAGCTTCATCTCAGCATCAAATTGATTTGCTCGATATAACATTCGATCTGGATTATCAAGGAAAATATCTAGATAAGCTTTAAAACTATAATTATCAAAACTCAAGCTTTGGTAGTATTGATTTTGCTCTGTTTTTAAACCTTCTCCATTAAAATCTAGTAGATAATTTAATTTTAAACTATTAAATACTAGTTCATTCTTCAATTGATCACCGCTGTCTTCAACTATTTCAGCATAATCTCTTATTTCGGCTTTTAAGTCAGCTTCATAATTAATAAATTCACCACTTAACACTAACTCTTCAACTTTCAAAATATTATTTTTGCTTTGATAGTTAGCTTTCAATTTTACATCCGTAAAAGTGGAAAGTTTTTCCCAGCTTTCTGCAGTTATACCATAACTTCTGTAATAAGGATAATCATATATCAACTTTTCAGCCTGAAAATTAAAATTATGATTATGGTCTAAAAGATATTTGATATTTTTTGCATCTTCTAAATTATATTCACCATTATAAATTAGTAAAGCATCTTTAAAATTCAGTCTATAATCATTTACAATATCAGAATAATTTAAACTTTTTATATTAGCTCTATAATTTTTATTTAAAGCTAGTTCACCATTTCTAATATAGTGAAATATCTGCTGCCAGCTGAGTTTTATTTCAGCATCAACAATATCTAAATTTAATTCTTGAGGCTTATTAAGCATCAATCTTTCAATATTCACTTCCTGAAAAAGAGGATTAGCATTTAAAGTTAAACTCCTAATTTGATAATTATTTTCTTCTGCTGCCTTTTGAATATTGGTCTGTAAATCTTCGGCTAGTTTACTTCCATAATAATAGTTTAAGCCAATAAAAATTGCTGCAACAGCAATCATGATAAGTAAATAAATTGAGGCTTTCTTTAAAAATTTTTTCATTTTATGCCCCTTCCCATAATTCTTTTTTTTTATCTTTTTTTCCTCTAACTTTATAATATTAGATATCTCAATTTTTTTCAATATTATTTTAAAAAAACTCCCAAACGGTAGAATCAAAATTATTTATTGATTAATACCATTTAGGAGCTTTATAATATATATTTTAATTTATTTTTGTCCTTTTCTTAAAAGCATATCTTCCAAACTGCCTCCCGCAGAAACCATTGGAAATACATTTTCTTCTTCTTCAATTATAAAGTTTAGAAGATAAGTATCTTCAGATTCAATTGCTCTTTGAAGAGCAGATTTAATATCTTTTCTTTCAGTTATCGTTTCTCCCTTTATACCATAACCTTTAGCTACCTGAACAAAATCTGGAATAATTTCTGGACATTCTTTATTTGGTCCAGAACACTGTGGTGGACAGTCCTTTTGTTTTCTGAGACAGGTTGCTGAATATCGTTTATCATAAAATAATTCCTGCCACTGTCTAACCATTCCAAGATATTGATTATTGAATATAATTATCTTCACTGGAATTTTATTTTTAGCAGCTGTAGCTAATTCTTGAATATTCATCTGAAAACTTCCATCACCGGTTAAAGTAAATACCTCTCGTTCAGGATTTGCAGCTTTTGCACCAATTGCTGCTGGGAACCCATAACCCATTGTACCAAGACCTCCAGAGCTTATAAAGCTGCGTGGACGTGAATATTTGTAATACTGGGCAGCCCACATCTGATGCTGACCAACTCCCGCTGTTATTATTGCTTCTCCTTCAGTAAGTTTATATAAAGTCTGAATAATTTCTATAGGCAGCAATTTTTCGCTTTTTTCGGGGTCAGATTCTTCATCAATAGTTCTCCATTTTTCAATTTCAGCAAACCAATCTGGACGAGATGCTTCATTAATTAAGGGCAGCATATCCTCAAGTACAGATTTCACATCTGCAGTTATAGGTACATGAGTATCAATGATTTTGCCAATCTCAGCAGGATCTATATCAATATGGATTACTTTAGCGTTTTTCGCAAAAGTATCGACTTTTCCTGTAACTCTATCATCAAAACGTGCTCCAAGAGCAATGATTAAATCAGAATTAGTAATCGCAAGATTTGCTTCAGTATTACCGTGCATTCCCAGCATTCCTAAACTCAAACGATTATTTTCATCAAATGATCCAATCCCATTTAAAGTTGTTGTCACAGGTATTTCTGCCTTCTCAGCAAGTGCTGTAATTTCTTTGTCTGCACCTGATATTACTGCTCCTCCTCCTGCATAAATGATTGGTTTTGCAGAATTATTAATCATTTCAGCAGCTCTCTTAATCTGCATTTTATTGCCCTTATAAGTAGGATTGTAGCCGGGAAGGTAGACTTGATCTGGATATTCAAATTCTGCTTCATCAGTTAAAATATTAGAAGGTATATCTACCAAAACAGGACCTGGTCTACCTGTTGAAGCAATATGAAATGCTTCTTTAATAGTATGTGCAAGATCATTTACATCATTAACAATATAATTATTTTTTGTTATTGGCATAGTTATACCTTTAATATCAGCTTCTTGAAAACCATCTGTACCAATCATTGTATAGGGAACCTGTCCCGTAAAAGCAACAAGAGGCACAGAATCCATATGTGCAGTTGCAAGTGCTGTGACCATATTAGCAGCACCTGGTCCTGAAGTCGCAATACAAACTCCTGTCTTTCCACTTGAGCGTGCATATCCATCTGCTGCATGTACACCACCCTGTTCATGGTGAGGCATAATATGCCGTATTTTTGAATCATAAAGTCTGTCATATATTGTAATTACCTTAGCTCCTATATACCCAAATATAGTATCAACACCTTCTGCTTCAAGAGATTTAACAAAAATATCTGCCCCACTCATAACTTCACTTTTACTATCATTTTTTGTCATAATACCAGTACTCTCTCTACTCATCATACTCACTCCTCATTTTAAAATTTTTAAATTACATTATAACAAATTTAATTAGAGACCAAAATATTTCCTTAATAAAACTGCTCAATTCTTAACTTACTAAATTCTAAATTAAAAACAAAAAACTCTCATCTCCATTAATAGATAATCTATTAATAGGGACGAGAGTTCTCTCACGTGGTACCACCCATATTCACTGTAAATAAAAACAGTCTCTAAGTACTCGAAATCTATTTAAATAAATTTGTTATACTTCAGCATATGATAACGGATGCTAATTCCCACTATGGGTTCCGGCAAAGCTTACTATTTTCAGCTTCACAGTTCAAAGGCTACAAAAATAATCTAAATGGATATCGGTTCTCAGCTTCCCGATTCTCTGTAATCCCTTAAAATTATTTTCCTCCCTCTCATAACTTTTAAAATATTTATTTTACTTAGTATATATTATTTTTAGAAAATTGTCAAGAATCTGATGATTCTTTTCTTATAAAAGCAAAAAAGTGCCCGGGCAGGACACTGTTTGCATAGAGTATATTTTAGCTTTTGGGCAAATTTATAAAAAGTCATCTCTGACTTATCTGCTGAAGTAATCAATTTAGCTTTTTATCATCTTGTAAATATATCTTAACAGAAAAATAATATATTCACAAATGTAATTGTGTATTATTTCACATTATAAATAAGCTTTAAAGTAGATTAGCTAGCTTAGAGTCTGTTTTTTATAAATTTTAAGAGATTTGCGTTATATTAAAAGTAAAAATACATTATTTAATTTAATTATAAGATTATTATATCTGTATACAGGTATTTAAAATTTAAGATTTTTAGTATCATTATGCCTTTAATCCTTGTCATATCAAGCTTTATATCTCAAAAATATTGAAATTAAGCTCTATTGACACCCCGAAAAAAAGTGCTTATACTGATAGCAAGAAATCAAAAAACTTGAAGACTTAAATTTTTAATTTGAACTCAAGTTAAAATTTGAAATCAACTTTTAAAAAAATGAGGAGTGATTTATGATGTCAAAGTACAGTAAGACAGATATTTTGAAAATGGCTGAAGAAAACAATGTAAGGTTTATAAGGATGCAGTTCACAGATATTTTGGGAATCACAAAAAATGTGGCAATAACAGTAAAGCAGTTAGAAGATGCCCTTGACAATAAAATAATGTTTGATGGATCTTCTATTGATGGTTTTACTCGAATTCAGGAATCAGATATGTATTTAAGACCAGATTATGATACATTTACTCTTTTTCCTTGGCGTTCTGAAGAAGGTGGATCAGTTGCCCGTTTGATTTGTGATGTTTATACACCTGAAGGTGAGCCTTTTGTTGGTGGCCCCAGAAATGTACTCAAAAATGCTTTAAAAGAAGCAGAAGAAATGGGCTTTGATATGAATGTAGGCCCTGAACCAGAATTTTTCTTATTTCAGCTTGATGAGAATGGAGAAGCGACTACTAAAACACACGATAATGGTGGCTACTTTGATCTTGGCCCAATAGATAAAGGTCAGAATGCAAGAAGAAGTATTGTTTTGGCTTTAGAGGAAATGGGTTTTGAAGTTGAAGCTTCTCACCATGAAGTTGCCCCTGGTCAGCACGAAATTGATTTTAAATATGCACCCGCTTTGGAAACTGCTGACAATATAGCAACATTTAAATTTGTGACTAAATCTATTGCTCATCAGCACGGTCTTCATGCTACTTTTATGCCAAAACCTATTTTTGGAGAAAATGGTTCAGGAATGCACGTTCATCAATCATTATTTAAAGATGGTAAAAACAGCTTTTATGATGAAAATGACAGATTAGGTTTAAGTCAGACAGCTTATTATTATATTGGTGGTCTTATTAAACATGCAAGATCACTTGCTGCAATAACTAATCCATCAGTTAACTCTTATAAGCGTCTTGTTCCCGGCTATGAAGCCCCAGTTTATGTAGCCTGGTCAAGTGCTAATAGAAGTGCTCTTATCAGGATTCCGGCTTCTCGTGGTGCTGGAACTAGATTAGAATTGAGAAATCCTGATCCTACTGCAAATCCTTATCTTGCAATTGCAGTTATGCTTAAAGCTGGGCTTGATGGAATAAAAAATAAAATTGAACCTCCAAAAGAAGTACTGGAAAATATCTATGAAATGTCAGCTGAACGCAAAAAAGAATTAAGTATTGAAAGCTTACCAGGTAATATTAATGAGGCTATTGGTCTTCTGCTTGAAGATGAAGTAATTACAGATGTTTTAGGTGAGCACATAGTGGAACATTTTGTTGCTGCTAAAAAGGTTGAATGGGATACTTATAGAACCCAAGTTACAAATTGGGAACTAGAACAGTATCTAACAACATTTTAATTTTATCCTCCCCTAATAAATATTAATATATTAAAGCCCAGCCTCCCGATAAGGGAGGTTAGCTTTATCTGATATTATACTGAAAATTTAAACATTTTAAAAATACAATTATTTGGATTTCAAATAACTAAAAAAATAAAATAAAAAATGGAAATATAGTTTAAGAAAATATTTAGAAGGTGGTTTTTATGTCTAAAAAATTTAAAAATTTGGTCACAAGAGATTACAGCAAATTAGAAAATGATCTAGTCAACTGGCTTAAAAAGAAAATAAAAAATGCTGGTGCAAAAGGAGCAGTTGTTGGTCTATCAGGGGGAATTGATTCTTCTTTGACCTCTCTTCTCTGCAAAAAAGCTTTCCCAGATAATACTTTAGGATTAATTATGCCCTGTGGTAGTAATCCACAAGATCAAAAAGATGCAGAAAAACATGCAAAAAAGTTTTCTATTGAATATAAAATTATTAATTTAGATAATATATATCAAGAATTTATTAATACAATTGATAATGTAGAAAATAAAATAAATTTAAATGAAAAAATAAAAACAAATGAAAAAATTGACAGTACTTTGAAAATGGCTCTAGCTAATGTCAAGCCTAGACTACGGATGACTACTCTCTATTATTATGCAGCTTTAAATAATTATTTAGTTGTTGGTACTGATAATAGAAGTGAACTAAAATTAGGTTATTTTACTAAATTTGGAGATGGGGGGATCGATTTAGCTCCAATTGGAAATTTAGTCAAAACAGAAGTAAGAGCTCTTGCAGAAGAACTTAGTATAACTAAAGATATAATAACTAAGGCACCTTCTGCAGGATTATGGGAAAATCAAAAAGATGAAAAAGAAATTGGTATAAGTTATGAAGAAATAGACAAATATATTTTGACAGGAAAAGCACCAAAAAATATTAAAGATAAAATTGAAACTGTATCTAAACAAAACTCTCATAAGCTAAAACTGCCTGATATACCTGAATTTTAATATAATTAGAATTAAAATAGCTGCCAGTATTTCTGTATACAAATTGTATACACTGTATACCGTTATATAAACTCAAAATAACTTGCTTTATTAATATACTCTATATATAATCTATTCATAGTTAACATTAACCTAACATGAGGAGGAAAAAACAATGAGTAGAAAAGTATTGAGTAGTGAAATTTTGAAGACATTTTTGATAACTTTAATGATGGTGATCTTGTTAAGTGGATTTGTTTTAGCACAGGATGAGCTTGCTGTTTCAAATGCAGTAGCGATTGATACAGTCTGGACTCTTATAGCAGCATTTTTAGTGTTTTTTATGCAGGCTGGATTTGCAATGGTTGAGGCAGGTTTTACTAGAGCAAAAAATGCAGGTAATATAATAATGAAAAACATGATGGATTTTGCTGCAGGATCATTAATTTTCTGGGCAGTTGGATTTGCGATTATGTTTGGTGCAGGTAATGCTTTTATGGGAACAACTGGGTTTTTCCTGCAGGATACATTTGCTAATCTAGGACTTGATATACCAATTATGGCTTTCTTTATTTTTCAAACTGTTTTTGCTGCAACAGCAGCAACAATTGTTTCTGGTGCAATGGCAGAAAGAACAAACTTTTCCGGTTACCTGGCATATAGTGTTGTGATTACTGCATTTATATATCCCGTGGTAGGTCACTGGATCTGGGGTGGAGGCTGGCTCACAGAATTAGGAATGGTAGATTTTGCTGGTTCCACTGTTGTTCACTCCGTTGGTGGATGGGCTGCACTGGCTGGGGCAATAGTATTAGGACCTAGAATTGGTAAATATAATGAAGATGGTACAGCAAATGCTCTCCCTGGTCACAATCTTTTAATGGCAGCTCTTGGTGTATTTATACTTTGGTTTGGCTGGTTTGGGTTTAATCCAGGTTCTACTGTTGCTGGTACTGATTTAAGTATTGCTTCTATTGCTGTAACCACAAATCTTGCTGCAGCAGCTGGTGCAGTATTTGCAATGATAGTAAGCTGGATCAAATATGGTAAAGCTGATGTTAGTATGACACTAAACGGAGCTCTTGCAGGACTTGTAGCCATTACAGCAGGTACTGCAGCAGTCGGGAATTTATCAGCGGTTATTATCGGTTCAATTGGTGGAATTATTGTAGTATATTCTGTTGAATTCTTTGATAAACTTCAGATTGATGACCCTGTTGGAGCTGTTTCGGTTCACGGAGTATGTGGAGCATTTGGTACTATTGCAGTAGGCTTTTTTGCTGCCGAAGGTGGACTGCTTTTTGGTGGTGGAATATCTCTCTTAATAACTCAATTAATTGGTGTTGGCGCAGTGTTTTTCTGGGCATTTGGACTTGGTCTTGTGCTCTTTAAAGTAATTGATATTGTTATAGGCTTAAGAGTATCTGCAGAAGATGAAATCGAGGGTCTTGATTATTCTGAACATGGTGCTGAATCTTATCCAGATTTTATGGTAAATATTAAAGCACAGAAAGGAGATCTTTAAATGAAAAAAATTGAAGCAATTATTAGACCTGAAAAAACTGATAAACTTATAGATGTACTTGAAAATATAGGTATTAGCGGTTTAAATATTACTGAAATCAAAGGTTATGGTTCACAAAAAGGTCATAAAGAAATGTACAGAGGTGTTACCTATAGAATACGATTGAGAAAAAAAATAAAAATTGAAATAGTTGTTGAATATACAGAAGTAGATAAAATTGTCGAAGCAATTAAAGAAGCAGCTCAAACCGGTGAAGTCGGGGATGGAAAAATATTTGTCTCTGATATAGAAAATGTAATCAGAATTAGAACCGGTGAAGAAGGAGCTGTAGCTATCTAAAAGTCTCAAATAAAATTGATAATATTATTAAACTATCACATAAATAATATTATAGACCGGAATACCCTGCTGGAATTTTTCATCCTTCTCTCGGCAGGGTTAATTCCTGTCCTCATCTATATTCATTAATTCTTCCCATTCCGAATATAATTCTTCTAATAAATGACTTTTTTCTTCATATTCATCTTTAAACTTCTGGAGCAGTTCAAAATTATCCAAATTTTTTTCTGAGGTCATTTCAACTTCTAATTCTTCAAGCCTATTTTCAAATTCTTCTATTTTAAACTCGATTTCTTCTATCCTATTCTCTCGCTGCATTTCCATACTTCTCTTTTTCTTCTGAGCCTGATAATCTAATTTTCCCTGATTAACTTCTTCTATTTTCTCTTTATCACTATTATTTTCTTTCTTTTTCTTGTGCTTATAATAACTGTAATCACCATGATATTTTTTAAGATTTTTATCTTCTAATTCATAAATATAATTTACTACTTTATCTAGAAAATATCTGTCATGAGATACTATCAAAACTGTACCATCAAACTTTCTCAGCGCTTCTTCTAATACTTCTCTTGATTGAAGATCTAAGTGATTTGTCGGTTCATCCAGTATTAATAAATTATAATTTCCACTCATAAGCTGCAGCAGTCTAAGTCTTGATCTTTCGCCTCCACTTAGCTGAGCTACTTTTTTAAAAACATCTTCACCTGTAAATAAAAATGAGGCAAGCATATTCCTGGCTTCAGAATCAGTTACAGCTGTTTCTCTTCTTAGAGCTGTTATTAAATCATCTTCTTCATTAAAACCTTCAAATTCTTGACGATAATAAGCAGGATAAACATTTGTCCCTATTTTTACATTACCTCTATCTGCACTAATCTCACCCATGATTATTCTTAAAAATGTAGATTTTCCACTACCATTATCTCCTATAATTGCGGCTTTATCCCCTCGAAAAAGTTTTAACTCTGCTTTTGAAAAAAGTTCTAAATCGGCAAAGCTTTTACTGAGATTTTCAACAAAAAGTACATCATCTCCACCTCTGATGTCTGTTTCTAAATTTAAATTCATTTTTTTCCCCTGTAAGGTGGGTTTTTTTATTCTTTCTATTTTATCAAGCCTTTTTTGCATTGCTTTTGCTCTTTTAAACATCTTTTCACTATCACGGGAACGCCCCCAAACATAAAGTCTTTCAATAGCTTCCTCTAATTCTTTTATTTTTTTCTGCTGATTTTTATATTCTCTTAAACGCTGCTGATAACGTCTTTTTCTTTCTTTCTGATAATAACTATAATTACCAGCATAATTTTCATTTTCCCCGTGTTTAATTTCTACAATCCGATCAATTACATTATCTAAAAAATATCTATCATGAGAAATAATCAAAAGACTGCCATGATAACTGTTTAAATATCCTTCAAGCCATTCTACTGATTTTAAGTCAAGGTGGTTTGTAGGCTCATCTAAAAGCAGAAGATCTGGTTCTATTAATAGTAATTTTATTAAACCAAGCCTTGTTTTTTCTCCACCACTTAGCTGATCTAATGTTTTATTGAATAATTCTTCTTCTGGAAATCCTAATCCAGCAGCAACCTGTCTTATCTTACTTTCATATTCATAGCCAATACCCTGATTAAATTCATGCTGAAGTTCAGAATATTGGCGCATAATTGATTTTAAATTAGAAGAATTATCCAGATTACCATTTGCTTCTTTACCATGCTGAGCAATTTTTTTTTCTAATTCATTTAAGTCATTTATCTGTTTTATTACATCTAAAAATACTTTTTCTAACTCATCATAAATAGTTATTTCATCATCAAAATCTGGCAGTTGATCAAGATAAGCTAAATCAACATCATTTCTAATTGATATTGTTCCTTCTGAATAATTTTCTTCTCCAGTAATCATTTTAAAAAGTGTAGTTTTACCCGAGCCATTAGGGCCAATTAATGCTACTCTCTCTCCCTGATTTACATTTAGAGAAAATCCATTTAATATTAAATCTATACCATATTCTTTTTTTATATTATTAATATTTAAAACAGACATATATCTCACCAAATCTTTTATTTTAAATTATAATTTGAATCTTCATCACTCTGTCTGAATAATACAGCAATACCACCAATAACCTGAACAACTTCTGCAGCTGCAGCTGTTGCAAGTTCTTCTGCACATGATCTTGTTGACCTACCTGCACTTTCTAAAATTCTTATCTTAAGCAGTTCATGATCCTCAAGTGCCTGATCAAGCTGATTAATAACAGATTCTGTCACTCCATCTTTTCCTACATGTACAATAGGATTTAAATTATTTGCTTCTCCTCTAAGATAGCTTCTATTTTTACCATCTAACATAAAATCACCTTCTTTCATTATTAATATAAAAATTATTATTCTACATAATCAAATTCAAGTGGCCCAATTACTACAGTGTCACCTTCTTGAATTCCCTTTTCTTCCATCATTTCATTTAAACCATGATGTTTTAGTACTCTCATCATCCTCTGAACAGCAGCATTATTATTAAAGTCTGTTTTTTCCAAATATGACTCGAGAAGAGTTCCTTTTACTTCATATTTCTCTTTGTTTAATTTTTCAAGATATAATTCATCAACAAAGTCAGGTCTAATTACAATTTCTTCTTCTTTTGCCAATTCTCTTTCAGGCAGCTCATTTAGACGCTGTCCAACATGATAAACCAGTTTTTTACATCCTTCTCCAGTTACTGCTGAAATAGGAAAAACACTATATCCCCTATTATTTAATTCTGATTTTACATCTTCAATATTTTGTCTACCTTCTTCTAAATCAATTTTATTTAATGCTATTACCTGTTCCAATGAAGCTAGATAATCATTATATTGATTTAACTCATTATTAATTTTCTCGAAGTCTTCTAATGGATCTCTACCTTCAATTCCAGACACATCAATTACATGAACAAGCAATTTTGTTCTTTCGAGATGTTTTAAGAACTCATCACCCAAACCAATACCCTGGTGTGCACCTTCAATTAAACCAGGTATATCTGCCATTACATATGATTGAAATTCTCCATATTTAACTACACCTAAATTAGGCTGCAATGTAGTAAAATGATAAGAAGCTATTTTAGGTTTTGCATGAGAAACCTGGGATATTAGAGTTGATTTCCCAACATTAGGATAACCGACAAGTCCTACATCAGCAAGCACTTTAAGCTCAAGCCTAATTTTTCTGAATTCCCCTTCACTACCATTTTCGGCAAAACGGGGGGCTCTTCTTGTTGATTTTTTAAATCTAGCATTCCCTCTGCCACCTTTTCCACCTTCTGCAGCAGTAACCTGATCTCCTTCTTCTTTCAGATCAGCTAAAAACTGATCAGTATCAGCATCATAAACAATTGTTCCTGGTGGAACTCTTAAAATATGGTCTTCTCCATTTTTGCCGTGCTGATTTTTACTTAATCCATTTTTTCCTCTCTCTGCCTTATAGATATTATTATATCTTAAATCTGCAAGAGTGTTCATTCCTTCATCTACCTGGAGGATAATGCTGCCTCCGTCTCCACCGTCTCCGCCATCTGGTCCACCCATATCTTCATACTTTTCGCGGCGAAAACTGACAATTCCATTACCACCATCTCCACCTTTTACTTTAAATTCTACTTCATCTATAAACAAATTCAACACCCCCTTTACGATAAAAAACCCCCAGCACCTGAGCACTGAGGGGATTTACAACAAAAATTAATTAGGCTAATGCAGCCACCTGATCTTCTGTATAAACACTTATTTGGCGGCTCTTTCTGCTTTTTCTCTCAAATTTAACAAAACCGTCAACTTTGGAGAACAAAGTATCATCATTACCTCGGCCAACATTTAAACCAGGTTTAAATTTAGTACCTCTTTGGCGTACTAAAATACTTCCAGCAGTTACATATTGTCCATCAAACTCTTTGACACCTAGCCGTTTCGATTCACTATCACGACCATTCCGGGAACTACCAACACCTTTTTTCTGGGACATAAAACTCCACCCCCTAAAATAAATTTTTATAATAATTTCTAAATATAATTTATATTTTAATTAAAGTCAATAATTTTAAGTAAATATAACATGAACCTAAGCTGTTATTTCTTCAATCATCACCTTAGTATAAGGCTGTCTGTGACCAGTCTTCTTGCGGTATCTGATTTTAGGTTTATATTTAAACACAATAACCTTTTTGTTTTTACCATTTTCAATTACTCTTCCTTTAACAGAAGCTCCTTCAATAAATGGAGAACCTGCCTTAAAACCATTATCATCAGATAAAGCTAATATTTGATCAAACTCAACATTATCGCCTTCCTCAGCAGAAAGCTTTTCTATTTTAATCATCTGACCTTCTTCAACGCGGTATTGTTTACCACCTGTTTTTATAATTGCATACATATATGATACACCTCCTCTACCTCAGACTCGCCGGATGAGGCACTCTATAAAGAGATTTGAAAACCTGTACCGTGCGGTTTTGGCATCTCCACGATGTGGAGACTGGATATAACTCCAGATATAAATTTTAGCATAATTCAGCTTCTTAGTCAAGGATTAGCCTGCTTTCTTTTTAAAAACAGCTAAAAGAAAAGCCAACTTTGCGATTTTTTCTATTTTGGCAGCCAGATTATCTATTTAAGCAAGATGGGCTCTTGCATAAGTTCTGTGCAGGTCATCAATAATTATTTCAACTTCATTTTCAACCATATTACCTGCCTGATTTACGATAATTATATATCCGTCAATTCGAGCTATTCCTGCACTTTCATTACTCGCATGCTGATCTTCTATAGTTACAGTGATTCTATCTCCTGCTTCAAGATCTAAAAAATCTGGCTGAAGTTCTTCTCTAGTCCCTTTTTCAATAATCATATCTTCATAATTCAGCTCAGTATTACCGCTTATAAAAATATCTATACCAAATTTGTTTTCCAGTTCTTCAAGTTTCTCACCACCAGCTCCAATTAAAACTGCTGCTACTTCAGGGTGTAGTTCCAGTGATACAGCAGGATAGTTATCTCTGGTTGTGATCTCATCAATTTTACGGATCACTTTCATTGCTACACTAGATTCCGAAAGAACTTTTCCAGTTCCACCACAGCAGGGACAATCTTTCTGCATAAGTGATCCAAATCCTTCTCTCACTTTTTTGCGAGTCATCTCAAGCAGTCCAAGCTGTGTAAAACCAAGTATAGAAGTTTTAGTTCTATCTTTTTTCAACTCATTTGCGAGCAGGTCAGTTACAGACTGCTGATCAGAATTATTTTTCATATCAATAAAATCAATAATAATTATCCCACCAATATCTCTCAGCTTAATCTGACGTGCAATCTCGGCAACTGCTTCTTTATTTGTCTTGA
This sequence comes from uncultured Halanaerobium sp., assembly GCA_964649895.1. Lineage (GTDB taxonomy): Bacteria > Bacillota > Halanaerobiia > Halanaerobiales > Halanaerobiaceae > Halanaerobium. Next base: position 34,289 of record CAZYRX010000001.1, read on the forward strand.
CTATTGTATCCTGAAGGTTCTTTTTGCCGGTAAATTTGCCGGTATTTACGTCAATTGCTACTAGGGCTTCAGTCTGATCAATAACTATATATCCCCCTGATTTAAGCCATACTTTACGCTGAAGTAGGCTCTCTATTTCTTTTTCAATATTATATGCTGCAAGAATTGGAATATTTCTCTGATAAAGAGCTATTCTATTCTTTAAATCTGGTGCAAAGATTGATGTTAAATCTTTTAGACGTTGATAATCTTTTTTATCATCTACAACAACCCTATCAATATTTTCATCTAGATAGTCTCTTATTAAATTTTTAAGTAAATCTTCTTCTTGATATAAAATATCTATATCATTTTTTCGAAAAAAGTCGTTTCTAACTCTTTTCCATGTTCCAGAAAGAAAATTATAGTCATTCTGTAATTTGCTAAAGCTCTCAGAATGTGCATTAGTTCTTATAATAAGTCCTTCTTTGCCATTTTTAAGTTCCTGTGCAATAGATTTCAAACGTTCTCTTTCTTCTTCCTCATTTATGCGACGAGATACACCTATCTTATTATCTGAAGGTATATATACGAAAAAACGTCCTGGTATTGAAATTTTACAAGTTACCTTTGCTCCTTTTGAACCCATTGGTTCTTTAACAACCTGAACCATCAACCACTGTCCTGGCTGAAGAACATGTTTAACATTCAGCTGCTTTTTGCTCAATTTATTTTTCTGATCTTTACTCAGTATAGGATAGAGATCATTTAAATGAATAAAAGCATTTCTGGCTATCCCAATATCTACAAAAGCTGCCTGCATTCCAGGCAGTACATCCTGTACTCTTCCCCTGTATATATTACCCGCAATTTTTTGATATGTGTCACGCTCAAAAAATAAGTCTTCCAAAGAATTATTATTTAATAATGCTGCTCTTCTTTCTCTAAATTCAGAATTTATTATTATTTGTCTGCTCATCTTCTCATCTCCCGATATACCTTTCTGCATAGGGAGGATAATATTCTCCATCTTCATTAACAAACACACCTTCTCTTGTAACTCTTAACGGTGAAAAATCATTAATGTTAGGATATTCTTGTTTTAAAGACCTGTGTAATTCCTCTGGTCTTAAATTTCCTCTGCTGCCTGTAACAACAGCAAACCTCCATTTATTTTTTTCTAAAACTTCTGCAGAAAAGATTCTTTTCTTTAAATCTATTTTTCTATCTGATTTCTTGCGTCGGTGTCTTATTATCATTATTTCTTTTTGATTTAAAAAATCATCAAGCATCTGCTTCTCTTTAGTTAAGCTGCTTACATTTTTAAAATCAAAATTAATTGTATATACAGCAGTATCCAACAAAGATGATAGTGATCTGATATCATCTGGAATTTCTACTGCTTTTAAAAAGTTTAAATCTTTAGGTGAAAATTTATTTAACATCTCAATAATTTTATTTTCAGGCATAGTTATTTTTAAATCTAAATCAAAATATTCTCCATGACTAATAAGACCAACAGCCAAGGGGGGACCCATAGCTAAAATGATATGTGGATTATATCCCTGACTGAAAGACACAGGAAGCTCTGCTCGTCTAATTGTAGCTCTAAAAGTTTTCATTAGCTCTAAATGAGAAATATACATTAGATTCTCTAATTTTTCAAATTTAATTCTATATTTCATTATTTTCTATCACCCATCAATCTAAGTTCAAGACCAAAATTACCACAAATAGCACAGCCTGGACATTTTTCAAAACGACAATCTTCGGTTAGTTCACCTTTTTCGGAAATCTGGTATTCTTTAACTAAAAAATCCTTTGAAACACCTATATCAATCTTTTCCCATGAAAAGATTTCATCAACAGCTCTTTCTCTCAAATATTCTTCAGGATTTATATTGTTTTCTCTAAATGCTTCACCCCAAAGTCTTGGTTTAAAACATTCATTCCAGCCTTCAAAACGGCTTCCTTTTTCCCAGGCTGAAGCAATTACACTGCTTAATCTTCTATCACCTCTTGCTAAAACACCTTCAAGACGTGAAAGTTCAGGATCATTCCAGCTAAAACTTAAGCCTCTACCTCTAATATTATCTCTCAAATAATCATGTTTTTCTATAATAGTATTAATATCATCCATCGGCGACCACTGAAAAGGAGTAAAAACTTTTGGAACAAAAGTTGAGACACTTACTGATACTTCAATCCTTCGCATTCTTTTTTTTGATTTTTTTCTTATTTCTATTCCAATATCCCTTACTTTTTTTGCAAGTTCTGCAATACCAGCAATATCTTCCATTGTTTCTGTGGGTAAACCTATCATAAAATAAAGTTTAATATGTGACCATCCATTTTCAAAGGCTGATCTAGCTGCATTAAAAAGGTCTTCTTCATTAATGTTTTTATTAATTACATCTCTCAGCCTCTGTGTACCAGCTTCAGGAGCAAATGTAAGTCCAGTTTTACGAACCTTTTGAACTTCTTCTGCAAGTTCAATAGAAAACTCATCTACTCTTAAGGATGATAATGATACACTAATTTTTTTATCACTGAATTTTTCAGTCATCTCATGGACTAATCCTTTGATTTCTGTGTAATCAACGGTACTTAATGAAGTAAGAGAAAGTTCATCATAACCTGTTGATTTTAGTGCTTTTTCAGCTATTTCCATCAATCTCTCTTTACTTCTCTCTCTTACAGGCCTATAAGCCATCCCTGCTGCACAAAATCTGCAGCTTCTTGTACACCCCCGAGAAATTTCTAAAACTACTCTTTCGTGTACTGTATCTCTATATGGTACAATAAAATCTGTAGGATAAAAGGCATTATCTAAGTCCTGTACAACTTGTTTTTTTATGGTATCCTTTACACCATTTGCTGATTTTAAAGCAGTAATCTCGCCATTTTCTCCATATTCTTCTGAATATAAAGAAGGAACATATATCCCTGGCATTTTATTTAATTCTTTCAAAATAGCTTTTTTATCTAAACCTGTATCTTTTAACTCTCTATATTTATTAAATAATTCAATAATTAAATCTTCTGCTTCTCCAATAAAAAACAAATCAATAAAATCTGCTATGGGTTCTGCATTAAAAACTGTTGAACCTCCTGCAATAATAATTGGAGCTTCCTCTTCTCTATCAGCAGAATAGATAGATAATCCACTTAAATCAATCATATTTAAAATGTTTGTATAACTCATTTCATACTGCAGCGTAAATCCTAAAATGTCAAAATCTTTTATTTCATGATATGATTCAAGAGTATACATTGGTATATTCTCTTCTCTCATTAAGTTTTCCATGTCCTGCCAAGGAGCATATACTCTTTCTGCAAGCATATCATCTTCTCTATTAATTAAATGATATAAAATTTTAAGTCCGAGATGAGACATTCCGATTTCATAAACATCAGGGAATGCAAGAGCTACTTTAAGTTGTCCTGGCTCCCAGTTTTTCTTAACTGCATTCCATTCATTACCGGTATATCGCTCCGGACTGGATATTTTATATAAATTATCTATTATTTTTTTCTTAAACTCCAAAAAATCACCTCATAAATCTCATTTAAAACATTAATTTATTCTTCCTTAAATTTATATTTATTACTATTCCAACAGCCATTAAAGAAATAAGCATAAAAGTTCCTCCATAACTTATAAATGGGAGGGGAATTCCAGTAATAGGCATAATACCCATTGTCATACCTATATTCTCTAAGATATGAAATAAAAACATGGCTGTAATTCCAATAACCACTAAATAACCATATCTATCTCTTGCATCTGAAGCAATATTTAAAAATTGCCAGATAAGAAATAAAAACAGCAGTATTACTAATCCACTTCCAATAAACCCGAATTCTTCTCCTATTACAGAAAAAATAAAATCTGTATGTTTTTCAGGTAAAAAATTAAGCTGATTTTGTGTTCCAGAAAACAAACCTTTACCAAAAATTTTTCCTGACCCAACTGCAATTTTTGATTGAATAATATTATATCCACTTCCATAAGGATCAATATCAGGATTTACAAAAACTATTAAACGATTCAGCTGATATTCCTGAAGAAAAGGTAGTGGAGTATCGATTAGTAAATGGGCAGATATTATTAATATGACTATTAAAAAACCTCCACCAAAAACTACTGCCATATATTTAATATTACCTCCACCAGCAAAAAGCATGACAAGATAAATAAAAAATAATACTAATGCAGTTCCTAAATCATTTTGCAAAATAACTAAAACAAATGGAATAAAAGCAATCACTGAGGGCCAAAACATCCCTTTTAAATATCCCATATCATCAGAGTTATTATCAATTACTGCTGCTAGTACCAAAATCAGCATTATTTTTGCAAGCTCTGCTGTCTGAAAATTAACGGGCCCAATCGAAAGCCATCTTTTTCCACCAGCAACTGTTCTTCCTAAAAATAGTGTAATACCTAAGAGTGCCAGCATAAGCAGATAAATAATTGGTGAATATTCTTTAAAAATTCTATAGTCAAAAGCCTGTATTATAAAAACGATCAGCAGTCCCAATATTACAGAGACTGCCTGTTTCTGCATAAATACAAGAGCATTAGAATCAACTTGATTAATTTCTACAGCAGAACTAATAGCCAAAAAACCTATCAAAATTAGTAAAATAACTGTCAGCGGAACATTATAATTTAAATAATGCAGAAATTTTTTATTCCAATTCATTAAAAAGCCCCTCTATTTATGGAATATACCCCTTACTTTGAACCTTTAAGGGGGAAATTTGCAACTAATGCTGTCATTTCTTCTTCTCTCTTAACATCCATTTCAATCTTTTGAGAATCAACATCTATATATTTACTTAACACCTCAATTAATTCTTCTCTCATTGAATCCATTTCGTCTGGAGTTAGTTTTATTCTGTCCTGTACAAGTACAAATTGTAATCTTTCTTTAGCAACATTTTTACTTGACTTATCACTATCGCTCTTAAGACCGAGCCATTTTAAAATATCGATTTTACTCCCCCCTTATCTTAAGATAAACCAACTAATTTTTTAAACTTAGAAAAAAAACTTTCATTTTCAAGTTTCATCATAGGAAGATCTTCTCCCATAATTCTACGAGCTATATTGCGATATGCTTCTCCTGCTTTCGCTTTATCATTTAAAGCAATCGGCTCACCTCTATTTGTAGATACAACAATACCTTCATCTTCTGGAACAATACCCAATAAATCAATAGCAAGAATCTCTATCATATCATCTATACCCATCATATCGCCTCTATCTACCATGTCTTTTCTGATTCTGTTTATTATAACCTCTGGATTTCTGACTCCTTCTGCCTCTAATAAACCAATAATCCTATCAGCATCTCGTACTGCAGAAATCTCTGGAGTAGTAACAATAACTGCTCTATCAGCACCAGAAATAGCATTTTTAAAACCCTGCTCTATTCCTGCTGGTGAATCAACAATAACAAAATCCATTTCTTTTTTTAATTCATCTACCAATTCCTTCATTTGAAAAGGAGTTACTGAAGTTTTATCTCTAGTCTGTGCTGCAGGAAGCAAATATAAACCATCATAACGTTTATCTCTTATCATAGCCTGCTCTAAACGGCAGTTATTTTCGACCACATCAACGATATCATATACTATTCTATTTTCGAGTCCCATAACAACATCCAAGTTCCTCAGCCCTATATCTGCATCTATTAAGCATACTTTATTACCATGCATTGCAAGTGCAGTACCAATATTGGCTGCAGAAGTAGTTTTACCTACTCCTCCTTTTCCAGATGTAACTACTATTGTTTTTCCTGCCAAATTTTATCCCCCCTGATATCTCAGATCTTTTCAACCATAATACTATCTCCATTAATATAAGCTCTTTCCGGCAGCATCTCAGAACTATTATTACTATCATCATCCGGTGATCTAGCTATTGAGGAAGCTATTCTTAGTTGGGTTGGATTAAGTTTAAGTGCTGCTACTTGAGAGCTTTGATTACCTCCAGCACCAGCATGGACAACACCTCTTAAACGACCAAATACTATTATATCACCACCAGCAATAACTTCTGCACCCGGATTTACATCACCAACTATTACAACACTGTTTTGATTTTTTATCTGCTGTCCTGAGCGTAAAGTACGGTTAATAATCACTGCTTTAGACTTGTTTATGTTATCTTTTTTTTCTTCCTTTATTTTACGAGCAGTAAAATAAATTTTATTTACCTTTTTATAATTCTGAACTATTTCCATTAGTTCTTCAAGCTGTTCATATGCAAGCTCTAGCCCACTTAAATTCAGGTAAAGATTTACTCCCGTAAAAAATTCTGAAGCTTCAGATGCATGCAAATCCACAGCTTTCTTTATGCTGCCAAAAGTACTTCCATCACGGAAATTCATAACAATACCATCTGAAACTGCCTGAAATGAAAAAACAGAACTCATAACATCTCTCCTCAATTAAAGCACTTATTTATTAGTATTCTTGAATCTAGTTTGAAATCCTTCATAAAGTATATTATATTTTATTAATCTTTATTTTATCTCTGTATTATATTTAGTAAAATTATCAGTAAGCTAATTTTCATTATCATAATAATAAATTTTTCTAGCTCCATTATCTAAATTTCTAAAACCAAAATAATAATCTATTATCTCTCTTGCAATTGGAACTGAGTAAGCACTAGACCCTCCATTCTCTAATAAAACAACAACAGCTATTTCAGGATCTTCAAAGGGAGCAAAACCACCAAACCATGCATGGTTACTGAGTGCTTTAGAAGTTTGTGCTGTACCTGTTTTCCCAGCTATATCTAGTGGATAATCTCTAAAATGACGATGAGCAGTACCATATTGCTTATTAACCACATCATACATCCCCTGTTTGAGAGCTTTGAAAGTTTTTTTAGAAACATCTTCACTTAAGTCAACATTAATTTTCTGTTCAATTTCTTTTATGATTTCACCATCAGGTGAGACAATCTTATCAACTATTTGAGGCTGATATGATTTTCCTTCAGATGCAATAACCGAAATAAGTTGAGCAATCTGAACTGGTGTTGTTAAAAGGCTGCCCTGACCAATAGAAAGATTTACTGAATCTCCGGGATACCACCCCTGATTTAGGTTTTCTCTTTTCCACTTATCATTAGGTACAAGACCATTTTTTTCTGAAGGCAAATCAATATTTGTTTTGCTGCCAAGTCCATATTTTTTTGCATATTCAGAAAGTTTATCACCTTTATATTCTTTGTATAAATCATAACCAAGTTCATAAAAAACAATATTATTTGATCTTGCAATAGCTTTAACAAAATCCAACTTACCTTCACCAACATGATTCCAGTTTCTAAATGGAATTGACCAGTTAGGAAGATAAAAAGCAGCATTTGCATCATAAAAACTTGTATCTGCTCTTACTCCCAATTCTTCCATAGCTGCAGTTCCAGTTACAAGTTTAAATATAGAACCTGGAGGAAATGCAGACATAACTGTTCTATTTAACATTGGTTTTAATGGGTTTTGGGATAACTCTCTATAATCATCTGTAGATATACCTTCAGCAAATAAATTCAAATTATAATCTGGTATACTTGCACTTACTATCACCTTACCAGTATCAATATCCATTACAAAAGCAGCAGCACCTGTTGGCATTGACCTTTCATCATCTTCTTCAGCTTTTCGACGAAGTTCTTGATAGTTTTTCATTAAAGTTTTTTCTACAGCCTGCTGTAATTGAAAATCTATATTTAAGATTAAATTATCTCCAGGCTCAGGATTTTTTATACCTAAAGTTTTTATTTTAAGCCCTCTGCTGTCAACTTCTATTTGTTCAGCTCCCTGTACTCCATCTAGATAAAATTCATATTCTTTTTCTAGGCCACTTTTTCCGACAAAATCTCCCGGTTTATAATTATAACCTTCATTATTAAATTTTTTTAATTCATTAAGATTTATTTCTCCGATATAACCAGTTGTATGTACTAAGGTTTCAGGATAAATATAGTCTCTTAATGATGATTCTTTAACAATTAAGCCTGGCAGCAAATCGCCATTCTCGGCTATTATAACCATGTCTTCTTTTGAAAGATGTCTTACTAATAAAATGGGCTCAATATAACTTTTAACCTCTTTATCATTAAAGTTGTTTATTAATCTGTCTTTTGATAAACTGCTTAACTTTGATAATTTGATTAAAATTTCTTCAGCACTACTATTTGGTGGGATTTCATTTTGCATCAAATAAAGATTGTATGTTAAACGATTTGAAACAATAACCTCTCCCCGGCTATCATATATTTTCCCCCGAGGAGCATTTATCGGGCGAACCGAAATCCTATTACCTTCTGACAGTTCCAGAAAATAATCTCCATTTAATATCTGTAAATAAGCAGCTCTGGAAATGAGCATTATAAATATAACTAAAACAATTATTTTGAGTAACTTTAGTCTATCCACTAACTAATCCGCCCTCCCCAGATATAATATGCTAAATAAGCAAAAAATGCAATTAGAGCATTTAAAGCAGCAAGTGGTAAGATAATGTCCTTTAATAAATCTAAATAATTTGTATTAAAAAAATAACTCTCTTTTAACATTAAATATAAAAATTCGTGAATAATAGTTGCTGCAAAAACACCAATTGGCGGTATTAATAAATTTTCTGGAAAAAATCTCTTTGATAAAAGTCCTGCTAAAAAAGCTACAGCTGTTTTAACAGGTGTAAATATACCAATAAAACTACCTAAAAAAGCATCCTGTAAAATACCTCCTGTAAAAGCATATATCATCGCATTCCTTGAGCCTGTTACTATAGCATTTAAAATAATAAAAATCAAAATAAAGTCTGGGATTAAATTAAGTGAGGGAAAAATTATACCTAAGGATAACTGGCAGATTAATAAAATAATTATCAATATTAGTTTTTGCAAATAGTTTTTCAATTTAACCTCTCCAGTTTAGAATCTAAATTCAATTTAATAACTAAGTTATTAAAGTTTATTCTCCAGCTTCAGTATTCTTGAAATTGGTAATTATCATTACCTCTTCTATAGTTACTGTATTAATAAATAAAAGTACTTCTGCTTTTTGAGATAAACCATAATTATCTGCATCAACTGCCTGGACTTCTCCAATTTTAATTCCTGAAGGGAAATTATTAGAAAGACCAGATGTATAAATAATATCTCCACTTTCTATATCAGCATTCCAGGCTATATTATCCATTATACTAAGTTTATCACTACGTCCTGATCCTCTCACAAGACCAATCTCACGAGATTCACTTCTTGAAACTATTCCACCAACAACAAATTGATTGTCAGTAATAAGCCTAACCTGAGAAGAATTACTACCCGCATAATCAATTCTACCAACTAAATAACCATTATAAGTAATAACTGGCATTCTCTCAGTTATACCATCATTTTTACCTTTATTGATTGTTATTGTTTTTTCCCAAACTGAAGGAGAATTTGCAGTTACATCTGCCCCAATCATCTGATAATCCACTTGTTCTTTAAAATCAAGCAGTTCACGAAGTCTGGTATTTTCTCTATCTATATACTGTAAATACATTATCTGTCTTTCCAAAATAAGATTACGCTCTCGTAATTTATTTATTTCCTGATTAACATCATTTATAGAAAACAATGTCTGGAAAAAATTAATAATACCACTATATAAATTATTAATAAAATTCAAAACTGGTGTCAGTAGATTATATGTTAAATCACCAAACCAATTAAAAATACCTATGCTAATATTAGTGAAATACAAAAATATAAATGCTAAAATTAACATTAAAACCACAGATATCATGATAAGAGTGTTCCTGTCAAAATTAAACAACAGGCACACCTCCTATGAAAGTTTTTTTGGTGTAATTAATATTTTCTTAAGTGAATCTATTTCTTCTAATGCAATACCAGTACCTTCTGCTACACAATCAAGCGGTTCATCTGCAATGTGAACAGGCATTTGAGTTTCATCAATTAAAAGTTTATCTAAACCTTTCAATAAAGCGCCACCACCTGTTAAAATAATCCCTCTATCCATAACATCTGAAGCAAGTTCAGGTGGTGTTTTTTCTAATGTCATTTTAACAGCATCAATTATATTTACCACAGGTTCTTCCAAGGCTTTTTGAATTTCTGCAGCATTTATCTCTATAGTTTTTGGTAAACCACTAACTAAATCTCTACCACGAATTTCTTTAACTCCTTCTGGATTATCCGAATATGCAGCCCCTATATCAATCTTTATTTCTTCAGCAGTTCTCTCTCCTATCATCAAATTATATTTTCTTTTAACATACTGAACTATAGCTGCATCCATATCATCTCCACCTATTCTAATAGAACGGCTTGTAACTATTCCGCCTAAAGATATAACTGCAACTTCTGTAGTTCCACCACCAATATCAACAATCATATTACCAGTTGGTTCATGAACCGGAAGACCTGCTCCTATAGCAGCAGCCATGGGTTCTTCTATTAAATATGCTTCCCTAGCTCCAGCATGAACTGCAGCATCAATGACAGCTCTTTTTTCAACTTCAGTTACTCCAGAAGGAACACAGATAATTATTCTAGGCCTAACCATTCTGCTCCTCTTGTGAGCTTTTGTTATAAAATAACGCAGCATACTTTCAGTAACATCAAAATCTGCAATTACACCATCTTTCATAGGCCTTACAGCAATGATATTACCTGGTGTTCTACCAATCATTCTTTTTGCCTCATTACCAACAGCTAAAACTTCATTTTTGTCTTTTTTAAGAGCAACAACTGAGGGCTCTCGAATTAAAATACCCTTATCTTTTATATATACAAGTGTATTTGCTGTTCCAAGGTCTACACCCATATCTCTTGAAAATGGTGCACTCAAAAATTTAAAAACCATCTATTTACATACCCCTTTCAAAATCTAACTCAAATTTAACAAAATAACAAATAATATTATATATTATTCCAGAAACATATTAGTATTTAGTGTCAAAATTAATAGTTTAAATTTATATATTATTGAAATATTAACAGTTAAACAAAAGATTTTAGACAAATTATTTTAATTAATATTTAAAACTAAATTAATTAGATCGACTAAATTAAATTCTCTTCTTTGAAACTAATGTAGTTTTCTCCAGCAATAATGATATGATCTACTACTTTTATACCAACAATTTCTCCAGTTTTTACAAGCCTTTTAGTAATGTTCAAGTCATCAGCACTTGGCTTAGGATCACCACTCGGATGATTATGAACAAGTATCAGAGCAGCACTACTTCGCCTGATTGCTTCTCTAAAAACTTCTCGCGGATGAACAATAGAACTAGAAAGCCCACCCCTTGAAATCTCAGGAACAGCTATCACTTGATTTTTCACATCAAGAAGTACAGCTTTTAAAACTTCTTGTTTTAAAAAGCGCATTTCTGGCGACAACAGTTCAACTGCTTTAATTGGACTATTAATTTTATTATGATTTTCATTTTTTAAAGCAGAAATCCTCTTAGCCAGTTCAACTGCTGCTGCTATCTGAGTTGCTTTTGCTGTGCCAATACCTTTAACGGCTTTTAATTCTTCACAACTTAAATCGACAATTGATTTTAAACCACCAAAATTATTTAATAAATCCTGTGCTAATTTTACAGCTGTTTTTTTCTTGCCTCCAGTTCTAATAATTAAAGCAAGAAGTTCTGAATTTGATAAATACTTGCTTCCCTTTTTCAATAGCTTTTCTCTTGGTCTATCTTCTTCAGGAAGTTCTTTGATGGTAAATCCACGCTTAGGATCCTCCATCAAAACTAGCTCCTTTCTCTTATAAGATTCCATAATTAAATTTATCTAAAATCTCTGCTAACTGATGTATAGGCAGACCTACGACCGAATAATAAGATCCTTTTATACCTTTAACAAACAAACCACCAAAACCTTGGATACCATAAGAACCTGCCTTATCAAGAGGTTCTCCAGTACTTATATATTTTTCAATCTTTTCATCACTTATATCTAACATTTGAACAAAAGTAATATTACTTTCAACATGTACTTTAGCTGTTTCTGAAGATATAACAGCAATACCAGTCATAACCTGGTGTTCTTTGCCGCTTAATAATTTAAGCTGTTCCCTAGCTTCTTTATGATTTTCGGGTTTGCCTAATATCTTGTTTTCATAAACAACAACAGTATCTGCTGCAATAATTAAAGCATTTTCTACTAAATCAGATACAGATTTTGCTTTTTCTAAAGCAAGTTTTTTCACTAATTTTTCAGGGTCAGTTTCTGTGTATTTATTTTCATCTATTTTACCAGGTACAATCGTAAATTTAAGTTTTAACTGCTTCAGGATGTCTTCTCTACGAGGGGAAGATGATGCAAGTACAAGTTTTGCTCTATTTTCATTATTAGTCATTAAATCACCTCCTGTTAATTGAAAGAGGCAAATAATCTAAAGTAAAATAACTGACTAATCCAACACTAAAACCTGTTGGTACAGCAAGAAGAGTTAAGAACGGCAGATAATAAAAAATCCCCTGATTGGAAATTATAAAATATGCTGCAACAATCTGGGCAGCATTATGTGACACTGCACCAATAATGCTAATCCCAATTAAACTAAATTTATCTTTAAAAAATTTATAACTTATAAACATCATAAAAAAGCTGAATACAGCTCCACTAAAACTTAAGTAAAAATTAATTGTCATAAAAGTACCTGCAAGTAACGAACCTAAAACAACTCTAAAAATTACAACCTGAAAAGCAGATGTAAATCCAAATAAAGAAATAGCAATTACAGAAACAATATTTGCCAGTCCTAATTTGGCTCCAGGTATTAGTGCAGTTAAAGGAAAAAAATTCTCAGCAATATGAAGCACCAAACCTAAAGATACTAAAAGTGCAATAACAACTATTTTTTTTGTTTTTCTCATTTTACCAGCTCATTCCATCAATATCAGAATTATCACTTTCAATCCAGATGCTTAACTTATTAGGCACACACACAATAATCGGGCCCTCTCGGTCTATCCAGCCAGTTTTTTCACAAATTTTAAGAGGGTCATTTTTCGGAGCTTCTTTAACTCTGACTCTTCCATTGGTAACTTCAATTTTATGAATACCAATTGGCCCTTCTACTTCAAAAATAATTGTTTCTTCATAACTGTCAGCTAAAGGTATCTCCCTAACAATCTCATCACCCTGCTGTACTAAAAGATAAAGATTTTTATCTTCATTTGAACCTAAAATAAATAAAGGTAATACAAGCATAACTAAACTGGCAATTATTATAAAGGCAATTAAAATTTTATCATAAAATGTTGTTATATCATTTATTTTCAAAAGTATTCACCACAAATTTCTTTTAGCTGTTATCATTATATATTTTAACATCTTTAACTGCTGATGTCCACAATTTAACTAAGCAAAACCCGACCATTAAAGGTCGGGTCATAATTTTTCTTAAATAAACTGTGATAGTTATGTTGCTTTTTACTCTTTATCTTCTTTATAATAAAGATCTACAGCATTAACATTACATGCTTCAAAGCACTTTCCACATTGAATACAGATGTCCTGAATAATTTCGTGTTGAACTTTAAGCTCTCCTTCTATTGCATCAACCGGACACGCTTTTGCACATAAAGTACAGCCTACACAATTATCATTTATCTCAACTTTTTCTATGATTTGGCCATCAAATTCTATTGTACCCGTTGGACAAACTTCAGAACATTTACCACAACCCGTACATTTATCATAATCAATCACTGCAAGATTATCTTTAATTTCTATTGCATCAACTGGACATGCTTTTGCACAAAGACCACATGCAATACAACCAACCTCACAAATTTTTCTAACAATCTTACCTGTATTATGAGAAGAACATCTTATGTGTGTCTTAGCTTTATAAGGAGCTAAAAGTAAAATATTACGTGGACATTCTTCAATACATTTACCACAACCTGTACATTTATCTGGATCTATAATTGGAAGACCATTTTCTCCCATTTCAATTGCATCAAAAGGACAAACCGCCTCACAATCTCCAAAACCAAGACAGCTGTATTGACAAGTCTTTTCTCCACCATTAACCTGGTGGGCAGCCTTACAGGTCTGAATACCACTATATTTACCTTCTTTTTTGGTTTCTTTGATTCCACCACCACAAATAAGTTCAGCAATAACTTTATTTGAACTTTCACTATCTTTACCCATAATATCAGCTATATCTGAAGCTACATTATCTCCACCAACAGGGCATCCTCCAACTGGGGCTTCACCACTAACTACAGCTTCTGCAAAAGCTTCACAACCTGCATAACCACAGGCACCACAGTTTGCGCCAGGTAGTGCATCTTCTACTTTTCCTACTCTTGGGTCTTGTTCCACTTGAAAATGATGTGAAGCATAACCAAGACCAGCAGCAAGAAGAGCTGCAATACCCCCCATACTAATTAATGAATATAAATAAATTGGACTCATTTATTTTTCTGCCACCTCCACTACACAGAGATCATACCGGCAAACCCCATAAATGATAATGCCAAAATACCTGCAATGATTAAAGTAATAGGCACACCTTTTAAGGCTTGAGGTACATCTCCAAATTCTAAATTTTCTCTTAAACCCGCCATTAATACAATTGCTAATGTAAATCCAACGCCAGCACCAAAACCAAAGACTACACTTGCAATAAAGCTGTAACCATTGAGAGGAATTAGTAAAGCTAATCCCATAATGGCACAATTAGTAGTAATTAAAGGCAGAAAAATTCCAAGTGCTTTATATAAAACAGGACTTGTTTTTTTAATGAACATTTCAACAAACTGTACTAATGAGGCTATTACAATAATAAAAGCTACATATCTTAAAAATGGCAAATTAAAAGCCTCAAGAATAAAAGTATTAATTAACCAGGTAGCTGCAGCAGTTAATGTCATAACAAATGTTGTTGCAAGCCCCATACTAAAAGCTGTTTCTATTTGTTTTGATACACCTAGAAACGGACAGATTCCCAAAAATCTAACTAAAATAAAATTATTTACAAGAACAGTACTGATAAATAAAAGTACTATTTGAGAAAATTCTCCCATTATTCTACCTCCCTGTTAATGTGATTGTATATTCCCACCATTATTCCTAAGGTTAGAAAAGCACCACCAGGAAGCAGCATGATTACCATAGGTTTATACCATTCACCTAATATCTGCAGTCCAAAAATTGAACCCATGCCAAAAAATTCTCTGATAATCCCAAGCAGAGTAAGCACCCAGGTAAAACCAATACTCATACCGACTGCATCTGCTATCGCTTTATGTACAGGATTCTTAGAAGCAAATGCTTCTTGTCGACCAAGTATTAAACAGTTCACTACAATAAGAGGTATAAATATACTTAAAGAAGCTGCAATGGTTGGAAAAAACGCTTTTACAAAATAATCAGTAAATGTAACAAAAGTAGCTATTATTAAAATGAAACTTGGAATTCTAACATTTGCCGGTATAAAGTTTTTAATAGTAGAGATAACTATCTCTGAAGAAATAAGCACAAATGCTGTAGCTAGACCCATTGCCAAACCATTTTCAGCTGAATTAGTTACAGCAAGAGTTGGACACATACCAATAACTAATACCATAATGGGATTTTCTTTCCAGAGACCATTTTTAAAAACAGAAAATAATTCTTTAAATTTAAAGGCCATCATTATCTACCTCCATAAACAGTATTAATTTTTTCCACTGCATTTTCTACTATTCTTATTACAGCTTTTGAAGAAATAGTAGCTCCAGCAATAGTCTGAACTTCCATAGGGTCTGAAGCTTCAGTTTTTACTCCAGTATAATCACCAAATGGTTTATTTTGATAATTAGACTTATATGGTTCTTCAGTTATTCTGGCTCCTAAACCAGGAGTTTCTTCATGACCTACTATACTAATATTAAGAATTTCTTGGTTTTCTAGATCAACACCAACCATCACATTAATCATGCCATTATAACCCGGACCAGAATGCTGAGTAGCTACTCCAATCTTTGAACCCTGACTGTCATAAGCTTCATAAAATATTTCACCATCAATTTCTACATCTTCCACTCTTTCAGCACCGGGTAATACTTCATTAATTGCATTTCTCCGTGTTTTCGCTTCATTTGCAGCAATATATGGGCTTGTCCATTCAAATACAAATGTTAAAAGCAGAGCAGAAACTATACCAATTGTAGTTAAAGTTAAAATCAAATTTAGATTACTGTTTTTTTCCATTTATTTCACCTCTCCCAGACTTCGAGGTTTTGTATATCTATTGATCAATGGAACTGCTGCATTCATGAGTAATATTGAGAATAATACTCCTTCAGGGTAACCACCCCAAAGTCTAATTATAACCACAATAATACCTGCACCAATTCCAAAAATCCAACGTCCATTTTTAGTAGTTGGACTTGAAACCATGTCAGTTGCCATATAAAGTGCTCCTATCATCAAACCACCAGCAAAAACATGGAAAATAGGATTTTCTCCAAATACATATGTAAGTACAAAAACTGTACTAATCATCCCCAGCGGAATCCTCCAATTAACATAACCTTTATACAACAAAAATGCAAATCCTAACAACAGAGCAAGTGCAGAAGTCTCACCCAATGAACCACCAATCTGACCTACAAATAATCTCCATGTATCAGTTAAAGCACCTTCATATTTCATCAAAGCCAGAGGTGTTGCACTAGAAACACCGTCTACACTCCAGTCAGTCATCAACACTGGATAAGCTGCTATTAAAAACGCACGCCCTACTAAAGCAGGATTAAACGGATTATGACCAATCCCACCAAAAACCTGTTTTCCAAGCACAATTGCCACTACAGAGCCTATAAATACTGTCCAGAGTGGTATACTTGGAGGTAAAGTAAGTGCTAAAAGCATTCCAGTAACAACAGCACTACCATCATAAATTGTAATTTTTTTATTTCTTACTTTCTGAAATACATATTCACTAATAACTGCACCTATCACACCTGCCAAAACTATAGATATAGCTCTTGTTTTAAAAAAGTATACAGCAGCAAATACGGCCGGAAGCAGTGCAATAACCACTGACCACATAATCTTACTAACTGTATCTTTAGCTCTGACATGTGGAGATGTTGTCACAACTAATTCTGGATTATTCATCTTAACACTCCTTAATTCTCTTCTCTCTTTTTAGCCATTACCTGAGCTTTTCCTAATCTTAGATAATGAACAAGCGGTATTTTTGAAGGACAAACATAAGAACATGATCCACATTCAATACAATTTAAGACCTGATAATCTTCTAATTCTTCTACCATTTCATTTTTAGCATATTTTACTAAAGTTGTCGGCATTAAGAACATTGGGCAGACATCTACACATTTAGCACAATTTATACATGGAGAAGGGTCAAAATCCTCCACTTCATCTGCAGTCAGAACAAGTATCCCAGATGTTCCTTTAACTGCAGGTACTTCAAGACTTTTTTGTGCCTGACCCATCATCGGGCCACCAGTAATTACTTTTGCCGCATTGTCTTTAAGTCCACCAGCCTGTTCAACTAAATCAGACAACTTAGTACCAATTCGATAAATAAGGTTAGTTGGAGATTCAATTCCTCTACCTGTTATGGTAACTGATCTTTCAATGAGTGGTTTACCTTCTCGAATAGCATCAGCCACTGCTGCCGCTGTTGAAGTATTATTTACAACAACACCTACATCCAGCGGAAGTCCTCCGACAGGTACCTCTCTACCGAGTATAGCTTCGATCAACATTTTTTCTCCACCCTGTGGATATTTGGTTTCTAAAGCTTTTATTTCTATGTTATCATAATCTGCAGCTGCATCCTGCATACTTTCTATTGCTTCCATTTTATTTTCTTCTATACCAATTATACCTTTTTCAGCATTAACCGCTTTCATTAATGCTTTAAGTCCAAATATAATACTATTGGGTCTTTCAACCATAATCCTGTGATCTACAGTAAGATAAGGCTCACATTCTGCCCCATTTAATATTACATATTCAACATTTTTATCTTCCGGGACAGACATTTTAACATGAGTGGGAAACATTGCTCCACCCATACCAACAATACCAGCTTCTCTAACAATTTTTTTAATTTCTGAAGCATCTAAATCATCAAGATTGTTATGTTTTTCTAGTCCTGAGTTCATTTTTTCTTCTTCACTGCTCGACTCAATAACAACTGCTCTAACAATATTCCCGCCTGGATCAGTAACTTTTCTGATATCTTTAACTTTTCCAGAAACTGAAGCATGAATCGGAGCACACACAAAGCTTTCACTATCAGCAATTTTTTGACCCAGTTCAACTTGTTCTCCTTTTTTAACTAATAAGTTTAAAGGAGCTCCTATATGCTGTTTTATAGGAATGATTACCTCTTCAGGTCTCATTGCATTCTTGAGGGGTTTATCCTTTGTTAGATCTTTATTATAATCAGGATGTATCCCCTGTTTAAAAGTTAATGCTTTCACTTTTTAATTTCACCCCTTAAATTTGTAATAAATACAAAAAATATATACTTAATAAATAATATAATGCAAACTATTTTTATTATATACTAATTGTTAAATAAATACAACTCTATAAATTAAAAGAAAATTTAATCTCTAAGCACTATAAATCCTTCATAATCTCTGCTCTCAAGTTGAGCTTCGACTTCTTCAGCTTTTTCTCTAGTTTCAAAGGCACCCACCCTTATCTTATGTGGTTGACTTTCTGTGATAAAAGCTTCAAAACCTAAATCCTCCATTTCTTTTTTTAGTGAAATAGCACTATCAATGTTATTAAAAGCTCCTATCTGAACAGCAAATGTTCCTGATAAATTATTTTCTTCAAATTGTGAGTCTCCAGTAATCTGTTTTGCTGCTGTTTCAGTATTTTGCTTTTCAGTTGTTTCATTTGTTTCTTCACCTGATTCTTCATTTTCTTTGTTCAAAATATTTCCCTGCATACTTTCTTCATTTATTTCAGGCTGATTATCTGCAGCAGATTCATTACTGCCAATTTCCTGTACCTGTTCTACATCATTATCTGCCATTTGCTGTTCAGATTCTTCAGTCATAAAACTAATTAGCCAGCTCCCCATAATATAGCCTACAAACAAAGCTGCTATTGACATAAATATTACTACAATTATTAAAGAAAAACCGCTCTCATTATTATTCATTTCTTCCACCTCTAAATATTTTTTGTCATAAAATTAATTCCTGACTCAAAAATGGTGTAAAAAGATCCAGCAGCAATTATTAAATCATTTTCTTTGCTATTTAAATATGAATATTCAGCAGCCTCAGATAAATTATCGAATGAATGATAGTTAAAACCCATTTCCTTTACTTTATTTTCAAGAACATCCAATTTTATAGTCCGAAAAGATGAATTTTCAGCTAGATAAAAAATCGATTTATTCTTAAATAAAACAAAATTATTAAGCATCTCTTCTATGTTTTTATCATTCAAAACTGAAAAAATAAAATGAATATTATCAAAATCTTTTTCAGATGCTCTGATACTATCAGCTAGTTTTTTAAATGCTGAAGGATTATGAGCAGCATCAATAATAATTAAAGGATTCTCTGCTATCTTCTGCATTCTTCCCGGCCAGAAAACAGATGCTAATCCACTTCTTATATTTTCTTCAGAAACTGGAAAAATATCTTTCAGCATATCTGCTGTCTTTACTGCTAATGCTGCATTTCTAGCCTGGTAAACTCCCAGTAGAGCTAATTTATATATTTTAGATTCACCATTATTAACAAGTTTAAGCTGATTATTATGTAAATTACCAGAACTAGATATTTTATCATATTCTGCATCAAGCCTTGTTAGTTTGGAAGAAGTTTTGGCTGCTTTATTTTCAATAACTTTTAAAGCTTTACCATCCTCCACTGCTGTTAATACCTTCGATTTATCTTTTATTATACCTGCTTTTTCTGCTGAAATTTCTTCAACTGTATTCCCTAAGATACTGGTATGTTCAAGATCAATATTAGTAATTATTGATAAAAGAGGTTTTTTGATGACATTAGTAGCATCTAATCTACCACCAAGTCCTGTCTCTAATATCACTACCTCTGCCTGATGTCTCTTAAAATATAATAATGCTAGAGCAGTTACTACTTCAAAAAAACTTGCCTCTCCATACTTTTTTTTAGCCTTTAATTTTTCAGCAGCAGATCTAATCTCAACAATCATCTCCTCAAGCTCATAAGTAGAAGCAGCTCTACCATTTACTTTGATACGTTCATTGAAATGGTAAAAATGAGGTGAAGTATAAAGTGCTGTTTTGTAACCGGCTTTTCTATATATACATTCAATAAAAGCAGCTGTAGAACCTTTACCATTTGTTCCAGCAAGATGAATAACTTTTAAATCTTTTTCAGGATTTCCTAGATAAGAAAGCAATTTTTTTATTCTAGCCAACCCAGGCATATATCCACCTTTTTTCCCAAATAATGATAAAGTATTGATATAAGTAAATGGATCCAAGATTTTTCCTCCTGTGTTAATTATATTTGCAATAAAATAGATAAATAAGATAAAATAAACTATAAACAAACATATAGTTAGATTTAATTCAATACTATTATTATTATACACAAGAATTTATAAAAGACAAAATAAATGAGCTAAGATTCACTGCAAAATATAATTTTTTAATTATCAGAATTAAAATTCCTTTATTTATAAATTTTTAAGAAAAGAAATTCAGGGAGGATAAACCATGTCTTTACTAGGAGTATCAATATTTTCTTTATTAACTGCACAATTTTTAAAAATATTTTTCATTAAACCTTTTAATTTTTATACATTTTTCACCTCCGGTGGAATGCCAAGTTCTCACTCTTCTTTTGTTTCTGCTCTTGCCATATCTGTAGGTTTAAAACATGGATTTTCTTCTGACTTATTTGCAATTGTTACTGTTTTTTCCTTAATAGTTACTTATGATGCAAGTGGTGTCAGAAGAGCAGTTGGAGAACAGGCAAATGTATTGAACAATTTAATTCATCATTTAGAAGGAAAAGCATTTACTCAAGATAGAAAAATCATTACACAAGATTTAAAAGAATTAATCGGGCATACACCTTTTGAAGTATTTGCAGGAATATTAATTGGTGCTTTAATTGCATTAATTAACTGGTATTACTTTACAATTTAAAAAAACCGCCGAACCCAAAAATTACATAAACAAATGGGTTCTGGCGGATTTTCTATACTCTATCCTAATATTATTTAATTTTAATATAAAATATGCTTGTCACTCATAAATAATGAAACTTTATTGTTTTACAATTTATATTATACTTCAAGTCAGAGTTGATTTCAAGAATTATTTCAAAAAGCCAAGTTAAATCTTATGACTATTTCTTTTGATTCAGTTTATTTTCTATTTTAACAGCAATTTTTTCTGCATCTAATCCAAGTGCTCTACCCACTTCATTTCCCTTACCACTTAATCCAAAACGATCTAATCCAATAACCAGACCATCACTTCCCACTAGTTTATACCAGCCTGATGTGATTCCAGCTTCTACAGCAACTTTTAATTTAACACTTGGCAGTTTATAATCTGAAATATGTTTTTCTAATTTATCCCTTTCAGGCACAGACATTACTGCAGCCTTTATGTCTTTATCATTTAATATTTCAGCTGTTTCTGCAGCCAGTGATACTTCACTACCACTTGCAAATATAATTAGATCGGCATTTTCAGGATTATTTAGAAAATATCCACCTAAGTTAAATTCTTTGATCCCTTTATATTTGTCAAGATGCGGCAAATTCTGTCTAGAAAGTATTAAAGCAGTTGGCTGATCTTTTGTCTCCAATGCTTCTATCCAAGCTGCCTTTGACTCTTCTTCATCTCCAGGTCTTATCACTTTTAAACCAGGTATATTTCTTAATGATTCAACATGTTCAACCGGCTGATGTGTTGGCCCATCTTCACCCACAAACACTGAATCATGAGTAAATACATAAATAATAGGCTGTTTCATTATTGCTGCAAGTCTTATAGCTGGACGCATATAATCAGAAAAAACCAAAAATGTAGCTGCAAATGGTCTCAGACCTCCATGTAAAGAAATACCGTTTACAACAGCACCCATTGCATGTTCTCTCACACCAAAACGGAAGTTTCTACCTCCATAATTACCCTTCTGTACCTCTCCATATTTTTCTAGATAAGTTTTTGTAGAAGGAGCAAGGTCTGCTGAACCTCCAACCAGATAAGGAATCAAATCTGCTGCTTTTTTCAAGGCTTCTCCCGCAGCTTTTCTGCTTGCTATTGGTGCCTCTATTTCTAAATTCATTATTTTTTCTCTTAATTCTGCTGGCAATTTCAAATTCTGTGCATCATCCCATGCTTTTTTTAATTCTGGATTTGCTGAAGCCCAATTTGCGAACTTATCTTCCCAATCTAACCTTCTGTCCTGAAGTTGAGCTGCTCTAGAACGGAAAAATTCTTTGACACTATCTGGTACATAAAATTTCTTATCTTTAGGCAAATTGAAATTTTCTTTTAAATCAGCAACTTCATCTTCTCCTAGTGGAGCTCCATGAGCTGAGGCTGTATCCTGTTTATTTGGAGCACCAAATGCTATGTGTGTTTTTGCTAAAATTAAAGTAGGTCTTTCTTTATCTAATTTTGCCTGCTTTATAGCTTTACGAACTTCTTCAATGTTATGACCATCAACATCTTCTATAACCTGCCAGCCAAATGCCTTAAATCTATCTGCAGGTGATTCTGTAAATGCAAGTTCTGTATTTCCTGCAATGGATATATTGTTATCATCATAGATTGCAATTAACTTCTCAAGTCCTAAATGACCTGCAAGAGAAGCTGCTTCAGAACTAATACCTTCCATCAAACACCCATCTCCTACTATAGTGTAGGTATAATGATCAACAATTTTATACTGAGCTGTATTGAAACGCTCTGCAAGCATTTTTTCGGACAGTGCCATTCCAACAGCATTTGCCAACCCCTGTCCTAATGGTCCGGTGGTTGTTTCAACACCCGCTGTTTCTCCGTATTCTGGATGACCAGGTGTATTAGAGTGAAGCTGCCTAAAATTCTTTAAATTATCCATAGTAATATCATGACCTGTTAAATGCAGAAATGAATAAAGAAATGCTGAGCCATGACCTGCTGAAAGTACAAAGCGATCTCTATCCGGCCAATTCGGCTTCGAAGCATCAATATTAATAATTTCTCCAAACAATAGTGCCCCAATATCAGCACATCCAATCGGCATTCCAGGATGTCCTGAGTTTGCTTTTTCTACAATATCTGCTGATAAACCTCTTACTGTATTTGCAATTTCTTTTAACAAAATGTATCCCTCCTAAATCTTCTTTACTTTTCTCAATTATTATTTTATAGGTAAAAAAAGATAATGTCCAGTTAGAATATTAATCATTATTTTCTATTTGCTTTTTTATAGCTATAAACTGAACCTAAATATATACCACCTAATATAAAACTGCCTCCGATTATGGTTGTCAGTATTAAAGATTCATCAAGTAATAACCATGCTAACAAAGTAGTTAGAATAGGTTCCCCAAGTATAGATAATGCTACAACAGAAGTAGGTAAAAAACGTACTGAATAATTTAATATTGAATGACCAATTAGAGTTGGCCCCAAAGCTAAACCAAGAAATATTAAATAATTATTAATTCCGTGCCCCAAAAATGGAATTTTAAAAATGAAAACCCCAACTGCTAAAAATAAAGCTGCATAAGTATATAATATATAAAGATATGGGAAATAATCTATTCTTTTTCTTACCCCTCTGCCAATAAAAAGATAAGCTGCTGCAAAAAAAGCTGCAGATAAAGCTAGAAGATTACCAAATAAATAACCACTCATTTGATAAATATCACCAATACTGATTATTGTACTGCCTATTACAGCCATGATAATACCAATTATGGCTCCTTCTCGCAAATCTTCTTTTGCAAATAGATATTCAAGAATTATTGTAAATAAAGGCTGTAAAGCAACAAATATAACAGAATTTGAAATAGCAGTATGATTTATTGAACTAATCCATAAAATAAAATGTACTGCAAGTAGAAAACCGACCAAGACAGGCCGGTAATCCAAAAAATAATGTGACTGCTTTCTATATTTAATTATAAAATAAGGTGTTAATATTATAACAGAAAAAAACATCCTATAAAATGCGGTTATTAATGGTGGTGCAGTAGATAATTTAATTAAGATACCGGAAAGCGAAAGAAAGAAAATTCCGAATCCGAGTAATAAATAGATTTTTTTCTTAAAATCCATATTCACACCCATTTCTATTTAAATAAAAATTTCTTCTGATAAATTACCCTCATCTAATTGAATAATTTCATCAAAATGTTTAAACTCAATTTTTTCTCCAGAAAGCAAAAGATATTTGACTTTATTATTATCAACTGTAACTTCAAGCTGACTGTTTTTAAAACGGATTCTAAATTGATATTCATCTAAATCTTCTGGGAGATGAGGATGAAAATACAGTTTTCCGTCAAACATTCTCATCCCTGCAAAGCCCTGCACAAGTGCCAGCCATGTACCACCCATACAGGCAGTATGAACACCCTGATAGGCGTTTTCATTATAATCATCTAAGTCAAGTCTAGCTGTCTGCATAAAATAGTTATATGCCTGTTTTTTATAACCTATTTCTGAACCAATGATACTATATATAGCTGGAGATAAAGAAGAATCATGAGTCGTTTTTGGCTCATAATAATCATAATTTCTAATTTTTAAATCTCTACTAAATTGGTTGCCGAGCTGCAGCATTAATAAAAGTACATCTGCCTGTTTAATAACCTGATAACGCCAAATTATTAAAGGATGCCAATTTTTAACTAATGGAAGCTCTTCTTCAGGTATATTATCAACCTCAATTGGATTTTTATTTAAAAATGAGTCATCTTGTGGAATAATTTCTAATTCATTATTATATGGCAGATAGATATCCTCTGCTATTTCTTTGAAATTTTCCAGTTCTTTTAAACTCAAATCAATTCTTTCTGTCAATCTTTCATATTTCTCAGGAGCTTTAGCCTTAACAACTTCAGCAATTTTTGCTGCAGTTTCAATATTGAATTTTGCCATGTAATTTGTATAAGCATTATTATTTACACCTGGTTTGTATTCATCAGGGCCACAAACTACATTAAAACAAAATTTATTATCCTGCATTGGAATATAACTTCCTAAACTTATCCACATCCTAGCAGTTTCAATTAATATTTCCAGACCAAAATTCTGCATAAATTCCTCATCTTGACTGACCTGATAATATAAATAAACTGCATAAGCTATATCTGCATTAATATGATACTGCACAGTTGAACCCATAAAAAACCCGGATGCCTCTTCTCCATTAATTGTTCTCCAGGGATAAAGTGCTCCATCTAATTTCATTCTTTGAGCATTTTTTCGTGCTTGTTCTAAGGTATTATATCTAAAAAGCAGTAAATTTCTTGCTACTTCAGGCCTCTGAAAAGCATAAAAAGGAAGAATATAGCTCTCTGTATCCCAAAAATAATGACCTTCGTAATACTCTCCACTTAAACCTTTAGCTGCTGTACTAGTACGACCATTTTTGCCAGTTGCCTGAAGAATATGAAAAGCATTAAAGCGAAAGCCCTGCTGAAGTGCCTCTTTACCTTTAATGATTATATCTGTATCTTCCCAGTATCCCTGCATAAATTCTGTTTGTTCTTCAAATAGATTATCAAAACCAGTTATAGCCGCTCTTGCAACTGATGCTCTGGCATCACTAATCGGACTTTCTCTCTCTTCTTTGCTGTGGTCAACTCCTACTAACTTATCAATTGTATACTGCTGGCCCTGATCTGCGTTGATAGCAAAAATCCAGTCAATTCTATTATCTGAAGAACGTCTTTTTATTTCACAATCTTTTTCTGTATCCTCATCAAGTACATGTTCAACTACATAAGCAATATTGAAATTAGTAGTTTTAACTTTATGCAATAAATAACCGGTATTTGTATCAATCTCACTTTCTAGTACTTCTAAAGCTTTTTTATCGCGCAAGTGATGATGATTAGAAACATCTCCATTAACAGCAGAATTGATGCTGATTTTGCCAGAGAAATTTAATGCTTTTACCTGATATCTGATAGCAGCAATATGTTCTCTGCTTAATGAAATTAATCGTATAATATTAATTTCTATCTTTCTACCCTGTCTATCTTCCCAGATCATATGTCTGCGAAGCACTCCATGCTTTAAATCAAGTTCTCTTTTATATGCATGTAGATGGCCCTTTAACAAATTAAGTTTTTCTTCATTTATATAAAGATTTATATCACTCCAGTCAGCTAAATTAATCATAGTCTGTCCGTTTTTGGGAAGATTTGGTGCTGTTTCACCATAAATTATTTCTTCCTGTGCATAAACTCCATTAATATAAAACCCAGGGGTAGTCGTCTCTTTACCTCCGGGATAATCTTCTTCTAAAGTACCTCTTATACCCATATATCCGTTTCCTAAAGCAAAAATAGCCTCATTATGATGATTATTCTCAATTAAAAATTCTTTTTCAGTTATTTTCCAAGGCTCATAAGGATAAATCGCTTCTTTTTCAAGTTTTTTTGCATGGTATTTGCGCATCCAGCCAATCCCTCCTTATTTTAATTTTCCACACTCAATGAATAAACTTCTATATTTATTTCCTCTACATTAATACCTGTATTATTTTCTAAATGTGCTTTTAAAGCGGCTCTAAATTTATTTATATAATCTGGAATATTAATCCCATATTTAAGTTCAAGTAAAATATCGACAAAAAGCAGACTATTTTTTTCTTCAACTCTGGTCTTTTTATGATTAGAAATTGAACTTTCATGATCCAATAAGTAATCAATTAGATCTACAAGTACTTTATTACTAATACTTAAATTACCATAAAAACTAAATCTTGGCCTAACTATACTTTTTTCATGTCTTACAGTCTTATTATCTTTTTTGAAAAAAAGTTCTAAAGAATGCAGAAGATAACCTGTAAACTGTTCTTCTACCTCAATTGTTGGCACAGGGATGACATGTTTGCCTTTAGTATTACGTACTGATAAGGCTTTTTCTATTTCGTCAGGACTTGATATGTCTTTTATATCAATATATTTATCTATATCCCCTAATTCTAATCTTTCTGCTATCCTTTCAACCATTCCTATAGAAGTACCAAGAATAAGAATCTTATTTTCTTTAATTTTATTTAATGAACTTTTCACCTCTGCTACCTGATTATCATCAAAAAAAAGAGCTGTACGAATAGCTCCCATCTTGCTTTCTTCTCTTTTGGCTGAACAGCCTGCCATTATCTTACCAGAATAAATTAAAAGCCCATCATCTATAATTAATGGAATCTGATGTTCATTTGCAAGCAGTACTGCCCGATGGCTTTTACCAGTTCCACTTGGTCCAACAAGAGCATATACTTTCATAATTACAAATTACCTTCTTTCTGATTTTGTATCACATATATTAAAAATCAATAACTTTCTGCAAATTGATTATATAGTTTTTAACACAAAATTTCAATTTAATTCAATCATTATTTTAATCAGCAGTAATTATTGTCCCAGCTTGGCCATTAAATGCAGCAACAGCACTATCAAGAGAGGTAATAACTGATTTTTTTCCACCTTCTTTTACAAATTTAATGGCTGATTCTATTTTAGGGGCCATACTCCCTTTTCCAAACTGACCTTCTTCAAGATAATTTTCAACCTGAGAAACTTTTACTCTACCAAGTGCTTTTTCTAGATTTGTACCATAATTTATCATAACATTATCAACATCAGTTAAAATAAAGAAAATATCAGACTTTGTGTCTTGTGCTAAGATACAACCAGCCTTATCTTTATCTATAACTGCTTCAACTCCCTGGATTTTGTTATTTTTTTCTACAACTGGAATCCCTCCACCTCCAGATGCAATTACTATTTTATTATTTTTTATTAAATCATTAATAATATCCTTTTCAATAATTTTTATTGGTTCAGGTGATGGAACAACTCTCCGCCAGCCTCTTCCACTATCTTCAATCCAATTTTCTCCTTTATCTTTCTGCATTTTTTTAGCATGCTCTTTAGAAAAAAAAGGTCCTACAGGTTTAGAAGGGAAATCAAAAGCAGGATCATTTTCATCAACAAGCACCTGTGTAACTAAAGCTGTACTTTTTATATCCAAATTTTTCTCTCTAAAAACATTCAAAAGACTATTTTGTATCATATATCCTATAAAGCCCTGAGTTTGAGCCCCACAGAAATCGAGTGGTAACTTAGGTATTTCCATGGCAGAAGACTGCTGAAGCAGAATATTACCAACTTGAGGGCCATTACCATGAGTTATTATAATATCATGTCCCAATTCTGCAAGTTCACCTATCTGCATACAGCTTAGATAAACATTTTCCAGCTGTTCTTCAGCTGTCCCTTTTTGTCCTGGTTTCAAAATAGCATTTCCACCTAAAGCAATAGTCAATCTCATCCTAATAACCCCCATTAAATGTCGATAATTGTAGGTACCAGGTACCTTAATCATGATTAAGGTACCTGGTACCTAATACCTTGGTTTTAAATTAAAATTTAATTAATTAAATTTAATTTAATACTAATTAAACTATATAATATATTCAGAATATTTTCAATGTCTCATAATAAAATTATCCAGATATATCTTAATTATTAATCAGATTGTCTGATTTTGTTGGTATTTTTACTTTTGAGAATTATATTCATATGTTATAATAATTTAATAGGATTTAATATATTATAAAATCTATTATATTATAAAATTATTATCAAATTTTATTTACGTAAATCTCAGCAATATCATTTCAAAGTTTAGTGATATAACACTTGAGGTTAAATCATAATGTCATTATAATTAACTCAGAAAGGGTGTCAATATGCATATAGAAAGTTTAAAATATTTTCAAGATATAGCAAAAATAAAAAGCATTTCAAAAGTCGCAAATAGATCTCATATTTCACAGCCAGCTTTAAGTCAACAGATACAAAAATTAGAAGATTCACTTGGAAAACAATTATTTATAAGAAGTAACAGAGGAGTAAAATTGACTCCAGCAGGTGAAGTTGTTCTTAAATATGCTGATAATATTATACGGACTTATGAGAAAATGCTTACAGAATTAGATAATAAAGAAAAGGAAGAAATAAAAATTGAAGCTGAATTTACTATTGCAACTTACTGCCTTCCCTGTGCTCTACTTAATATGAAAAATAAATTTCCAACAATTAATTTCAATTTGACATCTGATGCTTCTGATAAAATAGAACAGGATGTCTTAAGTGACATCTGTGAAGTAGGTTTTACCACAAGACCTGCTAATGAAAAACAGCTCGTTTCCGAAAATGTTGTCAATGAGAAAGTTGTATTAATATCACCTGATAGCTATGATTTGCCTGAAAAAATAAATCTCAAAGAGATTCTAGATAAAAAATTCATTATTCTTAAAGAAGACTGTATAATCAAAGAAAATTTTAAAAAAGCACTTAATGAACTTGGTAAAGATATTAATGACCTGGATATTATAGCAAGATTAGAAACTACAGAAGCATTAAAAACACTTGTTCGTAAAGGCTTTGGGGTCGCTTTTGTCCCATATAATTCGGTAAGAGATGAATTTTTCACCAAAGAACTAAGAATTTCTAAAATCAAAGATTTTAGTCTTGATTATGATATTTATATGATCAATAAAAAAGCTGAAAATTTATCAGAAAATGTTAAAAACTTTATTGCTAGATTTAAAAAATTAGGAAATAACATTTGCTATTAATGAATGGAGAATGTGTTTTAAATGAATATTCCTTTTAATAAAATATATTTAAACGGTAAAGAAAAGAAATATATTGATGATGCTCTAAAAAGGGGCCATCTGAGTGGTGATGGTTTTTATACTCAATTAGTTGAATCTTTTTTTGAAGAAAAATTTTCTTTAAATAAAGTATTTATGACAACTTCTGGAACTCATGCACTTGAAATGGCAGCACAATTAATAGATCTTAAACAAGAAGATGAAGTCATAATGCCATCTTTCACCTTTACTTCTACTGCAAATTCAGTATTGCTGAGAGGAGCAAAGGTAGTATTTGCTGAAATAAAAGCTGATACTTTAAATTTAAATCCAGCCCAGATAGAAAAAAGAATAACAAAAAACACCAAAGCGATAATAGTCGTACATTATGCTGGTGTAGGTTGTGATATGGAAGAAATAATGAAGATTGCAGATAAATATAATATTTATGTAATAGAAGATGCAGCCCATGCTGTTAATGCTGAATATAAAAATGAATATCTTGGAGGTATTGGTGATTTTGGATGTTATAGTTTCCACTCTACAAAAAATTATACATCTGGTGAAGGTGGGGCTTTAATCATCAATAATAGAGACACCAATCTTATAGAAAAAGCAGAAACTATTAGAGAAAAAGGAACAAACAGATCTGATTTTTTAAGGGGTAATATAGATAAATATACATGGGTTAATAAGGGTTCCAGTTATCTTCCTTCGGATCTTCTTATGGCTCTCTTATATGCTCAGTTAGAAGATCTTGATTTAATTAATGAATTAAGAAAAAATATTTATGAATATTATTCAGAAAATCTAAGAAAATATCTAGCTCACGATTATTTAGAAGCTGTATCATTTATACCTCCTCATAGAAAAAGTAATTATCATATTTTTTATCTTAGATTTTTAAATAAAAATATAAGAGATTATGTGTTAAATGAACTTAAAGAAAAGGGGATTCAGACTTCTTTTCATTATGTGCCTCTACATTCTTCACCGATGGGAAATGAACTTAATTATAAATATACTGATTTTCCAGTTACCAATAATTGTGCAGAAACTATATTGAGACTTCCTATTTATCCAGATCTTAAAAAATCTGAAATGAAATATATTATCAATAATATCGAAAAAACTTTTAAAAAACTTTAGCTGAGAATTGCAAATTTTATTAGTCAGGGTGTGATCTCTATCTCAGATAAATTATCAATAGTAATCCCGGTTTATAATGGGGAAAAATCTCTTGAAGATCTATATAAAAAATTACTGAAAACTTTAAGTGAAATAACAAAAGAATTTGAAATTATAATGGTAGATGATAGAAGCTCAGACAACAGCTATGCAAAAATACTATCATTAAATAAAATTGATTCTCGAGTAAAAGGGATAAAATTAGCAAAAAATTACGGCCAGCAGAATGCAATAATCTGCGGCTTTAATTATGCAAGTGGTAACTATATAATAACAATGGATGATGATCTTCAGCATAAACCGAGTGATATAATAAAATTATACAATAAAATTATACAGGGTTATGATATTGTATATGCAGTTCCACAAAATAGAGAATATAGTTTCTACAGAAAAATAGGTTCTAAACTAACAGATTTTTTATTTAAATTGATAAGTTCAAAGCCTGATAATATAAGAGTCAGCAGTTATAGAATTTTAACAAAAGATCTTATTAATAAAATTACTGCTGATAATTCTTCTTTTGTATATATTTCTGCTCTAGTTTTAGAACAAGATGTAAATATTGCTAATATAGAAGTATCTCATTACAATCGAAAATATGGTGAATCAAATTATAATATTTTTAAACTTATCAACTTATTCTTTAAACTATTTGTCTACTATGGGCATTTTCCGTTTTTAAAGATTTTCAGAAAAAAAGGTGAGCAATATATCATTGAAGATATGCAGTTATAATATCTTAAAAGAACTAAAATTCTATATAAGCTAACTCAATATCTAAGAAAAATTATCATATTTAATTTGCTACTGGTTAAATTATTATATTTAAATCATCTAGACTAATTTAAATTATCGAAAATCAATTCTTCAATACTATAATATATTAGGGGTAATTTTATGAAGGTTTTAATTCTTGGTGGAGGAACTGGACAGCTCAGCTTAATAAAAAAGGCAAAAGAAATGGGCCATCAGGTCATAGTAAGTGACTATTATAAAGATGCACCCGGAAAAGAAATAGCAGACTTTTCTGAACTTATCAGCACTTTTGATGTAGAAAATAATATTAAAGCAGCAAAAAAATATAATGTTGATGCTGTACTTACAGCCGGGACTGATCAGCCTGTTTATACTGCTGCAGCAGTAAATAAATCGCTGAGCCTTCCCTCTTTTATCAGTAAAAAGACTGCAAAAGCAGTAACAAATAAAAAAATAATGAAAAAGAAATTTTCAGAAGCTAATATAGCAGCCGTAAAATACAAAATTATAAATAAAAACTTTAGTGATAATAATTTATCAGATTTAACTTTTCCTGTTGTTGTTAAACCCTTAGATAGTCAGGGACAGCGTGGGGTTTTTAAATTAAATAATATAGAGCAGCTGAGAAAAAATTTCGATGAGGTCATAAAATTTTCTAGAGAAAAAGAAATACTAGTTGAAGAATATTATGAGAGTGATGAGATAACATTAAGCGGCTGGGTTAAAAACTCCAAACTAAAAATACTTACAATAACCGATAGGATAACACATCAAAATAAAAAACATATTGGTATCTGCAGTGCTCACATTTTTCCTTCTAAATTTTTAAATGATTATTATCAGGATATTGAAAATTTATCTCAAAAAATTGTTGATGCTTTCGATATAAAAAATGGTCCAGTTTATTTTCAGTTTCTTATAGGAGATAACGGTATTAAAATAAATGAAATCGCCTGCAGGATTGGAGGTGCTTATGAAGGTGACTTTATACCAATTATAACCGGTGTAGATATTATGAAAATGATGATTGAACTAAGCCTGGGTAAAAAACCACTTGTAAAAGCACTTGATAAATATGATATACAAAAAAATTCCAATTGGCTTTCTGTTCAGCTGTTTTTTGCAAAACCTGCAAAAATTAAAGAAATTACAGCAATTTCTGAATTAAAAGAACTGCCCGGAATAATTAATGCTGGTCTTAATTATAAAGCTGGTGACAAAATTGGAAAAATCAAAAATGCAACAGAAAGAGCAGGTTATTTTATTGTAAAAGCTTCTAACAAAAATGAACTTAAAATTAGAATAAAAAATGTGTATGATACTCTGAAAATATATAATCAAAAAGGTGAGAATGTTATTATCCGAGAAATAGGAGAAGTTCTCTAAAGGAGAAATTTATGAATAAATATTTGAGTTTTATTTTGATTTTACTACTTACATTATTTGTAATGAGTGGATGTAATCAAAATAATGAAGATGCTGAGAATAAATTGAGTATAGCAGAACAGTACGGACTTGCCTATGCTCCAGTTACAATTATAAAAGAAATGGGATATCTGACTAATGAAAATAATAATATCATTGTAGAATGGAAAAAGTTAAGTAATACAGCTGCTATTCGTGAATCCATGCTTGCTGGTGATGTTGACATAGGTTTTATGGCATTACCTCCATTTTTAATCGGCAAAGATAAAGGAATGGAATGGAAAATAATATCTGGTCTTTCTCAAAGTCCACTTGCTCTTATGACAAACAATACAGAAATTAAATCAATTAATGATTTAAATAATAGTCATAAGATTGCACTACCTCAGCCAGGAAGTATTCAACATATTCTGCTCTCTATGGCAGCAGAAAAAGAATTTGGAGAAGCAGACAAATTCGATAATCAGCTTGTAAGTATGAATCACCCCGATGGAATGAATGCTCTACTTGCCAGAAAAGAAATCACAGCCCACTTTACTTCACCCCCCTATATTTTTATGGAAAGTAAAGAAACCGGTATAAAAAGCATACTTGATGGTAGAGACGCAGTTGGAGAAGAATTCACTTTTATTGTTGGGGTAGGTACAAGCGAATTTTATCAAAATAAAGAATTATATATTCTCTTTAAAGAGGCATTAAATAAATCAATTAAATTTATTAATGAAAATCCAGAAAAAGCTGCAGAAATTTTATCAAATTATTATAATCTTGACCAGAATACTTTGTTTGAATATTTGACCTGGGAAGGTATGAAATATAGTTCTGAAATAAAAGGATTAGATAAATTTATTTCTTTTATGAATGAAAACAGCTATATTTCAATTGAAAATTACAGTGCTGATGATTTTATATGGGAAGACACAAATTATGAAGAATAAAATTTGGCAGAGGATTTTTTGGGTTGTTTTATTTATTATTATCTGGCAGCTAACAGCTTATAGTGGATATTTTTCTGAATTAATTTTTCCATCTGTAGGTGATATTTTAAAATCACTTTATGATTCTCTTATAAATGGGGAATTAATAAAACAGCTTGCTTTTTCTTTATCTCTCATTGCCCAAGGATTATTTATCAGTATTTTATTAGCCTTAATTTTGGCACTAATTTCAAAATTTTCTAAAACTGCTGCAGGGTTGATAGATACACTGACTGCTCTAGCTCATCCTCTACCTGGAATTGCATTGATGCCGCTTGTTTTGATCTGGTTTGGTTCAGGTAGAACTGCAGTTTTAATTGTAATAATCCATTCTGTTATATGGCCTCTTATTTTGAACCTGAAAACTGGATTTGATTCAATCCCAGAAACATATATTTTAATTGCAGAAAATTATCGATTAAATAAATTTGAATTTCTATATAAAATTTTGATTCCCGCTTCTCTCCCCTATTTTATAGCAGGACTAAAAATAGCATGGGCAAGGTCATGGAGAGCTCTTATCAGTGCAGAAATG
The DNA here is from genome assembly GCA_964649895.1 of uncultured Halanaerobium sp. Classification (GTDB taxonomy): domain Bacteria; phylum Bacillota; class Halanaerobiia; order Halanaerobiales; family Halanaerobiaceae; genus Halanaerobium. Next base: position 69,062 of record CAZYRX010000001.1, read on the forward strand.
TTATTTGGAGCTATCAACAGCCTTGGAGGTATTGGTTGGTTTATTTTTCAAAAACGAGTCTTTTTTGATCTTCCAGGTGTCTTTGCAGGTATAATAGTAATAATTTTCATAGGAGCTGTAGTAGAAGATTTTATATTTGCTAGATTAGAAAAAGCAACTATAGAAAAATGGGGGATGAAAAAGTGAAAAAATATTTAGAGCTTGAAAAAATTTATAAAAGCTATAAAAAAGATCCAAGCGAGATGCTTGTTTTGAAAAATATAAATCTCAAGATAAATAAAAATGAATTTATTACAATTCTTGGCCCTTCTGGGTGTGGTAAATCTACACTTCTAAAAATCATTGGAGGTTTTGTAGATGTTGATTCTGGAGGAGTTTATAAAAATTCCAAAAAAATTAAAGGGGCAAATTTGGATAGGATAATGGTCTTTCAAGAATTTGAACAGCTCTTTCCCTGGAAAACATTAATAGAAAATGTTATTTTTGCTCTTAAGGCTGCTGACAGATCTTCATCTAAAAAATTTGAGAAAACTGCAAAAAAATATCTAAAAAAAGTTAAGCTGGAAGATTACGCTAACTATTACCCACACCAACTTTCTGGTGGTATGAAACAGCGAGCTGCACTTGCGAGAACTTTTGCTGCTAAATCAGAAATTTTACTGATGGATGAGCCTTTTGGGAGTCTCGATAGTCTCACAAGGCATTCACTACAATCACTTTTGATTAAAATATGGAAAAATGAACAAAGAACAATAATCTTTGTCACTCATGATATTCGTGAAGCTATTTACCTTTCTGATAAAATTGTACTTATGAATAGTAATCCAGGTAAAATTAAGGATGTTATAGAAAATAAACTTCTTAGACCAAGAGATAGAACAGATGATAAATTCTCTGATCTTTATAAAGAAATTTATCATAAAATGAGCTGAGCAGATCTGACATATAAGTTCTTTTAAAATATATCTAATATATTGTTTTTCCCACAAAAAGACAATTTTGAGCTCCAATGCAAATTTTTGTGTTTAAACCATAGTATTTAATTCCTGCTTTTTTAATAATGGAATTTTATTTCGTTTTTATGACTTTGTAGATTTTAACATACCAGTTCTTTTTTCCAATATAGCTTACAATTCTCATTGCATATGTACTATCTGTAAATTTATAAACAAGTTCGGTATTATTATTGATAAATTTCTGCATATTATTATAATATGGATAAAGATTTCCATAGATAATATTCCATTGTGGTCTACTGTTATAGATAAAATCCATTTCTTCAGGATAAATAATATAATCTATATCATTTTTTTCAATATACTCAGCAAAATTAAGATTATCTTCATCTAAATAAGCCAGGTTCCGATAATCAAACAAATTTCCATTTTTAAAATAATATTCACTATTTAAATTTGCCAGGACTCTATCATCTTTATCAACTACCTGAGATATGTTATTAAGATATGCTTGATAATTATTGAAGTTATCATTGTATAGAAAAAAAGCAGTATTTGCAGCAATTAATATGATTAATATAGAAAAAACTGTATAGGCAGATTTTAGACTGAAATTAGATAAATCTGATATAATAGAGATTATCAAAATATAAAAGATAGGGAAAATAAAAATTATACTCGTCTGATTATAACGGCCAATTATAACATAACCAAGATTAATTCCTATAATTGATAATATTAAATACAAATCTATTTTTTTCTTTTTAACTAATAAATTTATTAAAGCTATAAGCATTACCAAAGCAAAGATAATAAGCTGTATTTTAACAGGAGGTATATAATAGGTCCCACTTACCCTGTAAAAAATTTTTTTATAAAAATAATCCAAACTATCTAATTTAACTGCAGTTGAATTTAATACGCCAAGACTTTTTCCATATTGAGCATAATTGCTTAAAAAACAAGAGTCAAATTTAAAACTTAATAGTACAAATAATAATGCATTTATAGTTAGTGTCGCACCAAAAGCTGCATAATTTTTCAATTTAATTTTTTTGTTAAATAGTAATTCATAAGTATAAATTATAATAAACGGCAGTGAAACAATAAAAATATTGGGGTGAATTCCCATGCCTATACTTAATATTAAGGCTAAAATAATATCTTTTTTTATTGAATTATTATTAAATAAACTATTTTTATTGTAAGTTCTAAATACTTTATATTCATCAGGACCACTTAGCATATTGGATATTAAATAATAAAAAGCTGCTAAAAAAATCAAGACTAAAATTATCTCCTGTCGGGCCAGGTGTGCAGTATAAATATAATGTATATCTAACGCTATTAATAAAGTTCCGAGAATGCTCAGTATATTTGAATTAGTATTTAAGATATTTATTTTATAAAATAAATATAAAGATATTGCTGCTGCAGTAAGAGATATTAGTCGTACACTAAAAATAGTATAATTAAATATTTTTATGAAAACAATCTGTAGAGAATGAAAAAATATTTTGACTGCATGAGGATTCCGAGGCATTAAATCAAAAAAAGATTCAGTAACAGTAAAATCTTTTGTCTGCAAAATATTTCTTGAAAGACCACTAAGCCAGGCTTCATCAGAATGAACAAAGGGAAAATCACTCAAAGTAAATAAATTTAAAAGAAAAAATAATAAAATTAGTATATATATTATTTTTATTTTATTAAATATTTTAATAATAAATTTCATATTTTACCTCTTTTCAATTTAACATATTATATCATTTATTAAGGAGGTGATTCAATAAAATATTATTCAGATTGAATTTTTTCCGCTTTTTTAAAGTTTCATTGAATAATTGAATACTCTATTATAAATAATTATACCTACTGGGTCCATTTATGTCTTATAATATAAATAGAGTTTGTACTTGTTTTAACAATATAACTATAAAAACAAATTTGGAGGTGTGAAGTTGAAGAAAACATTAAAGATATTATTTGTTTTTCTTGCATTTTCTTTAATTCTTACAGGTTGTACTCAAACCGAAGTAAGTGTACCTGGTGAACAAGGCGAGGATATAATATCTGCTGAAGAAGCATTAAATATTGCTGAAGAAGATGATGTAGTTTTAGTTGATGCTCAAAAATCTGGAGATTATGAAGAACAGCATCTTGTAAATGCTGTTAATATTGCAAGAAATGATATTACATCTTTTGGTCCATATCCAAATATGCTTGCAGATTCTTCTAAAATTGAAGAAGTTTTAGGAGAAAATGGTATTTCAAATACTTCTAGAGTTATTATTTATGATAATAATAACAACATGGATGCTGCTAGATTAATGTGGACTTTACATGTGTTTGGACATGAAGATGTACAGGTTATCAGTGGAGGAATTAGTTCACTAATTGAATCTGGTGCTGAAACCGGATCAGGAGAAGTTGAAGTTGAAACTGCTGAATTTAAGGCATCAGAAAAAAATGAAGATTTAATTGCTACAAAAGAAGAAGTTCTGGATTATGTTAATAATCCCAGTGATGATGTGGTGATTTTAGATGTTAGAACCGCTGAAGAAGTTAATGAAGGAATTATACCAAATGCAGTTCACATTAATTACACCCGAAATATCAATAAAGATGGAGAATATCGTCCTTATCAAGATTTTTTAAGGATTTATCCAGATAAAGATGTAACTCCTGATAAAAAAGTAATTATGTACTGTAAAACTTCAATCAGAGCTGCCCAGACATATGCTGCTCTTCGAAATGCAGGTTATAGAGATTTAGCAATTTATGATGGTGCCTGGATAGAATGGTCATCAGATAGCTCTCTTCCTGTTGGCAGTTTAGGAGGAGCACCCGTACAGAGTAATGCACAGGATGGTTCATAAATTTAAGTCGTTAATTTTACATTCAATTAATATATAATACTAAGAAATCACAAGGAGGAAAAATTTAAATGAGAAGAAACAAATTAGGTCTAATGGCAGTTGTTTTAGTTATGGTGGCAGTTTTATTCGCATCAGCTCCAGTAATGGCGGCTGGTCATACAGTAGAAGATGCAGTTAATAATTATTTTGCAGATCTACCAAGTGATAATTCAATGATAGGTGAAGCAGACTTTGTTGAAATGGTTAAGAATGGTGAAGATGTATTTGTATTAGATATCAGACAGCCAGATGTATATAATGAAGGTCATATCAAAGGTGCAGTTAATCTACCATGGGGTTCTGGTGCGATTGCTGATAATCTTGATAAATTACCTGGTGATGAAACAATTTATGTTTATTGCTATACAGGTCAAACTGCAAATCAAATCAATGGTCTTTTAAACTTTGCAGGTTTTGATGCTAAATCAGTTAGATTCGGCTGGAACTTAGGTATCTCACAAGTAGGCGGATATGAGGATGCAGTAGAAACTACAGCAAATGAACTTGATGGAGTAACTGATTATACTATCGACCCTGAAATGAAAACTGCAATGGAAGATTATCTATACGGATTAGCTGATGTTAGTGATACAATGTTTAAAAATTATAAGATCAGTGAAGATATGCTTAAAATGTCAATAGATGCTGAAAGTGACATGATGATTTTATCTATTAGACAGCGTTCTGATTTTGCAAATGGTCATATTCCTGGTGCAGTAAATATCCCATGGGGTGCTGGTATGAATGAATATTTTGGTCAGCTGCCAGAAGATAAGAAAATCGTAGTTTACTGTTACACAGGTCAGACTGCCGGACAGACTGTAGCAGGCCTCAGATTATTAGGCTATGATGCAGTATCATTAAACGGTGGTTTTGGTACACCTAGTAATGAACCTTATGGTTGGTCAAACAAAGGTTATGAAGTAGTTCAGTAATTTAACCTTAGAAATAAACTAAAAATATTATATGTATAAATTGTTAAAGAGCAGTTAATAACTGCTCTTTAACTAATTAAAAGGGACAGCAGCTGCTGTCCCTTTTATAATTATATAATTTTTTATTTTTAATATAGAATATTTTATTTTTCTTGGTAATTCTATATCTTTAATTTTTTATAATTAATCTTCATATTTTTTCAATAATATACAAGCATTCTGACCACCAAAACCAAATGAGTTACTTAAAGCAGCTTTAATTTCTTTTTCCCCTGCCTTATTTGGCTGGTAATCAAGGTCACAGCCTTCTCCACCTTCATTGAAATTCATTGTAGGAGGTACTATATCATTCTTAACAGCCATTGCTGTAATAATAGCTTCTACACCACCTGCAGCACCTAAAAGATGCCCTGTCATAGATTTTGAAGAAGATACAGTAAGCTCATAGGCATGATCTCCAAAAACATTTTTAATTGCAGTACTTTCATACTCATCATTTAATGGAGTTGAAGTACCATGAGCATTAATATAATCAATATTATTTAAGTCAATACCAGCTCTATCAATAGCTGCCTGCATTGCTCTTGAGGCTCCTTCTCCTTCTGGAGCTGGAGAAGTGATATGATATGCATCACCAGATGCACCATAACCAACAACTTCTGCAATAATATTAGCTCCTCTTGCCTTTGCTGTTTCTAACTCTTCTAAAATTACAACTCCAGCACCCTCTCCCATAACAAAACCATCTCTATCCTTATCAAAAGGACGACTGGCAGACTGTGGATCATCATTACGAGTAGAAAGAGCTTTCATGTTACCAAAACCAGCTAAAGCAGATGGAGAGATAGCTGCTTCTGTACCACCAGCAATCATTATATCTGCAGCACCTCTTTTAATTGTCTCAAATGCCTCACCTATAGCTGAAGTACCTGATGCACATGCAGTAACAGTATTCAGATTAGGTCCTTTGGCATTTGCATAAATTGCCACATTACCAGCAGCCATATTAGAAATCATCATCGGTATAAAGAAAGGACTTACTCTACGGGGTCCTCGCTTATGTAGTTTTTTAACCTGTTCTTCAAAAACTTCAATACCACCAATTCCAGAACCCACAATTACTCCTGCTCTATCTGCAATTTCATCTGTTAATTCTAATTCAGCATTTTCTAATGCTTTAAGTGATGATACTATTGCATATTGAGTATACAGGGCCATCCTTTTAGCTTCTTTACGATCTATATAATCACCTGGATCAAAATCTTTAATCTCTGCAGCAATCTGGCTAGGAAATTCTTCAACATCAAAGCCTTCTATTTTACTAATTCCGGATTTACCTGAAACTATATTCCCCCAAAATTCATCCAATTCATTACCCAGAGCATGGACAACACCAGCACCTGTAATTACAACTCTTTTTTCCATTAAATTAATCTCCTCCTATTGTATTATTCTCATTAAAGTTATTTATCTTTTCTAGAATTATTTTTTTAACTTTTTTAATGTTTTATTTAAACTTTTCTCATCTTCTACATTATATGCATTTAGAGAACGGTCTATTCTTCTCATTAGTCCTTTTAAAACTCTTCCTGGACCAACTTCAACAAAGTTTTCATATCCATCTTCTTTAAATCTATTAATTGTTTCTACCCAGCGCACACTGCTGTTTAACTGTTCTATAAGTGCATCTTTAATATCCTGACTACTTTTTACATAATCGGCAGTTACATTAGCAATTAAAGGTAGTTGAGCATTATTAAATTCTACAGCTTCTATAGTATTTTTTAGTTCTTCTTTAGCAGGTTCCATTAAAGGAGAATGAAATGCCCCACTTACTGAAAGTGGAATAACTCTTTTGGCACCTTTTTCTTCCAAAATTTCTTCTGCTTTTTTAACTGCATCCACTTCTCCAGATATTACAACCTGACCTGGTGAATTATAATTTGCAACCTGACATATACCTTCTACTTCAGCACATGTTTCTTCTACTAGCTGATCCTCTAGCCCAATAACTGCAGCCATTGTTCCTTTACCTTCTGGGTCAGCCTGATCCATTAATTCTCCTCTGCGGCGAACTAATTTTAATCCATCTTCAAAAGCTAAAACACCAGCAGCATATAAAGCAGAATATTCACCAAGACTGTGACCTGCTGCTGCAGATGCCTGCAGACCTTTTTCATTAAGCACAGCTTTTATCATTGCACTAACTGTATAAATTGCTGGCTGTGTATTCTTAGTATTATTCAGTTCTTCTTCTGGGCCATTAAAAATCATGTCTTTTAAATCAAATTCCATAATTTCATCTGCCCTATCAAGTACTTTTCTGGCAGCAGGATAATTATCATATAATTCTTTCCCCATACCAACATACTGAGACCCCTGGCCAGAAAACATAAATACTAAATCATTACTCATTGTTTAACCTCCATTTAATAATTTTTTCACTTGCTTTTTCTAGCTTTTTAATTAGTATTAATTAAAGCATTTAGTAAATTTATATTATATTAACCATGAAATTTCTAATTATTTTAAATCATTCCATTCCATAACTGCTGAAGCCCATGTTAATCCAGCTCCAAAAGCTACAAGTACAACTGTATCTCCATTTTTAATTAAACCCTTTTCTTCTGCTTCTGCAAGAGCAATTGGGACAGATGCAGCTGAAGTGTTACCATATTTATCTAAGTTCACATAAACCTTATCTTCAGAAAGTTTTAGCTTTTTCGCTGCAGAAGATATTATTCGTGTGTTTGCCTGATGAGGTACTAACATATCCACATCACTTTTATCAAGACCAGCTTTCTTCAATACTTTTAATGAAGCAGAACCCATTGTTTTAACTGCAAATTTAAATACCGGTGTTCCTTCCATATATAAATAGTGTTCGTTATTATCAACTGTCTCATGAGATGCAGGTTTAAGTGATCCTCCTGCAGGCTGATAAAGTGTATCTCCTCCAGAGCCATCAGATCCTAAATCAGAGGCCAAAATGCCACCTTTGTCAGTTGGCTGTAAAACAGCGGCTCCTGCACCATCTCCAAATAAAACACAGGTACCCCTATCTTCCCAATTAAGTATCTTTGATAAAACTTCTGTACCTACAACCATTACATTATCATAGATGCCTGATTCAATAAAACTGCTTGCAACAGTTATTCCATATACAAATCCAGAACAACCTGCTTCTAAATCAAAAGCACCTGCATTAGAAGCTCCTATTCTATCCTGAATTAAACATGCTGTCGCTGGAAACATCATATCTGGTGTAATTGTTGCAGTAATAATTAAATCTAACTCATCAGCATTTATACCAGCATTTTGTAAAGCTTCTTCTGCTGCTTTGACTCCAAGGTCAGATGCAGTTACATCATCAGCAGCAAATCTTCTTGTTTTTATTCCTGTTCTTTTAGTAATCCACTCATCACTTGTATCAACAATTTTCTCAAGGTCTTTATTTGTCATTACTTTTTCTGGGAGATATTTTCCCAGACCGGTTATTGTTGCTTTTCGCAAAATATTCACCTTCCTTAAGTTAGTCTAACTAAATTTATATCACTTTTTCGACCACTAGTCAAGTTTAACAAAAAAAATAAAAGAGATTTTAAGTATTTAACATCATATTTTATAAATAAATGAAATATAATGTTAAATTTACCATAATTATTTATCTCTTTTAAAAAATATACTTTATTTGGTATATTTTTATATATTCAATTTTCTTTGATTTTTAAATCAAATCTTAACTAAAAATTAAAACAATCCAAGCTGACATTTAGTTACTTTTACTTCCTGTTCCTTGATGATTTTGCCAACCTGCCCTACTTTTAAACCCAAGAGATCAGCCAGAAGATGTGACTTATAACAGCTAAGCTGATCCGGTTGAATAGTAAAGGGTACATCCCTTAATTTATTTGCAGATAAAAGTACATTTGTATTAATTTTAATATCTGCTCTATTTTTAACCATTTTTGCAGAATCCTTTTCTGGTTCTTCGCTATTATTTAAATAAAACAATAGATTGGGATTTAAAAAATTAATGATTGTATTTCCTTCAATAAATAACCTTTCGATATCATTAGTTAATAAACTTTCAGCAAGCTGATAAGCACTTGGAATTTGAGCTGCTGGACTTTCTAATAATATAACTTTATTAGCACCATGTTTTTTGAATCTACCTGTATCTGTACCTTCTTTATTAATAATCTTTGGATTGTTAATTACTTTATACTGGTCTAACTCGTTGTTAATAGAAGTTTTTATGACTGCACTCTTAATACAGCTGCTTTCCAGCATTAAGGAAATTAATGTAGTCTTACCAGCTTTACTGGAAGAAGCACTCACACCTATCATTTCCATAATTTGTCCTCCTTTTATTTAGCAAAAATAATTATACTATTTGTCTAAATACTTTATTGACTACTTTTTATTGATTACTACTATAATATATTTTCTAGTTAAAAACCAAAAATCCTTTTATTAATTTATACTTCAACAACCTCTATTTTATCGCCTGTTTTTACTTCTCCACCTTTAAGCACCCTAGCAAATATACCTTCTCTAGGCATTACACAATCCCCGATTGTCTGCATTATTTCACAATCATGATGACATTTCTTACCAATTTGTGTAATCTCCAATATAATTTCATCATTTATTTTTAACTTACTACCCACTGGGAGATCAAAAAGTTTTTCTAAACCTTCTGTTGTTATATTTTCTGCAAAATCTCCAGAATTAAGCTCAAAACCCTGGCCTCTCATCTTATCAATACTGCTGTTATCTAAAAGGCTCAACTGACGATGCCACTTTCCTGCATGAGAATCACCTTCTAAACCATAATTTTCTATTAACTTTCCAACTTTTACAGGTTTTTTTACAGTACCTTTTTCTTCACTTATACACACTGCTTTTATATGTGCCACCTTTAGATTCACTCCCTTATTTAACTAAAAATTTAATTATTATTAATGCTCATGCTTGTGATTATGATTATGTTCAGTAACTACTCCTTTTAAAATCTTAACTCCGTGAGGAATAATCCCAATAATAGATTCAAGACATTCTCTTACAGCCTTAGGACTACCGGGAAAATTGATTATTAGTGTATTACTTCTAATTCCTGCTCTTGCTCTAGAGAGTGCAGCAAGAGGGGTTATTTTTGAAGTAGCTGCCCTCATTTTTTCGGGTAACCCAGGCACTTCTTTTTCAAGTATTTCTATAGTAGCTTCAGGTGTAATATCTCTTTCTGCAAATCCCGTACCTCCAGTTGTTAATATCAGATCAATGTCTTTTTTATCTGATAGAAAAATCAAAGAATTTTTAATTTCTTCCTTTTCATCAGCGATTATTTCTCGATATTTAACTTGGCCGCCTACTTCTTTAATCATATCTTCTAATACTGGCCCACTTAAATCTTTTCTTTCACCTCTAGAACCCTTATCACTAATAGTTAATACTGCTGTTTTTATAGTAAAATTACTTTTGTTTTCGCTCATATACTCCACTCTTACCTCCTGATTTATATAAAAGTTTAACATCATTGATTATCATGGATCTATCAACAGCTTTGCACATATCATAAATAGTTAGTGCAGCTGTATTGACTGCTGTTAATGCTTCCATTTCTACTCCGGTCTGTCCACTATTTTTTACTTCTGCTTCAATTTTTATTCTATCATCATAATTCAAGTCAAAGTCAACCTTAATACTGCTTAGTAATAGGGGATGGCACATCGGTATCAAGTCAGAAGTTTTTTTAGCAGCCATTATACCAGCTATCCTAGCAGTTTCTATTACAGAACCCTTTGTGATAGTCCCTTCTTTTATCATACTGAGCGTTGAAGTGTCCATAATGATTTCACCACCTGCTATTGCCTTTCTCTGAGTGATATCTTTACTGGAAACATCAACCATCTTCACTTTTCCATTTTCATCTAAATGAGTAAATTCTTTGTTCATAATTATCCTCCGATCTGAGACATTTTTCTATTATGTTTATCATTATCAGCAAAATTAAGATGATGAGCAGAGGGCTTTATTTCCAATGCTTTCTGATAAGCTTTATAAATATCTTTTTCAGTCATTGTTTGTGCAATCTCAACTTCTCTATTACTTGCAAGACAGGGCTTAAATCGTCCATCTGCTGTCAGCCTCATCCGATTACATTCTGAACAAAAATGCTCACTAAGAGCAGATATAAAACCGATTGTACCAGCTGCTCCAGGAACTTTAAGATATTTGGCCGGCCCATTACCTTTTGTAACTGCCGAAACTAATTTGTAATTGGATTCAATCAATTTTTTAGTTTCTTTACTGCTCATAAAATGTTTTTCATCTGCTTCTCCACCTAGAGGCATATACTCAATAAATCTAACATGAATATTCTTGTTTTGACTTAATTTCACAAAATCAAGGATTTCATCATCATTGAACCCCTTCATTACAACAGTATTTATTTTAACAGGTTTAAGATCCGCTTCTAAAGCAGCTTCAATACCTGCTGTAACCTTATCAAAATAATCTCTCCTGGTTATCTCTTCAAATTTATCTTTTTCTAAAGTATCTAGACTTATATTAACTCGATTAAGTCCAGCATTTTTCAAAATTTCTGCTTTTTCAGCCAGCAAAACACCATTTGTAGTCAGAGAAATATCTTTTAAATTTAAATCAGCTAAACTGCTGATTAATTCTTCTAATCCAAGTCTTACTAATGGTTCACCACCTGTAAGCCTAATTTTTTCTACACCCAGTTTTTGGCCTACTTCAACAATTTTTACAATATCTTCAAAAGATAATATTTCAGAATGACTTTTGAGTTCCACACCATCTTCAGGCATACAATATTTGCAGCGAAGATTACAGCGATCTGTTATTGAGATTCTTAAATAATTAATTTTTCTTCCAAATTTATCTCTTAATTCATCCATATTAAAGCTCCTTCCAGAATATCTTTAAAACTATTACTATTTATGAATGTAAGTAATAGACATATATATTTTATCTAAATTCCTATATCTCAATGATTCGAACAGATCCAGTTCCATCTGTTCTATAGCCACCAAGTTTTTCAATATCTTTTTTCAGAGATTCATCATTCAATAATGAAATTAAATACTTAATTCTTGGATCTTCTAAAAACCTCTCTTCTAATATTATATCATACTGTTCTTCTGCTGCTGCTAAAAAGTTTACATTCATAACTTCTGCTGCTGCTCTGATTCCTAAAGCTGTATCTGCAGAGCCTCTCCCAACTGCTGCAGCTGCTGCAATATGGGTATATTCTTCTTTATTGTATCCAGAAATTTGGCTGCTATCTATATTCTCTTTATCTAATAAATAATCCAGGAGTACTCTAGTACCCGCACCACGCTGACGATTAACAAAATTAATATCTTCTCTTGTCAAATCTTTAATACCTTGAAATTTTTTTGGATTTCCTTTTTTTAAGTAAAAGCCCTGTTCACGATAGACAAGATTGATAAGCGCCATTTTCTTGCCTTTAAAAAATCTTTTTAAATAAGTAGTATTATATTCTCCAGTTTCAGTATCCAAAAGATGAGCTCCTGCTAAATGAGATTCTTTTCTTCTAAGAGCAGTTAATCCTGCCATACTACCTACAGTTTGAAGCTTTAATCTGAAATCTGCATCTTTTTCTGCAATTTTATTTCTAATTAAATCAAGACTTAAATCATGACTTCCAATTAACAATAAATCATTTTTTATATTTTCTTTATTTTTCAGTAATATAGCTGGTGCTTTATCTCCAGGGGCCAACCCTTCTTTATTTTCAGCAATTCTTAGAACACCATCAGCATTTACAATTGATTCCATAGCTGATGAACCTCTTGGAAGTGGTATCGCAGTATATTTATCTTTATCATCAGCAGAAGGCTTTAAATTGACTCTTAAAAATTCCTCAAGACCAATATCAGATGGTATTTTTCTATTAACTTCAGCTTCTATTTGATTAAAATCAGGTGCTTTAAGTCCCCGCATTGAATAAATTAGTTTTTTAATAAAAAGTTGATTGGCAATCCATGCAGATATTGGATAACCCGGAAGTCCAACAACCGCCTTCTTTTCTAGTTCAGCCATCATTATTGGTTTGCCGGGCATAATATTAACACCATGAAATATAACTTCTCCGGATTCATTGAGTATATTAACTGTATAATCTTCTCTACCAGCAGATGAACCAGATAAAACAATAACCATTTCACTATTATTTAAAGATTCAAAAATCTTTTCCCTTATTAATTCTTTTTGATCAGCAATAATTTCAGTTATATTTACTTCAGCTCCCCAATCATTTAAAGCTGCTTTAACCATAACTGAATTAAATTCTACAAGTTCACCTCTTTTTGGCTGCGAATCAGCTTTTACCAATTCATTTCCTGTAGGAATAATTGTCACAACAGGTTTTTTGTAAACTCTAAGCTCTGTAACTCCAGCTTCAAGTAATGCTCCCAGATCATAATCATTCAATTTGTGGCCAGTAGTTAAAATAAGCTGACCTTTAACAACACTTTCACCAATAGAACGAATATTATTCCATGTTGGTACACCCTTTTCAATACTGTATGTTTTTTCGTTTATTTCATTTATTTCTTCTATTTTAATTACCGCATCAAATTCATCTGGTATTGGATCTCCAGTATCTACTAATACAGCTTCTTCACCTTTTTTTAATGCAATAGGACTTCTCTCACTTGCTCCATCTGTATCTTTAGCCTTTACAGCTATTCCATCCATAGCAGAAGCATAATAATCAGGTGCTGAACGCAAAGCTTTAATGCCTTCAGCCGTAATTCTGCCTGCAGCCTCTGCAGTGGGTACAAGTTCTGTATCAGCCTTTAATTCTTTAAATCTTAACAGCATTTTATTAACAGCTTCTTCCAGCGGTAATTTATCTAAATATCTTTTTACCATAATAAAACAACCTTTCTATTTTTTATTGGTGCCTTATAAGTACCAGCTACAATAGAACTCTTTTATATCCTGGTACTAGCATATAATATAATTATTCTTCTAATAATGATAATTTAACTATTTCTCCCTTGTTTTTACCCTCTTGATAACTTTCTATTTTTAGTACGGCATTTCCCTCTACAAGATTAGTTATCAAACTGGATTTACCTAGAATTGGGTCAGCAATTAATTTCCCATCCTCATTTTTATATACTTTTACAGGGATATATTCTTCACGTCCCTTATCGGAAACTAAATTACGAGAAAGTTCAGCCTCAAAATAGATTTTCTTATCTCTACCAGTTAATTCTGTTACATCTTTTTCTCCAGTTAAAACTCTTACAATCTCTGAGACTAAAACTGCTGTTACTGTCCAAGAAGATGCCGGATGACCAGGTAGGCCAATTACAATTGTGCCATCAATAACTGATAAAATTGTTGGCTTCCCGGGTTTTATTGATAAGCCATGTAAAATAACACCTGGTTCTCCAAGTGAATTTAGCAGATCAATAGTCATATCTTTTATCCCAACTGAACTTCCACCAGAAATAAGAATAAGCTCTGAATCAAGATTATCTTTTACTGAATTCCTCAAACTTTCAAATTTGTCCTCAACAATACCTACTCTATTACAATCTGCTCCTAATTTGTTCAAATAGGCACTTATAGAAAAACTATTAATATCTCTTATCTGCCCTTCTTCTGCATTAGCTTCAGGTGGTATGAGCTCATCACCAGTTGAAATGATAGAAACTTTCGGTTTGCTAAAACAGTTAATATTAGTAATTCCCAGTCCAGCTAAAGCTCCTATATCTCTTGCCATAATTTTATGGCCTTTTTTCAATAATACCTCACCTTTTGCAATATCTTCAGCTTTTTCGACTAGATTTTCACCAACAGCTAAAGATTTTGAACTTTCTATCATAGTTTCATCAATTTTTTCAGTATTTTCTATCATCAAAACTGCATTTGCACCTTCTGGAAGCATCCCTCCAGTAGGAACAGCAGCAGCTTCTCCACTAGATAAAGACAGATCTGTCTTTTCCCCCATTTCAATACTACCAATTATCTCTAAATAAGTTGGCATTGCAGCAGAGGCTCCCTGAGTATCTTCAGCTTTAACTGCATAACCATCTACCGTTGAACGGCTAAATGGAGGTAAATCTACCTCGGAAACTATATCTTCTGCAGTAATTCTACCTAAAGCACTATCTAAATTAAGTTTTTCAGATGAAAAACTTTTATCTATTAAATATTCCTTAGCTTTTTCCCAAAATGTTTCTGGTGGGTTGAGTTCCAAAAATTCTCTCATCATTTTCTCTCCTTATTAACAGTTTTAAATATTTTTGTAAAAAAAACAAAAGCCTTTCGAAAAAACTTGAATATGATAAATTATATTATTTATAATAAATCGGTTATCTGCCACCAGACTGCTTCAAATACAACTACTATTATTATTACAATTAAACTCCTCAAAAGTATATTCAATAAAATGGATATTAAACCAGTCATAAGGCAAAGATTATTATGTTTAAAGTATTAAATTTATTATAAAACAAATATATTATTAACTAAAATATTCTATTAATACTAAAAATTATATTCTAAAAATATATTCTAGCTAAAGTTGACAAATCCTCTTTTATTTATTGATTTAATAAGAAAATTAAGAAGCCGACTTTTAGATCGGCCTCTCTAATCAAAGTTCTGTATAAATTATAAAGTATTAATTAGCTAATTCTTTTTTTCTTTCAATTAGTTTATCTTTCTTATTTTTATATTCCGTTAGTTTTTCGCGTTCTGATTCAACTAAATCAGTTGGTGCATTATTAACAAAACCTTCATTATTCAATTTACCTTGAGCTCTATTGATCTCAAATTCTACTTCTTCTATTTCTTTAGCAAGTCTTTCTATTTCTTTATCAATGTCTATCATTCCTTCAAGAGGCAGAATAACTTCTACTTCATTCACGATAGAAGTAGATACTTTATCAGGCTTTTCTATTTCATCACTAGCTATTTTCAGTTCTTTAATTCTTGCAAGATTTTCAAGATACTCTCTACCTTCTTCTAAAATATTTGTTTTATTTTTTGGTGCTGACAAAATCGCTTTGATTCTTCTGCCAGGATTAACTTTCATTTCATTTCTAATATTCCTTACTGCTTTGATAACATTCATTATTAAATTCATTTTTTCTTCAGCATCTTTATCAAAATCTGCTTCAACTTTTTCCGGCCACTGAGCTCTCATAATACTTCCTTCAGTACCAGGAAGTTTCTGCCAAATTTCTTCTGTAATAAAAGGCATTACAGGATGAAGAAGTCTCAATAAACTCTCTAATGTATTTAAAGCAAAATATTGAGCTGTTAATTTAGCTTCAGGATCCTGATCCTGATATAATCTTGCTTTGAGGAGTTCAATATACCAGTCACAAAATTCATTCCAGATGAAATCATAAAGACTGCTTGCCATTTCACCAAAATTATAAGCTTCGAGAGCATCATCAAGTTCTTGAGTTACTGTATTTAATCTGCTCTGCATCCAGTTGTCAGAAAGTGTAGGTTTTAGCTTCTCTTCATCTAAAGAGTTTAGATCAAAATCCTCTAAGTTCATCAAAACAAATCGAGATGCATTCCATATTTTATTTGCAAAATTACGGCTTGCTTCAAGTCTTTCTTCTCTAAAGCGCATATCATTACCAGGTGTGTTACCTGTGATTAAAGTAAATCTAAGTGCATCTGCACCATACTTATCAATTATCTCTAAGGGATCAATCCCATTGCCCAGTGATTTGCTCATTTTTCTACCTTGAGCATCACGTATTAAACCATGGATATATACATCTTCAAATGGCTCTTCATCCTGAAACTTTAGACCCATAAAAATCATCCTTGCAACCCAGAAAAAAATAATATCTCTACCTGTTACTAAAACATCAGTTGGATAAAAGCTTTCGAGATCTTCAGTGTCCTCAGGCCATCCTAAAGTTGAAAAAGGCCATAATGCTGATGAAAACCAGGTATCAAGTACATCTTCATCTTGAGTTATATTTGTACTTCCACATTCGGGACATATATCAGGTTTTTCTTTACTAACTATTACTTCTCCACAGTCATTACAATAATAAACTGGAATTCTATGTCCCCACCAGAGCTGTCTGGAAATACACCAGTCTCTAATATTGTTCATCCAGTTCATATAAACTCTGCTAAAACGCTCAGGAACAAAATTGATGTCACCATCTTCTACAGCCTTTACTGCCGGCTCAGCAAGTGGTTTCATCTTTACAAACCACTGTTTGGAAACCAGAGGTTCAATTACTGTATCACAGCGATAACATTCTCCAACATTATGCACGTGTTCATCTACTTTAACCAATAAGCCCTGCTTCTTTAGATCCTCAACAACTTTCTTTCTCGCTTCATATCTATTCAGGCCAGCATAATCTTCACCTGCAGCTTCTGTCATATTTGCATCTTCATCTATAACCGAGATTATTTCAAGATTATTACGTCTACCAATATCAAAATCATTGGGATCATGGGCTGGTGTAACCTTTACCATCCCTGTACCAAACTCACTATCTACATATTCATCTGCTACAATCTCAATCTCTCTATTAACTAGAGGTACAATTACTTTCTCTCCAACTAATTCTTTATATCGTTCATCAGATGGATGAACAGCAATCGCTGTATCACCAAGCATTGTTTCCGGTCTGGTTGTAGCTACTGTTATATATCCTTCTCGATCTTTATAAGGATATTTCATATGATAAAATTTACCCTCAGATTCTTTGTGCTCAACTTCAATATCACTTAAGGTAGTATGACAGCTGGGACACCAGTTAACAATATAATCGCCCTGATAAATCAATCCTTCTTCATAAAGCTGAATAAAGACCTCTTCTACAGCATCAGAACATCCTTCATCAAGTGTAAATCTTTCTCTAGACCAATCACATGATGATCCCATTTTTTTTAGCTGATTTGTAATTCTTGTTCCATATTCTTCTTTCCAATCCCAGGCCTTATCCAAAAAACCTTCTCTACCGATTTCATCTTTTTCGATTCCTTGATCTCTTAATTTGTCTACTACTTTAACCTCTGTTGCAATACTGGCATGATCAGTACCAGGCAGCCAAAGTGAACGGTAACCCTGCATTCTCTTCCAGCGGGTTAAAATATCCTGAAGAGTATTGTCCAGTGCATGCCCCATATGAAGTTGACCAGTTATATTGGGCGGCGGCATAACAATACTAAAAGTTCCTTTCTCATCTTCTGTTTTTTCTTTTGGACTAAAATAATCATTTTCCATCCAAAACTTATACCATTTATCCTCTGTCTTAGCGGGATCATAAGTCTTTTCTAAATTTTCCAAAATAATTCCCTCCTAAATTCAAATATTTAATTATAGTGTCGTTCGTTGTAGATTAATGTTGGTACCAGGTACCAACATTAATCTACAAAAAATGTAATAAAATAAAAAAACTCCTCCATCCAAAAAGGACGAAAGAGTATAATTCGTGGTACCACCTTAATTCTCTCTGCATAAACAGAAAGCTCTCATAAATTAACGACTTTTATGCCGGCATTGACTAATTAATTTCATCAATACAACTCAGAGACGACATTCGCTTACATCAACTGTCGGAATCTTACAGCCTCTGAACTCCGATCTCTTTCAGCCTAAGTAAACTACTCTTTCTCTTCAAAGTTTTTGATTTATTCAATTTAATCTAATAATACATTATTTAGCCTTTATCTGTCAAGCATCAAAAGAGTTTAATTAACCCTATCATAATCAACATTATTTTCTTTGAGAACTTCAGCTATCTTGTCTGCGGGTCCTACTATAACTGACATAATTATTTCTGGATAAAGTTCATCAGCAAATATTTTCTGTACTTCTTCAGCCTCAAGCCCATTATACTGCTCAATAAATTTATTTATATATTGATCAGAATTATCGCGTATTTCTACCTCATATGCAATTTTATCAATAATATCAATATTTTCTTTATATGCTTTAGGAAAAATTGCATTGTAGAGATTTACATTTTCAAACAATTCTTTTTCTGTAAATGGCTCTTTACCAGATTTAATCAAATTCATCTCTTTTTTTACAGCTTCAATACTCTGATAAGAATTGGCGGGGTCTACACTCAAATTAACATAATAAACACCACCATATTTATGGTATTCTGTCTGAGAGTTTATACTATAAACATATCCTTTCTCACTCCTCAGATTTTCCATTAACCTGCTGTTAAAACTACCACTTCCAAAAATTCTGTTCCCCATTAGGAACGCAACTTTTTTAGGGAATTTATCAGAATAAAAATTATAGCCAATTCTTATTTTAGCTTGTGTTGCATCTTCTTTATTAAGCAGAATTACTTTTCCATGATTTTGTGGATCTACATTTACATAATCAGAGTTGACTTCTATATTATTATTTTCCCAATCAGCAAAAGAGTCAACCAATATATTTTTCATCTCTTCTATATCAAAATCACCACTTAAAGACATAACCAGCTGATCTGGATTTATATTTTTCTGATAAAATCGATCTAAATCAACAGGCCGAACATTATCTAAAAATTCTAAAACAAGATTATAATTATATTGATATCCATAAGGGTGTTCACCATAAATATTCTTGAAAAAATGCATATCTAATAATCCATCATCTCTATAAAACTGCTGTTTATAGTATTGAATATTTTCATTTACAGTTCTTGCAAAATAATCTCTATTAAACTCTGGATTTTTCAAGATTTCAGCTGTAAGATTAATTAATTCTTCTTTCTCTGTACTTAAAGCATTCCCACTAATTCTATAATTATCGTAGTTAGAATTTATTGAAAAAGATAGTGCATTCAGTTCTTTATACCCTGCCATTTCTTTTTCATCATAATTTTTTGTGCCTAGATTCATTAATTCTGTCATCAGAGAAGAAATACCACTCTGCTCTTTATTCTCCTGACTAATACCACCTTCTATATATGCTCTAAGTTCAACAAGGGGTAATTCCGCATCTTCAACTAAATAAATTATCATCCCATTATCAAGTTTGAGTTTAGAATAATTAGGATTATCGATATATGGAATTTCATTTACAGAATCAGCAAGTTCTGAGAATAATTCGGCACTAAACTCAGCTGCTGTAACTGAAGACAATGTAATTAATAATACTATTATAATAATTAATACATTAAATTTATTCTTAATCACTTTTTACCACCTTCTTCATTCTTAGGAAGTATATAGCCTCTAGTTCGCTTTTCTTCTCGAAAATATTTCTCGGCAATCTCAATTATATCTTTTTCTGATAAATTATTTAAGATAGATATTTTCTTCTTTTGCAGTTCTGGATTTCCATAGTGGAGTTCATTTAATGCTGCATCATTAGCAATTTGATTGATGTTTTTTTGAGAAAAAATTAAAGATTTTTGATACTTCTTTTTTACCATTTCAAATTCTTCACTGCTTATCCCATTTTCAAATAGGTCAGTCATAACTTCTTGATAAGCCTTTTGAGCCTCATCAACTAGATTTTCTTCAGAAGGTATAAAATAGACTAAAGCAAAAGAAGGCACTCTAAGCTGATAAAGAAAAGCTCCACTGGCAATAATTAATTCTTCTTCTTTCTGCAGTTTTTCTTTTAAACGAGCACTCTGTTGATTTGCTAAAATATCAAGAAAAATTTCTAAACCAACTATATCCTTATCATTTCCTTTAGGAATTTTATATAACATCAGCGAATATGGAATTTGAGTATCTAAATAAACCTTATAAATTATTTCTTCTTTTTGTTCTGGAAATTTAAATGTTCTTTTTTGAAAATCATTTCTTTCTATATCAGAAAAATACTTTTCAGCAAGCACTTTTACATCTTCAGTTTTAACATCCCCGCTTAAAACAAGAAGCGCATTATTTGGAGCATAATATTTATTATAATAATCCTCTAAATCTACAGCTGTTATACTCTCTATATCATCCATCCAACCAATTACATTATGTTCTAATGGAGAACCCTCAAAAGATGCTGCCTTAATTTCTTCAAAACCTTTATTGAAAATATTATTTTCTGTTCTCAGGCGTCTTTCCTGTTTGATAACTTCTTTTTCTCTAGCAATTTCCTGACTATCAAATTTCAAGTTTTTCATTCTATCTGCTTCTAGAGCCATAACAAGTTCAAGCATTGAAGAGGGAACTTCATGATAGTAATAAGTATAATCAAAGGTTGTAGCTGCATTAAGCTGGCCTCCAACTGATGAAATTAACTCATCTATTTTCCCATTGGGAACTGCTTCAGTACCTAGAAACATTGTGTGTTCCAAAAAATGAGAAATACCAGTTTTACCTTCAGGCTCATCAATAGAACCAACATTATAATAAATGGATAACTTCAACAGTGGAACATCATGATCCGGAAAAACCAGTATTTTCAAACCATTATCCAACTGGAATTCCTGATATTCATATTCGGGTAAAGTTATATCTGCGGCAAAAATATGTGGCACAGAAAACACAAACAAAATCATCATTACTAAAAATAGATTTAAGATATATTTATTGTTTCTTAGAGAATATTTAAATCTCATTTTCACTTTTATTCCCCCTATCTTCTTCGAAAAAAGATTCTGCAGTTAATTTGTCTTCAGGGTGATTTATATTCAAAAACAATTTTTCAAGATTAAACTGCTTTTCTAATTCTGTTTCTTCAATGATTTTGACTTTGCTTTCACTATAAAAAGATTTAATTCGTAAATTATTCTCTAAAATATTTTCTTTAATAAGAGACAAAACTCTTCTGTGATATAATGCAGCAAGAGGTTCAATATAACCATCTTTTTTTACAGCTGCAACATCAAAATCATCTTCCTTTATCTTCTTTAATAAAAAAGAAAAATATTTATTATTAACAAAAGGCATATCACACCCAACAATAAAATTATATTCAGCATCCGAATAGTATAGTCCTGTATAGATCCCACCTAATGGACCTTTGTTTTTTATTATATCTTTTTTTATTACAGCATTATCTAAAAAATCATAATCCCCATTGTTGGCTACTATAATAACCTCATCAAAAAAACTATTTAATTTAGAATAAATAATTTCTATTAGAGATTTGTTTTGAAAACATATTAAAGCCTTATCTTCTCCATAACGAGTACTATTACCTCCAGCCAACAAAACAGCATTAACTTTTGACATGTGTCCACTTCCCGTATTTAAAGATATTTATTTTAAGTATCGAATTACAGCAGAAAAGTTTAGTTATTAATCAGAAGAAAAATATCAGCGATCTTCTAATACATGCTCCAATCCCTGACCAAAAAGACACATTACATGATCATCATCAAGTGAATAATAAACAGAGCGTCCCTCTTTACGATACTTAACCAGTTTATTATTGCGGAGCACTCTTAGTTGATGAGAAATTGCAGATGAACTCATATCCAGCAGTTCAGAGAGATCACAGACACATAATTCTCTTTCTTTTAAAGCATACAATATTTTTATACGGGTGGGATCACTCATAGTTTTAAAAATTTCTGCTAGATCATAAACTACATCTTCATCTAATTTCTTTTCCTCCATCAGCTTAACAACTTTTTTATTTGGATTAAAAACCTCACAAACATCACATAATTTTTTTTGTTCTTTTAACATTTTTTCTTCTAACATTATTTTACACCCCAATCAATATACATCTTTTATAAAATATTTATACATAATTATTTATTATCTATTTATAATTTATTTGTGATTGTAATATTACTTATTTATGACTTAATTATGATTTTAAAATTCTCATTACATTAAATACTGCCATCAATGCTACACCAACATCTGCAAAAACTGCAGCCCACATGGAAGCCATACCAAAAATGCTTAATCCCATGACTAAAGCTTTAATACCAAGGGCCATAGCAATGTTTTGCCAGACAATATTTTTAGTTTTTCTTGCAATTTTAAGTGCAGAAATAATTTTAGATGGTTCATCTGTCATTAAAACAATATCTGCTGCTTCTATTGCTGCATCAGATCCTAACCCTCCCATTGCAATACCTAAATCTGAGCGCGCTAATACAGGAGCATCATTAATACCATCACCTACAAATGCAAGTTTTGAACTTCTATTTAACAATGATTCAACTTGTTCTACTTTTTGATCAGGAAGAAGTTCTGCATAATAATTATCAAGTCCTAGTTTCTTGGAAATATCTTCTGCAGAAGAATGATTATCTCCTGTTAACATTGCTATATTTTTTATATTCATTTCTTTCAATAAAGAAACTGTTTTAACAGCATCTTCTTTTAAAATATCGTTAATTAATATATATCCTAAATAATTATTATTTCTGGCTAAATATACCACAGTCCCTGCTTCTTTAACTTTCTCATACTCAATATTATTATTCTTCATCAGCCTTTCGTTTCCTGCTAAATATCTACTTTCTCCAAGAAAGGCTTTAATTCCAGAACCAGATACCTCTTCATATTCACTATCAGCTGAATAATTTTTAAAATCGCCTGCTGCTTTGATTATTGATTCAGCAATTGGATGATTAGAAAATTGCTCAACTGCTGCAGCTGTTTTTAAAAGCTTTTCTTTAGTTATCTCTCCAGTTGGGACAACTTTTATTACCTCAAAGCTGCCCTTAGTAAGTGTTCCTGTTTTATCAAATACTACAGTGTCAACAGAATTTAAAGCTTCCAAATAGTTACCACCCTTGACCAGTATCCCATTTTTTGAGGCAAGACCTATACCACCAAAAAATCCAAGTGGAATCGAAACTACTAATGCACATGGACAAGATACTACAAGAAAAATAAGGGCCCGATAAAACCAGGTATTAAACGAAGCTCCTGTGAACAAAGGTGGTAAAACAGCAACTAATAATGCTGTAAATACCACAAATGGAGTATAATATCTAGAAAATCTAGTTATAAACTTTTCGGTTGGAGCTTTTTTGGATGAAGCATTTTCAACGAGATTTAAAATCTTACTTACTGCTGAATCTTGGTATTTCTCTGTAACTTCTATAGTTAAAAGCTTATTAAGATTAACCATCCCACTTAATACTTGATCTCCGGATTCTACTTCTCTAGGCATTGATTCTCCGGTTAAGGCTGAGGTTTCAAGAGAGGAACTTCCTTTCTTTATCCTCCCGTCAACTGGAATTTTCTCACCTGCTTTTACTGCAATCAAATCACCAATATTTAAATCCGAAGGTGAGACTCTTATAATTTTATCATCTTTTATTAAATTTGCATATTCAGCCTGTATATCCATTAAAGACTTGATTGAGCGTCTGGAATCATCTACAGCTTTATCCTGAAACATCTCTCCAATCATGTAGAAAAGCATAACTGCAACAGCTTCAGGATATTCTCTAATTCCAAAAGCACCTAAAGTAGCTATGACCATCAAAAAATTTTCATCAAATATTTGAGCTTTACCTATATTTTTTAGAGCTGCAGTTAAAACAGGCCATCCAATAAGTAGATAAGAACTAATATATAGTGGAAGTGATAGATTTTCAAAAATTGAGTTTTCAAAATAACTTAATTCTGAAAACAATAATGCTGTGATAAATAAAATTGTTCCAATTAATAGTTCTTTTTTTGAATATATATAATCTAAGAACGATAAACTTTCTTTTCTTTTGTTTTCCACTTTACCATTTTTTCTTTTTACTTTAACTCCTGGCTCAATTCTATCAGATATTTTCTGAAGTTCTTTTTCTATTTTTTCAAGTTTATTTTTATCACCACTTAAATTAAGGGTTGATGTAGCAAAATTCAATTCGACTTTATCAAGCCCTTCAATGTTCTTGATTTCATCTTCAATTTTTAATGCACAGTTTGAACAATTAAGTCCTTCTAATTCAAACTGTTCTAATTTTTTATTATCGAGATTTTTTCTTTCTTTATCCTGATTATTATTTTCTTTTTTCAAACTCATTAGTTCAGACATTATAAAATCCTCCTATGTATTTATTATACTTGAACAATTATTCATATATTCATTAATTAGATTATATTTAATAAATCTAGTTTCGTCAAGTCTAAGAAAAGAAAAACTCCCTATTACATATTATTGTAATAGGGAGTCTTGAAATTCTATTAATTTTTAATTCGAAAAAAATTATTTGCTTAACAGATAAAACTTGAGTCATCAAAATGTTATTTATTTAAATAACTAAGTGGATTTTCTGGTCTACCGTTCACCTGAACTTCAAAGTGCAGATGTGGTCCTGTAGAATTACCGGTATTACCGGAACGAGATATCAGCTCTCCTTTACCTACCATTTCTCCTTCTCTCACAAGAAGTTTTGAATTATGAGCATAAAGTGTTCTTAATCCCTTTTGATGTTCAACTATCACAACTTTACCATATCCACCAGCCCAACCACTGTAAACTACTCTACCTGAACTAACTGCTCTTATTGGACTTCCCATAGGTGCAGCAAAATCTATTCCTTCATGCATTCTACCCCATCTTGGCCCATAATATGATGTGATTCTAGTTTTTATTGGATACATAAACTTTTTTTCAAGTCTATCTCTATAACTGAATTCTGGTTTAGCCCCTCTTAAAATAAGTGTTTGATCTATTTTTAGATTTGATGCACTTTTTATATTATTATCTTTAAGAATGTTTTGAGCACTAATATTAAATTTATCAGCAATGCTCGAAATACTTTCTCCAGGTGAAACTCTGTATAAAATACCCTTAACCGGCAGTATTTGAAATTCTTGACCTGGTTTTATACTGTTCATATTGCTTATATTATTAGCCCCAATTAGTGAGTCAATATTTATGCCATGTTTTTGAGCTATATCCCAGAGAGTTTCTCCACTTCTCACAGTATGTACTTTAATCCTATCAATTAAATGTGGTGCTTCTTTCTGCTGAAAAACACCATCTTCATCTTTGCGGTTATCTGGTACTGGATTCTCGCCCCGCAATTCTGAACTGCTTTTGTTATTTTTTTGATTTACGGTCAATTCCTGGTCATTTGTTTCTATATTTTTAGACGCTGAGTTTGTATCATTATTTTGAATTTCTCTAAGAGAATTTTTTTCAGTTAATGATGATTGATTATTTATGCTTTGTGATGTGCTTGTCTGCTTATTATTAAAAGCTGAACTACTCTGCAATTTTTGCTGGCCCATATTAACTGGAGCTCTACCTCCAACATTTACAGAACCACTGTAAGCAGAAAATGTTAATAAAATAAAAATAATGAAAAACCCTGTTAAGCGATCTCTTCTTTTCAATTTATTTCTCCACCTTTATATGTATTTGCATAAATTATCAACATAAGCTAAATATGTTATTCCTTATATTATTATAACAAAGATTTAGAAATATTAAAAGCAGTTTAAAGAGGTAATTGTAAAAAATACAGCAAAATATTAATAAAATTGAATATTAAGCGATTTTAAGAAGGAATAGTGCTATTTAAAGAGAAAAATAAATAATAAGTACTATTTTATTAGGCTAAATATATATGGAAGGATGATTTATTAATGAATGAACTATACGAACTTGTTTTATATTATTATCCAGCATGTCCTTACTGTAGAAAAGTAACACGTTTTATAGATAAACATGATTTTGACATTGAATTAAAAAATATTAATCAAGACCCTGAGGCAGAAAAAACTCTAATTGAAGTTGGAGGTAAAAGACAGGTTCCGTGTTTGTTTATTAATGGTGAACCCTTGTATGAATCAGATGATATTATTAGATGGCTGGATCAGAATATGATCAAAAATGATAATTAATTTATAGCTATATTTATTTTTCTAGATATTGTGTGAGCTAAAGCACAGAGTTGAACTTTTATTAATCATATAATAAAAGATGTTATTGTATGAGAGGAGGAAGTTGTTTGTTCAACTTAAAACAATTATGATATATTTATTTACAGGAGTTTTAACAATTATATTATTTATTATTGATCAAGAAAAAACTACTAAAGGTGTAAAATTAGGAATTAAAAAAATCAGAAAAAATTCACCGGTTTTTTTAAATATGATTATTCTGGTGGCTTTTTCACTTTATTTTATTTCCGATGATTTAATTATTAAATATTTAGGAGAGGGTAGTGGTTTTATCGGTATGGGAATTGCTAGCTTTTTTGGCTCAATAACCTTTATGCCAGGTTTTGTAGCTTTTCCCCTTGCTGGTATACTTATAGAAAAAGGTGTAAGTTATTCAGTTATTGCAGCTTTTTCTACTACATTAATGATGGTTGGAATTATAACTTATCCAGTAGAAAAAGAATTTTTTGGTGTTAAAATAACCTTAATTAGAAATATTTTGAGTTTGCTTATCGCAGTAATTGTTTCAATTTCAATAGGCTTCTTCTATAGGGAGCTGGTATTATAATGAGAAGACATCTTAAAGATTATATCTTTGCCATTTTATTTGCTGTCTTTATTATATTTAGTTTTCTATTTGGTTTAGAAGCTGGTAGAGGAATTTTTGATAACTTTTTTTCTTTTTTCTTAACCATGATCAAATTTATACCAGCAGTATTTATTTTAATCGGTTTGTTTGATGTCTGGGTAGATAAAAAACTAATTGAAAAACATTTGGGAGAAAATGCAAATTTTATGTCATATATCTGGGCACTACTTTTTGCGAGTACTACAGTCGGAGGATTATATGTGGCTTTTCCTGTATCTACTGCTTTATATAAAAAAGGAGCCAGCCCCAGAATAATATTCACCTATATTGGAGCTGCCGCTATCTGTAGAATCCCGATGACTTTATTTGAAGCAAGCTATGTTGGTATAAAATTTACTGTTTTAAGATGGGTAATTTCTATCCCACTTGTTATTATAAGCAGTATAATCTTAGAAAAAATGCTTTCAGATATCGAACTAGCAAAAATTGGCGAGTAAATATTTCAGAATCTTAAAATCCACAAAATTAATTTTAGCCTATTTAATAATTTTTCTGTATTAAAATGAAATCCCCTTTTCTTAAACAGATATTTATTCTGTATAAGCTAGGGGGATTAATCTCTTTATTTTCTAAATATTTTTTAAGATTTTTAATTTAACTTTAAACATATCTAGATATTATAAGAACAACACTTATTTAACTATGGTATATTAAAATTTTACTTTTCTAATACCTTTACTTCACCACTGTCAAAGCCTACTATAACAATTTCAGCCATTTCTGCAAAAATACCATTCTCAACTACACCAGGTATTTTATTCAGTTCTTCACTTAATTTTATTGGATTTTCTATTGTTCCAAAATCACAGTCCAGTATGTAATTCCCATTATCTGTTACAAATATTTCACCATCTTTTTCTCTTATTATAGAACTACAGTCAAATTTATCAATCATTTTTTGAGTATACTGCCAGCTAAAAGGTGTGATCTCAATTGGTAATGGGAAATCGCCTAGTTTCTCAACCAATTTAGATTCATCTACAATAATTATTAATTTTTCTGATGCTGAAGCAACAATTTTTTCTCTCAATAAAGCTCCTCCACCACCTTTTGTTAAATTAAAATCTTTATCTACCTCATCTGCACCGTCAATAGTTAAATCAAGTTTATCAACATCAGCAAGTTCAATCAGTTCTATCCCTTCTTTTTCAGCAAGTTCTGCTGTTTCTTTAGAAGTTGGAACTGCTTTGACCTTCAAACCATTACGTACCATTTCCCCTACTTTTTTAACAGCATAATAAGCTGTAGAGCCAGTTCCCAGACCAATAATCATACCATCTTTTACATATCCAGCTGCTTTTTCTCCTGTTATTTGTTTAGCTTTCATTAATTACCACTCCTCAGAATTTAATATCTCATTTCTTTATTCACTTTTACAGGTAAATATTATCAAATAAATTGAATGGATTCAAACTTTTTAAAAATTTCTAATAAGAAATATACACTTATAATTATTTTTAATTTATCAGCCACAAAAATATTTATGATTTTTAAATTATATATAGTAATAATTCCCATTTGTCAAAAGCGTTTTTCTATGATAAGATATACTTGTTCAATTAAATTTTTGAACTACACATTATTCAAAAAAAATTATTGTTAATATTGCTAAAGAATTATCTTTCAGGAGGTATTTAAACTGGATACTAGAACACATAAACTGCTTGCTCATAAAGTACACGATTATTTTGCAAAACAAGATATCTGGATTTCCAAAACCGCTTTGGCTTTAGGAAGTATTAAGCCTGATTTTATAGAAGGTGAAATAAGTCATTTTAAAGATGAAACTATAGAGAATTTTTACAATCAATATGAAGAATTAAAAGGTATTAATCCTGATCAAAATCCATATAAATTTGCTCTAAAGCTTGGAGAATTATTCCATTATATAGCTGATTATTTCAGTAGAGCTCATACTGATCCCGAATTAAGTCCTGGTACACTATGGGAAAAAACTGTTCATATTTTTCATGAATGGAAATTAAATGTGGTTGCTCAAAATTTACACCCAGACTTTTTCAAAAAAGAAATTGAAGAAAATTTTGTTTATAAAACAAGTTTAGAAGACTTTATAGAAGAAGAACACACAAAATTTCTTGAGCAGGATTTTAGTTTTAAAAATGACATTGGATCTGCATTTAGAATATGTATTTTGATGACAAACAAATTAATTTATGAAATGCAAACTCAAACTGCAGAAAGCTATGCTTTTTCGCATATTTTCAATCTCAGACATCGTCTGCTCTATCAAAATGCATAACTGAACAATATAAACAAATACATTTATTAAAATTAATTAAGAGGAAATCATGCTTATCTAAGTATTGATTTCCTCTTTTATGATTCTATATAGTTTATTATATTTTATTTTTTCTTCTCTTCACTTTCATCGACTTCTTCTGCCTCTACATCTATATAATCATCTTTACGATATTCATTCTGCTTTGAATTATAACTTCTGCTATTTGTATGAACTTCAACTTTATTTTCTTTAACATATTTAATAAATCTTTTCTTCACAATTTTTGCTATAACATCTCTTGAACCAGGTAATATTAACAAAAATCCGGTTATATCTGTTAAAAAACCAGGTGTCAATAAGGTTACACCACCAATTAGAATTAAAAGAGCACTAACTAAATCATCTGTAGGAATTCTACCTGCATTTAAATTAGCTCTAATATT
Organism: uncultured Halanaerobium sp.; assembly: GCA_964649895.1. Lineage (GTDB taxonomy): Bacteria > Bacillota > Halanaerobiia > Halanaerobiales > Halanaerobiaceae > Halanaerobium. The sequence goes on from CAZYRX010000001.1 coordinate 99,024, forward strand.
ATTTACTACCTGATAGCCCTGATTCCTAGCTATACTAACTCCAAGAGCACCAGTAAATACTATAACCATAATTGTAGAAAAAACACCAATCAACTTACCAATTTCCAGTAAAAAATATAGTTCAATCAACGGAACAAAAATAAAAATTAACATCAATTTAAAAAACATAAATTACCTTCCTCATATTCAACTTTTTATTAATAATTATCTCCATCAAGCATATTACCAAGCTGGCCTAAAACAGATCCTTCACCTTTTTGTTTGCCAGATAATCTTGGCGCATTCTGAATTATTCTATCTGCAAGTCTTGAGAAAGGCAGGCTCTGCAGATAAACAGTTCCTTTTCCTCTTAAAGTTGCCAGAAACAATCCTTCACCACCAAAAAGCATTGATTTAAGATTACCTGCTCTTTCTATACTGTAGTCAATTCCTCTTGTAAAACCGACAAGACAGCCTGTATCTACTAATAATTTTTCATAATTAAGTTCTTTTTTCACAACAGTACCACCAGCATGAAGAAATGCTCTTCCATCTCCACTTAATTTTTGTAATATAAAACCTTCTCCACCAAATAAACCACTGCCAAATCTTTTATTAAAGGTAATATCCACTTTAGTTCCTTTAGCAGCACATAAAAATGCATCTTTTTGACATGTGAATTCTTCACCTGGAAGTTCTGATAATTCAAGAGGAATTATTTTGCCGGGATAAGGAGCAGCAAAAGCTATTTTGCTTTTTGCACTTGATTGATTAGTAAAATGAGTAAGGAAAATCGATTCTCCAGTTATTACTCTTTTACCAGCCCCAAATACTTTAGAGAGCAGAGATTCATTTGTAGAACTACCATCTCCCATTTTTGCTTCATAAGAAATGCCATCTCCCATCCAATTCATAGCACCAGCTTCTGCAATAACAATCTCATTTGGGTCTAATTCTACTTCAACTACCTGCATATCATCTCCGATAATTTCATAATCAATTTCATGGCTTTTCACTATAATTCCCCCTTATATAATTTCTCTTGTTAGATATATATAAATAGACTACTGAACCAGTTTTTCAATTTCAGAAGGAGTAATTAATCTGTCATCATATGAAATGATTAATTCATCTTCTGTAAACTCAACCTCATCTACAATACCTGCAAAAGATTTTATTCTCTCTATAAATTCTTCAGAGTCGCATTTCATTTCTGATAAAGAAATTCTATATTTAATTGTATATTTTCTTTTTTTCTGATTTTCTAATTCTTCTGTTATCTCATCTATCTTTTCTTTGTTAATATCTGACTGATGACCACAATTACAATTACCACAGTGTTCTGACATAATTAAACTCTCCTATTTTAATATTTTATAATTTTTTCTATTTCTCTATTCCAGTTCTTGCTTCTATTCCCTGAAGATAATAATGTTTTACTTCTCTCATTTCTGTAACAAGATCCGCAAAATCTATCAACATCGGATCAGCATAGCGTCCAGTGATAATAACCTCTATACTCTCGTTTCTATTTTCTATTATCTCAATTAATTCTTCTATAGAAAAAAGTTCAAAATAAACAGCAATATTTGCCTCATCTAAAATTACAATATCATATTCACTATTTTTTAAAATTTCAGCTGATTCTTCAAGCCCTTTTCTTGCTGCCTCAATATCTTCTTCTTTAGGTTCTTTTACTATAAAACAATCTAAGCCATATTGTTTAACATCAATATTATCAATTTTCGCTAAACTGTTTAACTCACTGTACTTCATACCTTTTACAAATTGAGCAATAAAGACTTTTTTTCCTGCCCCCACTGCTCTTAATGCAAGCCCAAGAGCTGCTGTAGTCTTACCTTTACCATTGCCAGTATATACATGCACCATTCCGCGCATCAAATTCCTCCTTATATGTGTCTAAGTACTATTATATATAAAAGTTAAACTATAGTACAGCAGCAGATTGATTTTTAATTGAATTTTAATTATAAATATCTCAGTATAAATATAAGTTATACTGTCTTCGATTTATTTATAAATCTTCATTTAATGACTCCTCTTCTTTTTGATAAAACTGAAGTCTGTTCATTAATTCATCAAAATCAACCTGATGGCCATCAAAGGAAGGACCATCAACACAGGTAAACTTCGTTTCTCCACCTACATTTACTCTACAGGCTCCACACATCCCTATTCCATCAATCATAATTGAATTTAGACTGACTATAGTTTTGATCTCATATTTTTTAGTGATTTCAGAGACAGCTTTCATCATTGGAACTGGCCCAATTGCTATAACTAAATCTATATTTTTATCTTCTTTTAAAATTTTTTTTAAAATATCGGTAACATATCCTTTATGACCATAACTTCCATCATCTGTTGTGATATATAAATTATCACTATAACTTTTCAATTCATCTTCTAAAATTATTAGTTCTTTTGTTCTGGCACCTGTGATAGTAATTAATTCAGAACTGCTTTCAGAAAAACACTTTACCTCTGGATAGAGCATTGCTGTTCCAGATCCACCACCAATCAAAATCACCTTTTGATACCCTTTTCTCTCAATATGCTTGCCTAAAGGTCCAACAATATCTTTTATTTTATCTCCTTTATCAAGGCGACCTAATAACTTTGTTGTATAACCTACTTCCTGAAAAATTATAGAAATAATTCCTTTCTCTCGGTTAAAACCAGCGACTGTAAGTGGTATTCTCTCACCTTCTTCATTAACTCTTAGAATAACAAAATTCCCTGCTTCAGTATGTCTGGCTATTAAAGGAGCAGAAATCTCCAGCTTTTTAATTGTAGGCGCAAGCTTTTCTTTCGCAGTAATTTCATACATAAAACTCACCTCAAATGATAAAGTTATATGAAAAATTTTTAAAGAGTAAGGAAAAGAGTTATAAATCCTGATTTTATTTTAAAATAATGTCTATTGTTAATTTCTTTATAAAATACATTTTTCCTGCAGTTATAGAGAACAGTGATTGTTAAAAAAATGATTTTCAGCAAAAGATAAGCTGTGATTTTCCAGAGATATAAAAACCGCAGAAATTAATCTGCGGAATTAACATTTTTATATAATTATAATATTAATTTATAACTATTAATCTCTGGTTCACCAGCAGAAATACTCTCAAGTTCAGGCAGCGCTTTTTTAAAATGATCAGTTCCCATATGAGCTTCTAATGCCTCTTTACTCTGCCATTCTTCTATAAAAGAAAATATTTGTGGATTATCAATATCCTGATAAAGTTCATAAGCTAGATTGCCATCTTCTTCTCTTGTCTGGTCAATTAACTCCTTTGTAATAGATCTAACCTCATCAACTTTTTCTTTTTTAATTAAAAATTTCGCTACTACTTTAATCATATTTATCTCCCCTCTTCTACTAAATTTTAATTAATTAACTATTTTCATTTAATAGTTTTCTTTTCAATTCAAATAATTTATCTGATAAATCCACTTTCATTATATGAGGATTTGTTAACCTTTTATATTCTTCCGATAAAGTTTTCTTCTCTTTCTCTGCATATTCTTTGATTTGATTAACGGATGGAGAATTATAAACTAGTTTTCCATTTTCGAAAATTGGCTGGAGCATTTCTCTCAGTTTATAGCTTCCTTCTTCAAGAGTTGTTGTTTTCCAAGAGTCTCTTGAATCAAAAAGAGTTATGGGGCCATTTTCTTTGATTTCCTCTTCTTCAAATGCTATCAAATCTGCTCTGATTTCCATCGTTTCATTATCATAAATTCTAATTAATTTTTTATTACCTGGGTTTGTTACCTTATCAATATTATCAGAGATTTTAATTTTTGCTTTACCATTATATTCACTCATTTTGTAGACAGCTCCAAAAGCTGAACACCCATGTGAAGTTATAAGTTTAGTCCCAACACCATAAAGATCTATTTGAGCTCCCTGAATATTTAGAGAAGTAATTATATCTTCATCAAGATCACTAGAAGCAACAATTACCGCATCTTCCATACCTGCATCATCTAAGATTTTTCTGGATTCTTTAGAAAGATAAGCTAGATCTCCACTGTCTAATCTAATTCCATAGAGATCAGGATCTATCCCCTGTTCTTTCATTTCTTTAAAAACTTTTACAGCATTAGGAACACCGGATTCTAGGGTATCATAAGTATCCACTAATAATATACAGCTGTTTGGAAAATTATCTGCATAAGTTCGAAATGCTTCAAGTTCACTTTCAAAGCTCATAATCCAGCTGTGAGCATGAGTTCCACTTACATTAACTCCAAACTTTTTTCCAGTCAAAACATTAGAAGTACCACTACAACCACCAATAACTGCAGCTCTTGCTCCTAAAGTTCCAGCATCTGGCCCATGTGCCCTTCGCAAACCAAATTCAAGTACTTTTTTGCCCTTGGCTGCTTCTGCAATTCTAGCTGCTTTGGTAGCAATTAATGACTGGTGATTTATAAAATTCAAAAGAGGTGTTTCTAATAATTGTGCTTCCAGAATAGGTGCTTCAATCTTCATCATTGGTTCTTTAGGAAAAACAACGCTCCCTTCTGGCACTGAATAAATGTCTCCAGTAAACTTGAAGTTCCTAAGATAATCTAAAAAAGATTTATCAAAACCCTGATCTTTTAAATAAGAAATATCATCTTCTTTAAAATCTAGATTTTTAACAAATTCAATAACTTGTTCTAAACCAGCAAAAATAGCGTAGCCATTATTACAGGGATTAGTTCTATAAAAAAGATCAAAAACAGCATTTTCATCTTTGCCTTTTTTAAAATATCCCTGGGCCATCGTTAACTGATAAAAATCAGTTAATAGATTCAAATTTCTCATAAGCTGCACCTTCCTATATTTAAATAAGTAATTTCTTATCTATCCTTATTTTAAAGCGATATCGGCCTGATACCATTTAATAAAATCTTCTAAAAACTCTTCAGGTAAAAGTTCGAGGTAGATAACCAGATCATCTTCCATAGTTTCTGCATCATAATCGATCACAAACTTCCTGCCTGCCATCTGATAGAGTTTATCATCAATTTCTTGTAATCTTCTTTCATGAGGAATTTCTATATCCTCACCTCTTAAAGTCCTAAAAACTATTTTGTTAATGTCTCCTCTGTTGACTACTCTATAATCCAAATGATCATTTCCTTTTACTATTATCGTTCTGTTTGTTAGAATAACCTGTTTATCCCAGGTTTTATAAGTGCTTATTATTATAGGTAAAGAATCAAAAACAAATAACAGTCCAGCAGAAATATAAACTAGATAAACTAATAATTTTTGATAAAAACCAATTACAGGATAAAAAAATTGAATTAAAATACCACCTAATATTATACCTATCGGAGTATATAATCTTTCTAAAAATTTATATTTATTATATTCATATATATCTTCCATATTATCCCCCATTTCCAATAAAATATATTTTATGATTATAAAGATTAATAATTTGCTTTAATTATAAATATTGTTTTCCTTAATAATAAATTCAATATTGAAAACTATAATCCTGCACTGATGAGTAGTAAATTTGAAAGAAACATTGTTCCCTGTATTAAATAGAAAGCAAAAAAAAGACCGACAGCTTTTTAAACTGCCGGTCTTATTATAATTAATTTTCAATTCTTTATATTTTTCTTAATCCTATTCAGATTGAAAATCTATCAAGATTAGTAACAAAAACCTGGTCCATATCCATTAAAACTACCAAAACCTTGGTTAAATCTATTTCCCATCATACCAGATCTCATACCATAACCCTGGTCAAAGTTTCTTCCCTGAAAACTTCTATAGCCACTTCTTCCATCCATCATACCTGGACCAAATTGAGAATCTCTATTAAATCTTCCAAATCTATCATCATCAAAACGATTCTGCAAGTATGCACTGTTTTCTTCAATCATCTGCAGCTGCTCATCAGTTAAAATTGACTGTATTTTTTCCTGATTTGCAGTTCTCATTTGATATAACTCTTCTGTTAGAACTTCAATTTCATCTTTTACTCTACCAATTTCTTCATTAGTCGCATTTTTCATATATAAATCTCTTAATTCCCAGTTTAATTCTCTAAGTTGATCTCTAAGTTCTTCAGATTCATTATAAAATTCTGCTCGATATTCTGACATTTTATTAATTTGAGATTCTGCAAGTTCAATTTGTCTAATACCTACACCATAATAGCGAGCATCATCATTATAACCTCCACCATACTTACCCTGTGGTCCCTGTGCATATGTCATTCCAACAAAAGCTGTCACTACAAAAGTCATTACCAAAAATCCTGTTAATAATTTTTTCATTATTATTTCACTCCTTAAATTTATTGTTGTTTTCTAACTTCTAACTAAATTATAGGAGTCAAATTTGAAGGAATTATGAATTTTTAAAATTAATTTCAATTTTTTAATTATTTTCAGCATCTTTTCTAAAACTATCTGCTGTACTGAAAGCTTGATTTTACCAATATATTGATTGCAATTTTTCTAAAATATAATTATAATTAAAGTATAAGTTAAGAGCTTATAGAGGAGGTTTACAATATGACCAAAAAAATTATAGTTTTAACTCTACTAACAATCTTACTTTTCACTTCTATTAGTGCAGCTGTAGATCTTGATGAGTTTGACAAAAGCTTATTTATCAGAGTTTTTAAAGATGTTGATTCAGATGATTTAGATTATATGGCTAGACTAGGACTAAACAGCAGAGATATAAGCCTTGTTTTATATTACTACAGTAATTCTGGTAAAGAATTAGATGAAGATGATCTGAGAGAAATTGCCCGCAAACGAGAAAGGTTAAGAGACTTCCATCGGTATTTTGGTATGCCACATATTATTTTTGATGATGAACTAATAAGATTCAGACATCCCAGAAGAGACAGACATTATCCGCCTCTTGATGTGAAAAAATATGATAGAAAATTTGAATTTAGAGGTGGTACTGAAAAAATCAAGATTCGAGGAAATAATTATGATTATAAGTATAATAATAGATATACAGGTGTTGAAGAAAAAATAGAAATTAAAGAGCAAAAATATGAATATTATTATAAAGATAAAAATATGATAGAAATGCTTGATGTACATTACGCATCAAATAAGTACAGCTATTATTACAAAAATCTTAATAATGGTAGAACTATAAAAAGAGAAGGCAGAGGTAGAATAGCTGATAAAGATCTTATTTATAAAGAATTGAAAGAAAGATATTATGAATTGGAAGATGAGAAGGGCAATAATAAAAATAACAAAAATAACAAAAAAGATAACGGATATCATGACAATGATGACGATGATGACGATAATGACGATGATAGCAATATTAGTTTTAAAATTGAAATTGATTTAAGTGACCTTTTTAACTAATTGAATATATTTTCTTCAAAAAAGTAAAAAGCCCATAGCTATGGGCTTTTTACTTTAATTATTCTTTATTATTTTCCCCTTGTCCCCCGCTTTAAATAAACATGCATTAGCTTCATCATAGTCAATATGCATATTTAAATGATAATCTTTATTTACTCTAATTAAAACATCTTTAAAAATAATAGGTCTTTCCGTAAGAGCTTCTACAGAAACTATTTCTCCATCTAAAACATCAAGTCTTTCTGCATCTTCAGGAGTCATATGAATATGTCTTTTTGCTATAATAACACCTTCCTCCAGTTTTATTACATTATTTTTAGAAGCAATAAATGCTGATGCACTATTTTTTATGTCACCTGAAAATCTCAATGGAGCATCAATGCCCAGCTTAACTGCATCAGTTTTGGATAACTCAATCTGAGTTCTGCTTCTAGCCGGTCCAAGTATAGCAGCTTTCTCTATAATTCCTTTATTTCCAATGATTTTCACTTTTTCTTCAGCTAAAAACTGTCCAGGTTGAGACAATTCTCTTTTTGGAGTTAAGTTATAATTTTTAGCAAAGAGTTTATCAATATCATTTTTTGATAGATGAACATGTCGTCCGGATGCCTCAATTGGAATTGTCCGTTCAGCTGTCTGCTGCTGAATATTTATAATTATATTTTTTATAGCTTCTTTCAGTTCTTCAGTATCCAATTTTCTATCACCTCTTTAATTATAAAGCAGCTGTTTTTAAAACTAACTTAACAATACTGCTCACTTGATATTCTAGACAAAATTTGCGAATAAAATTTTTGAGTTCTTTAATTGTTTTTATATCTTTATTTTTTAAAAAAAGTTTTTCAGCAAGTTCTATTATGAACCCCTGACCTATAGCTCTTTTTTTCAAATCTGTTATTTCTTTAAAATCAAGACATAAACCTTCTTCATAAATTCTCATAATAATAGTACAAGCCGTTAAAGAAATCACTTCATAAAGATAGTCTTCAAAGTATTTTTCTAAATATAAATTATCAAATAAGTTATCATAATGAGAATATCTATAAACCAAATCAGAATATTTACTTTTATACACTTTATATATCTCTTCAAGAAGATCCAACAAATATTCTTGATATTTTTTTCTCTGTGGGCTGTAATCCATTCCGATTATAGAACTAAAGTTTAAGATAATATTTGCTAAAAGCCTTGCCATATCATAAGCTGCTGCACCATACATTGCATATTCACTATCAAATATCTTTATTTGGTTTTTTCTAACAAAAATATTTGATGTATGTAGATCAGCATGGACTAAACACTGTTTTTTATTTTTAAATATTTCTCTGATTTTTTCAATCTCTTTTTTAATTTCTTCGTTATTTCTAAATTCTATAATTCTTTTTTCTAAATAATGTGTGATTTTTTTGTCTGAAGCTTCAAGTAGTGAACCCGAAAATAAAAGTTTATCCCATACTTCCATGCCTTTAGACTTATTGAAAAAATCAGATATTATATTAAAATCATTTTCTTCTAAAAATAATCTAGAAGTAAAAAAGTCTTTTTTTGCTAAAAATTCACCCAGCTGTTTTCCCAGATGATCAAATTTTTTGCCCCTGATCAATGCACTTCTTAAAATTTCAAAATCATCAAGATATTCAATCAAAAGAACATTGTTTTCTTGATCAAAAAGATATATTTTTGGTACATAATCCGGACAGATTAAATCCATTAATTTTAATGAATAATACTCAGAATATATTCTTTCTTCAGGCAGAGGTATATGAATATTCTCTTCGGCTGCTCTTCTTACAAAAGGTAATACCTGTTTAAAAATAACTTTTTTATTATTTTCTTTATTCTCAATTAAAATTAAGTTGTTAGCAAGACTGTTTACACTGAGACTTTGAGAATGGAGGTTAGAGGCAGTAACTTTACTGTTAAGATCAAATAATTCTGTTTTTTCTTTTATATATTTTACTGCATCTTCTTTTCTAATTAGATTATTTAAGAGCATCACTTAACCTCCCCCAGTAAATTCCTTTCACTTCTCATCTATATATTCAGAAAGTTTATTTAAACCCTCTCTTGTCACAGCACTAGTAAAGAAAATCTTTTCAGCTCCAGACATTTCTAATATTTCACTTGCATATTCAAGATCTGCTTCTTCTGAATCTATTTTTGTAACTATACCGATTACTGGTCTGGCAAAAGCAGATGCAAAAGCTGGAGGTAAAAAATATTGTTCTGCAGTAGCATCAGCAACTAGTCCAATCACTGCTGCATCTTGAGCTGCTGAAATTAATGAGGTATAAAATCTCCTATTTTCAATATATTCTCCAGGTGTATCGATTGCCTGATTTTCAAATTCTAAACTTTGAGTTCTTCTTTCTATTTCTCTATATTCATAGCCCTGTAATGCTTCAAGAAGTGTTGTTTTTCCTGCTTTAGTACCACCAATCAAAATAATTTTCTTCATATTTATGACCTCGTAATTTTGGCAGTATCAAAGCCAAGGATGCTTTCAAGAGTATAAAGAACGTTTTTTAATGCTGATTCTACACTTGATACTTTACCACAAATAACTAAAGAGCCACTAAAACGATCAATAAAACCTATTTCTACATCAGCATTTTTAGTTGCTGCATCTGCAGCAATTATTGCCGCTTCACTTGGAGTAATTGTCATAATACCAAGTGCATCACTATTTTTATTTAAACCTATTTTTTTATAAATATCATCTGTAGGGTGAGCAATTAAATGAACAAGAGTGACCTGTTTACCAGGTACATACTCCTGAATTACCCGTTCTTTTTTTGACATATTATCTCCTCCAGATCGCCCAGCAGTAAACATATACCTTCACGACCGTATATTATCTTTAAACTACAGTAATTTTGCTTTAGTAATTTTAATTTTCATTTTCATTAAGCACATCAGTAATTAAATCCTTTATGTGATTTTCTACAATTATTTTAGCTTCTCTTGCTATAACTAATTCTTCATTTGTAGGTATTATATAAACATCAACAGCTGAAGAATCTGAACTAATCTTTATTTCTTTACCTCTATTTTTATTCTTTTCTTCATCAATTTTTATACCCAAATATTCAAGGTTAGATAAAATTTTAGCTCTAACTTCAACTGCATTTTCTCCAATACCTGCAGTGAAAATCAATAGATCGACTCCATTCATTAAAGCTACATATGAACCAATATATTTTTTCACCCTTCTGCAGAAGATATCTACTGCAAGTTCTGCACGTTTGTCCCCTTTTTCTGCAGCTTCAGCTAGTTCTCTAAAATCATTGCTTACTCCCGATATACCGAGTACTCCACTGGCTTTGTTCAGGGCTTGATCTACTTCTTCAATTGTCATATTTCTTTCTTTCATTATATATGGAATTATACCAGGATCTATATCACCCGGTCTTGTTCCCATAACAAGTCCTTCTAAGGGTGTAAGGCCCATACTTGTATCAATAACTTCACCTCTATCTACAGCAGCCATACTTGCACCATTACCTAAATGACATGTTATTATTTTTAATTCATTGTAGTCCTTATTTAAGATTTCAGCACCACGTTCAGAAACATATTTATGAGAGGTTCCATGAAATCCGTATCTGCGAACTCCATTTTCTTCATACCACTCATATGGCAGAGCATATAGAAATGACTCAGCAGACATTGATTGGTGAAAAGCTGTATCAAAGACTCCAACATCAGGAGTTTTAGGCATTAATTTTTTACTTACTTCAATACCTATAATATTTGCAGGATTATGAAGTGGAGCAAGTTTAATATTTTCTCGGAGTGCATCTATAACTTCTTTTGTAATTAATACTGATCCCGAAAACTTTTCACCTGCATGTACCACTCTATGACCAACAACATTGATTTCATCCATATTTTTTATAACTCCATGCTCACTGCTCTGAAGAACTTCTAATACCATCTCAATTGCCTGATTATGGTCATTAATCTTTTCTTCAATAACTACTTCATCACCATTAGAATTATGCTTTAAAAATGAAACTTCTTCGCCAATTTTTTCAACCAATCCCTGAGCGGCAACTTTTTCATTTTTCATATTTATTAACTGATATTTTAAAGAGGAGCTTCCGCAGTTCAGCACAAAAACATTCATAAACATCTTTCCCTTCTATTACTACTAAACTTTATTTAAAGTTCTAATCATATATTAATTATTTCAAAATAAAAGCTTGTTATTATTCAAAATAGATAGTTCTTCATCAGCTCTCAAAAAAATATTTTATAATAATGTTTTAAATACATCTTTATCTGGTGAAGAAATAAATACTTTATTATAAAGCATTCCATTGCCTTTTGTTACAGCTTCACCTGCATTTAATGCCTGCTGTACTGCACTTACATCACCTGTAAAACTAACATATGCCTTACCTCCAAGTCCTGTGCCAAGACGCACCTGAATCAGTTTAACATTAGATGCTTTTGCAGCAGCATCTGCACCAATAATTGCACTTGGCATAGAGAAATATTCCAGTACTCCTACAGCATTAACATTTTCTACTTCTGTTGTTCCATTAATAGCGCTGATTAAATCTTCATGTATTCTTGAAACTATCATATGGTCTACTAAAAATGGACCCGATGCTTCCTTACCTGAAGAAATTGATTGATTTACAGCACTCACATCACCCGAAATCAAAATTGTATATTTACCAGGACAATTCGGCTGGGCCAGAATCAAATTAACATCAGCAGCTTTTTTCATAACATCTGCCACTTTAATTCCCTGGCTTATGGAATTAAATTCAAGCATGCCAATTGTTCTTATCATAATACCACCTCTGCACTTCTGCTTATAATAACTTTAGTGTTATCTGCTTTTTTAACTGTACCACTTATACTTGCATGAATATTAACACTTAAAGCATCTTCTTTGGCTCTGCCAATCAAATCTCCTCTTTCAACTTTTTGACCTTCATTTACAGCTAATTCAGCAGGTGCACCAATATGCTGACTTAGAGGAATTATAACCTCATTCACTTCTAAATCAACTGATTCATAAAGTTTCTGATGATTATACTTAGTTAGATCTAATCTGGCAATCTGTCTGTCTGTTGGTATTTTTCTGTATTCACGCATTGGATGAGGTTCAAATTCATTTTTACTTCTTTCATATTTTTCATCAGCCTGTTCTATATAATATTCATTAACCAATCTCGGAGATAATCCCATTGGACAGGCGTAAAGTTCACATATTCCACATAAACAGCAAAGCTGAGCTGATTTAAAAACTTCAGCTGAATTAACTTCCTCATAAGCTAAAGCTCTCATGATTCTATGAGGTTCAAGTCCGTGGCCATTTAGATAACGTGGACAGTATTCTGTACAGAGGGTACACTGTATACAGGCAGCTTTTGCTTTATTTTTTATATGTTCCATACTCTGTTGATTTCTCTCAATTACAAATTGATCTTTGGGTAAAATAATTATCGATCCATCTGTTTTTGTAATTACAGCATTATCGATATCCTCTTCTTCAACTAAATTATCGCCCATCATCGGTCCACCGAGAATTACTGCAAATTCATCAAGAGTACTACCACCTGCTGTGTCAATACATTCACGCACAGGAGTTCCTATTGGGACTTTCACAATTCTTGGCTCATTTACTTCTGCCAAAACAGAAACATATTTATCTATTACTGGCTGATCTTGATTTGCTCGATAACTATTGTAAATAGTTCCAACATTGGTTACAACACAGCCAACCTCTAATGGAATCCCCATCTCAGGTACTACTCTTCCGGTAATATCTAAAACCATAGTATGTTCGTCACCGGCAGGGTAGAAACTATCCATTAAAAAGAATTCTATTTCATAACCTTTCTCATCAACAACTCTTTTTAAACATGAATATTCATTTTCATATTTTCTCTTAATAGCAAATACTGTATTGTCGACTCCAATACTTTCTGCAACCATTTTTACACCCTCAATTATTTCTTCAGAAAAATTACTCATCAGAAACTTATCAGAACGTAGTAATGGTTCACATTCAGCTCCATTTATTATTAAATATTCAGCTTCACAGTCATATTTAACGTGAGTAGGAAAACCGGCACCGCCGGCTCCAACCACTCCCGCTGCTGCTATTTTTTCAATAAGGCTCATATTACAACCCCTCTCAATACATTAATCAAATCATCAATCAGCTCCTATTTATATGATAGAAAATCCATCTACTAATATACATCTTCTTTTTCTAGTAAATGTTCGAGCAGATGTAATTCCTTCTCCAGTTGGCCCGGCAATAGTAAACGAACTAAATCCTTCACCACCAGCACCTAAACCTGCATAAGAAGGTGCATTTTTAACATAAATAGTTGTACCAATTCTTTTTGCAAATGCTGTTAAATTATCAACATTTTTTGAATGTATTATTGCTGAATGACGATTTTCATTTTCAATTTTTACTCCCATATCCATTGCTTCTTCAAAATCTTTAGCACGAACAAGAGGAATTACCGGCATTAATTGTTCTTTTACCACAAATGGATGATCTATATCAGCTTCTACAATAACTAAACGTAGATCTTTATTTTTAGGTTCAATTCCTGCCTGTTCTAAAATATAAGCTGCATTTTTACCAATATATTTTTTGTTTATATTCCCATCTTCAGTTAATATTAAATCTTCAAGAGCTTTAATATTTTTCACTAACTGTGCATTATTAGCTAACATACATGCAATTAAATCATCAGCAATTGAATCTAAAGCAACTATTGACTTTTCTGAAGTACATAATACATTATTGTCAATACTTGCTCCTTTAACAATATCTGCTGCTGCTTTAGGGATATCTACAGTATCATCAACTAAAACAGGAGGATTACCTGCACCTGCACCAATAGCTTTTTTACCTGATGAAAGTGCTGCATTTACTACACCATGACCACCAGTAACAACCAGCATATTTATTCTAGGATCTTTCATACATCTTTCTACAGTCTGCAGGGTTGGTTCAGCAACTGCAGTAAGCAAATTTGCAGGTCCACCAGCATCAATAATTGCTTTATTCAACATCTTCATTGCATAAAGCGAAACATTTTTTGCCCCAGGATGTGGATTAAAAACAACACTGTTGCATGCTGCTAGCATACTAATTGCATTATTAATTACTGTTGGACTTGGATTTGTTGATGGTGTAATAGCACAAATCACTCCAAAAGGGGCTTCTTCTAAAATGCTTAAGCCATTTTTACCACTATAAGCTTCTGTTCTTAGATCTTCAGTACCTGGAGTTTTATTGATTGCTAATTCATTTTTTATTACTTTATCTTCACAGCGGCCCATACCAGTTTCTTCTACAGCCATTTCTGACATTTTTTCAACATGCTTTAATGATTCATCCCGCATTGCTCTGATTAATTTTTCTCTATCTTGAACAGAAAAGTTGGTCTGCAGTTCTTTTTGAGCCTTTTTGGCTGCACTTATTGCTTCATCCATGGTTGTGAAAACCCCATAATCTCCTGCTGGACCAGAAGATTTTTGATCTAGTTCTTGTAGTACTTTATTTATTATTTGAGAAAGCTCTTCTTTATTGAAATTCATTCTCCTACCTCCTTAAAATCTCTATCAACTATTGGTATAGCGGTTATTAAAAAATTCTACTCCTGCTTCAGCTACAGACATATCTTCTTCAACTGAACCTCCACTAACACCTACAGCTCCAACGACTTCTCCATTTGCCTTTAATGGAAATCCACCACCAAAAAGCACAATATCATCACATGCAGTATCTATTCCATATAACATTTTGCCAGGCTGAGAAAGTTCACCTAACTCATCACTTCTCATCTTCAAAGCATAAGCTGTATATGCTTTAGCCTGAGAAATTTTAATACTTACAGGAAGAGCATTATCCATTTTCTTAAAAGTAATCAATCTGCCATCATCACCTACAATAGAAATAATCATTGGTACATTAATTTGTTCTGCTTTTTCTAGGCACTTTTCAGATATTTTCTCAGCAATATTAAGATTAATTTTCATTTTAATATTCCTCGCTTTCTAAGATATTACAGACTTTTTCTGTAACTAAGTCAATTAAATACCTTTGGTCAGATGTTCTACTTAAAATATAGATTAAATCAGATAACCTATTAACATAACTGTGGACCAGCTCAGAAAACTCTACACCTTCTATTAATTCTGCAGCAGCCATTCTCCTTTCAGCTCTTCTGCAGATAGTTCTACAGATATCAAGATAGCTTCCTAATTCACTCTGCCCTGGTATTGTAAAACCATGAAAATCAAAATTAGCCTGATAATAATCTAGCTTTTTATCAATATACTCTAAATCTTCTTGAGTAATTCTCTTCTTATATTTTTTTTGACGTGAAGCTAATTCTGCAGATAAAATGAATAAATCTTTTTGCACATGACAAATGACATCTTTAATATCCTGATAAGGACATTTTACTCTGATTAAACCGAGCCAAGAATTCAATTCATCTACAACACCATAAGCTTCAACCTGAGGATCAGATTTTAATACTCTTTCTCCACTCAAAAGACTTGTCTTCCCCTTATCACCTCTTTTGGTAGCAATAGAAGACATAGTTACCACCTCCTAGAAACTCGACTCATCGAGTTCAATTTCATCAATAATTCCTATTATCGCATGATCTATAGGACTGCTTTTTAGGTGGTCAGTTAAACGGGCTGAACTTCCTTTAACTACAAGTACTGTTTCTCCAATACCTGCACCAACACTGTCAACTGCTACCACACATTTATCTTTTCTAAATTCTTCAAATTGTGGACAAACAATAAGCAGCTTTGTACCAACTAATCCCTCATCTTTTTGAGTAGCTACTACATTACCAACCACTTTTGCTATGAACATATTATCATCCCTTTATTTTCTGCAATATCCCTAGCATATGGTGTAATTACAGCATCTTCTCTTACATGTACAACTTCTATGTGTTCTGCTAGAGGATTAATTTCTCTATAAGTAATAACTTTACTATCCAAAAAAACTGTATTTTTATCTGTTGATTTGTTTGTCTTTTTATTTTCAATTTTAATTTCCTGATTAGAATTCTCAACTTTATTTCTTTCAGTATCAAATACTTTCAATACTGTATCTGTAATTTCTGAAGCATCGATAACTTTAATTCCATAACTCTGTAATTTTGACAAATGTTTTTGATTATCAGCTAAAAGTGCATCCGGCAGTTTATTGAGACCAAATTGCTGCCAGCCTTGTCCATTTAAATCTGCTGCATTTTTAACTGCAATAACCGGAAGTCCTAATATTAAAGACTTAAAAATATAGTAAATAGCATTAGTATCTAAAAGATGAGAAGCTAATTTCGCAGCAGAATTCATTGTTAGTATAGGAACAATTACTAAATCCCTATCTTTAATATTGGCTAGAGCCGCTTTAGCATCTACTATTTCTGCCCCTAATTCTTCAGCAATATTTTGAGAATCTAATATTTCTTCAGCACTTTCTGTAAAAATCAACTGCCAATCTGGTTTAAATTTATCATCTATTTTTTTTAGCTGGTCAATGCTTTTTTGATAATCAATTTTACCTCCAGTAAAAACAGCAGTAATTTTCTTTTTGCTAAAATTTGTTTTTTGATCTAAATTTAGTGCATCTAAAACCTCTTTTACAATTCTACTTATCAATTCAACACTTACTTCAGCCATATTCTTACCTCCATCCTCAACTAACTGCAGTAAAAGGCAATACCGAGGGGAGTTACCAGTAATGTCTGTGAGGGTTTAACAATTTTTAAACCTGTTCTATCTGCTAGAACTTTTTCTATACCATCAATAGCACTTGTCCCACCGACAAGATATACAGTTTCTGCCTTGTATTTTCCTATATGATTATTGATAATTGATGCAATCTTTTCTATTACTGGAATAACCATTGGAAAAATTTCTGATTGATGTTCAGAAGATTTTTTCATCTTTTCTGCTTTTTCAACACTTATATTCAAACCACCAGCTATAACAAGATTTAAATGTGTACCTCCAGTTGCTTCATCTGCAGTATAAACAACTTCACCTTCCTGCAAAATAGAAATCCCTGTTGTTCCACCACCAATATCAACAACTACTCCTCTTTCAATACCAAGTACAGCCGCTGCTGCAGTTGGTTCATCAACTACATTTTTTACATGAAAACCTGCACCCTGAACAACATGTTTAAATGTATCTATGTCTCTATTTCCAGTTCCTGGTGGTACTGCAGTTGCAGCATACTCAATTTTTCTATTTAATATATTCTCTAATTCTAATTTCATATTTTTAACTATTTTTAAAGCACCAACATAATCTACAACCAATCCATCTCTAACAACTGTTCCTTCTCTACTAGAAGCTAAAAGAGGCTTGTTTTTTTCATCAAGAAGAGTTAAGACAAGATTAGCTGTTCCCAAATCAACACCTGCTTTAATTTCACCTTCATAATCTAAATTTTTTGGCTTATTTTCAATTAAATTCGCTAGTATATCTAAAGTATAGTTTGCTTTTTCTACATATTTATCCATATCAGTTATAATCCTCCATCAAAGATTAAAAACATTTTTTATTAATCCCCCTTCAAGATTATTATGAAGGGGGATTATATTTATAAGAAGATCTTATAATTGTGATTCGTCTAATTCTTCTTCTGCTAATAATTTAGGTAAAAGTGTTTCTACATCTTGATGTGGTCTTGGAATTACGTGAACAGAAATCAATTCTCCAACTCTACCTGCAGCTGCTGCACCTGCATCAGTAGCAGCTTTAGTTGCACCAACATCACCTTTAACCATAACAGTGATTAAACCTGAACCTATTTTTTCATAGCCTATTAGTTTAACATTAGCTGCTTTAACCATTGCATCAGCAGCTTCAACTGCTCCAATAAACCCTTTAGTTTCAATAAGACCTAAAGCTTCACCATTCATTTTTGTATTCCCCCTTCTATTTATTCATCATCACCCATAATTTCGTCATAGTGAATACAGTCTGTTCTTAATTCTCCTTTTCTGCGCGGACAAGCTGGATCTCCACAGAGGTTACATATGTCTTCTTCATCTTTTTCTTCATCTTCGTCTTCGTCATCTTCTGCATCTTCTTCATCTTCATCAAAATATTCTGTTTCATCTAGTTCTTCTTCAACTTCCTTTTTAGGTTCATCATCATATTCTGATTCTTCTTCCTCTTCTTCGGAATCAAACTCTTCTTCAGAATCTTGAATTTCATCTTCTGCTTCATCTAGATCTTCTTCAGATTCTTTTTTAGATTCTTCTTCAGTCACTTGAGTATCAACCTCTGTTTCTTCTCCTTGCTCATCAATATCAAACTCTTCTTCTGGTTGATCTTCGATATCTACCTCTTCAGTTTCCTCTTTGCTTTCCTTAACTTCTACTATTTCTTGAGATTCTTCTTGAGATTCTTCAGAGGTTTTATCAGCGCTTTCTTCAGGAGCTTTATCTTTTTTATATCCTACTGTATCATCAGTAAAGATCATTTTTTTATCTATATCCTGATGAGGTCTTGGAATTACATCAGAAGAAAATACTTCTCCCAATCTGGATGCAGCTGCTGCTGCAGCATCTACTGCAGACTTAACCGCTCCAATATCACCAGAAAATTTAATAACTACCATACCACCCCTGCTTATTTCATAACCAATTAACTTTACATTGGCCGATTTTACAGCTACATCTGCAGCTTCATAAGCAGCAAGTAGTCCAACAGTCTCAACCATTCCTATTGCAGTTCTGGACATATTCCCTCCTTCCTTTGCTTAGCTATTTAATTACTACTTTCTATATTTTTTAGTGCTTCCATTACTAGTTTTGTTATTTCTTTTACAGTATCTGATTCCTCATTAGAATTTATATTATCTTTAGAATTCAAATCCTCAATTTTATCAGAATTACTGTTTGCTGTGTTATTTTTTACATTATTTGTGGTATTTTTTTCTGCATTATTAGTAACTGGATTATTTTGTGTATAGTCTCCACTTTCACTTAAAGTATAATAATCATCTTCTTGAGGAATTTCTTTGATTGGAATTCCTTTTACAAGCCTTGCTGCATTAGAACCCATAATCTTTGCTTGGAAAAATTCATCAACCTTTTTTTTGAAAAAAGGGTTGTCAACATTCATTTTTTTATGCTGAATTACTATCTGATTATCATCTCCAACAGCAATCCCTACCCCAAGTCTAGATTTTTGGGCTGCATCTAAGGCAATTTGATTAACATTTTCTTCACTAAAATAATAATCAAAGGGTATTCCTTCTTCTTCTAATCCATAACAAACATTATCAAAAAGATGATTTGATTCATACTTTTTCTGCAGTCCTATATAAACAGAAGGTTTATTAGATTGATCAACCATTTATGACACTTCCCTCCGTTTCAAGATAGGAAAGCACTAATCCAGTAGCTACAGCATTTCGGGGTCCCATTACACCTCTAATATTTCCACTTCCTGCAACTACACCATACTCAGAAAGTCGATTAGATATTAGGGTTGGAATTTCAAAATCTTTTGCAGAGCCGCCAACCATAACAACAAAATCAATATCTCTTATGTTTCCGGTTGGAATGATTCTTTTTAATGCTCTTATTGCGTTTCTTACAAAAACATCATTTTTAGCTTCTCTTCTAACCTGCCTGATCCTATCTAAAGTATGATCAGAATGAATCGGAATCTTCTCATCATCAGCAAGAATAATAACTCGTCCAAATAATTTTGGATCTAAGGCTTGATCAAAGAATTTAACAGTTCCATCCTCATGTCTTATGTGAAATACACTTTCTACTTTAGCAAGAGGATTTTCTTTGATAAGTTCTGCTAATTTAAGATCACTTAATCCTAATTCAATATTAATTAAAAGTGAAACCATATCTCCGGCACCTGCTAGATGTGTAGTATATATTTTATCTCTGGATGTAACCATTGCTGCATCAGTTGAACCACCACCCATATCAAGAATAACAAGTGGTTTATCTGTGCCAGGTGTTGTGAGCGCTCCTAAGATAGCCATATTTGCTTCAACACCTGCAATAACCACATCCACATTTGTCTCTTCTTCTAACCTGTCAGCGATTTTTTGCATAGGCAGCTGACTTGTTTTAACCATAGCTGCTAGACCAACTGCATTTTCCATTGCATGTTCTTCTGCAAGACCACCTGTAACTTTTTTGGGAACAAATGTATTTACAGCCAGAATATCTTTAATCTTAATTTCTGAAAGTGGTTGATCTGTAACTGTGCTCATCGTTTTTTTAACTCGATCAAGCATGCCACCAACATTTGTACCTGATTCTCCAGTAACATCTTTTATAGGCTGTATTTTTTCCAGTGAGTCCATAATTTCATCTGCACCAGAATCTACACCTATTTCAGATTTTCCTCGATCTCCCAGTATAGTTATTTTACCAGCTGGTATCTTCCGCTCTTCGATATCACCTTCTGGAGTCCTAATTACAACAGCAGATCTGTTACCAATTAATGATCTGGCAACCGGGAAAATATGTTTTGTGTCTTCAGAATCCAACTCAAAGATAGTTGCAATCCCGTATGGATTAGACAGCTTTTCTATTGTTCCGCCTGGCCTTGCAACCTCTACAGCTGCTTTTTTAGCAAGTGGAATCTTATCAATATATTTAACTTCATCTATTACAGGAATTTGCTTATCTAGACGATTAACAATCAAAACTGCATCATCTTTTTGAGCTACTGCTCCATTAACATTAACACCACGCTCAATTGCTCTATTAATAATCTCAGCAGCATCTGCAAAATCTACATCTCCTGGTATAATAAGAATTACATCATCACCCGCTGTGCAGCTGTCTATCTCATTTATTTTTATTGTATATCCTACACCCAGACCTATTCCTCCTGGTGTCCAGGGATCATGCCCAATCATGGTGGACTCTGTTATTACTGTTTCTGTTATGGTTTCCATTGCAACATCACCAATAACAGGAGTAGCTTCATTTAATCTAATTAAATCAATATCATCATAGTTAAGATCTACTTTTTTTAATGCTGAATCTAAAGATCTTATAATACCTTCTATGTTATCTATTGTACCCTTTAAACCAGTTGTCTTATATATACCATGTGATATAAAGTCAATATTCTGCTCTTCCTTATAAATCTTTGCTACAGCTACTTCTGTAGTGGAATTGCCGATATCAACTCCTACAATATATTCCATGATCCCACCTACCTGTTATTAGCTTATCTATCACCTTTTAGACGCTTCCGCTTTTCATATACATGAGCAGCTTCTCTAATGAAATTAGCATTTATTACTGCACCATATTCATTTTCTAATTCATCTGCAATATCAAGCATCTCCTGTTTTGTTGAACGATAAGGACGTAATGCATTATATATTTCAAGTACTCTTTCGTCTCCAACTTTTGTCAACTCTGCAGCTCTTTCTAGGTTTTTTGCAAACTGCTCTCTATCTACTGACCTTGCTATTTCTGCCTGATGATTAAGTGTTTCTGCAGTGATTCTCAACTCAGAACCGGATGTTTCACCCGAAACTATCTTTTTAAATTGAATATCATCTAATGTATGTCCTGAAGGAGTTTTAACCTTATCCTTGCTTTTTTCACCCATAGGATAATCTCTTGCAGTTAATCCATTACCACTTTTTTTGGTAGATGAATTTCCTGATTTTTCAAGATTACCAAGAACATCACGTACAATAGATTCTACTAACTCCTTATCCATTAAATCCACCTCCTGATTTTTGAAAAATTATTTAAATTCTACTTCAATTTCTACTACTTTTTTATTTGGATCAAGATATTTAACTTCCTTATTATAAAGCACAGCAGATATTGCCTGATACTTTGGTCTAGCCATCTGATCATTTTTTGTTGTTACTGGTTCTGGATTTTCTCCTTTAGCATATCTAGCTGCATTTTTACCAATCTGTCTGTAAGTTGGTAAATCTACCAGTGGTGCCTGGGGAAACAATTCTAAATTAGCCAGTGGATTTAAATCTTTCTGGTGTATTAAAATTGTTCCTTTGGACTGTAGACCGATTCCTATTCCTGAACCACTAATTTGTGCAGCCTGATGTCCCATAAACCCAACATCAGCTGTAACGTAGTTTTTAACAATTCTTGCTTTAACGCCTTCTTCTTCAATACCAGCCATAACTTCTCTTAATATCTCACTATGACTAACCTCTGTCATAGTTTTTGATAATTTATTTCCAAAAGCAGGACCTATTGCAATTACAACTTCATCATTATCTCTGCCTTCTGATGCCCGGCCAGTTTCTCTGAGAACCATATTACCTGATCTATCAGGAGAATATGATTTTGTTTCAGAGTTACCGCCCTGATCAGACATACCCGAAAGCACGTCAACAACTATCTGGCGAATAGCATCTTCGTTTAACTGCATTTTTGCACCTCCATATAATATAATTTATTCTCCAATATCTTCAGGATCTCTGGCAAACCTAATATTTTTTAGTTTTTCCCAGAGTTCATCTGGTACTCTATATCCAGTTCCAGGTCCAGCATAATCATTTTGATCATTTACAGCACTAATACAATGGAAATTCTCATCAAAGATAGCCGATGTATGGAGATAATCTCCTGCTATTCTCTGCTTCAAAAGATTAAAGAAGTTTTCTGCAACATCTTCAAATCCATTCTTTTCAAGTGCCTGTACAATAGCTACACCTGTAGTTCCTCTGTTTAACATATCTTCAATGCCTCTAAAGTCTTCTCTTACATCACGATCAGGCATATCTTTACTTCCATGTGCATATGTGGCAGCTTCTACTTCCTCATCTGTAATATCAGGCATTCCTAATTCTTTAAATACTGCCTGGAGAGCTTTAGCTCCTTTGTTTCTAATTTTGATAACATCTTCTTCATCTACAGGTACTAATCCACCATTAACTTTAAGGTCACGCTGTAGTGTTAAATAGTCATCATAATCATCAACATCATGAGTTGAGCCGGCAAACATATTATCATAGTTTGGAACAGCACTATAACCAGAGAAGATAAAGTCAGTGCCAGGTAAGAACTGCATTAACATTCTCGCTGTTCTTCTTGTACGGGAATGAGTAAATGTTTGGTCATTACCTGATGCACATTCTAGGTCTAGAATCATTGCAATTAAATTTTCTGCAAGCATTGCTCTAACTCCAGAAGGAACTGCACCTGGTACACCAACACAACTGATTGAACCATTCTGAATACCCTGAACTCCTGCACCTTTTGTCATGTATAGACAGCGAGCTTCAAGATAAAGCATTGATTTACCATCAGCAAAACCCATCTCTGCTTCAGAACCGGTACCAGAAGTATATCTCATTTTTAGTCCTCGAGAAGCATAGCCTGAAGCAAGGAAACTCTTAGACCATGGAGTATCATCACCATCAACAAATACCTGTTCTGTACCATAAACTGAAACTGTTTCAGCATAAGCAGTAAATCCGCGCATACCCATTTCTAATTCCATTGCTTCTTCTACAGCACACTGAGTCAATACTCCACCGCGGCCGGTCTGTCCACCAACCATTATGGAAATAGCATTAGAAGGAGCATATCTAACAATACCTACTGTTGTTTCTAACTCATCAAAACCACGCAGAGCTGCTTCAGCTGCATCTGCAGCAAGCAATGCTGGATGATCTTTTACATTAGTAACGTGACACTGATTTGAGGGAGTTTTTCTGGCCCTCATTTTCTGTACAGCAAACATCATTTCTACAACATTCATATGTCCTATAACTTCTACTACCTTTGCAGGTGTCATACCAAGTCCTAATCTTTTTACTGCATCTCTGCTTACATTTACATCAACAATTTTATGTGCTAACTCGCGTGAATCCTGGGCCATTACATCTTCAATAATATCTACATCAAGTGTATGATCAGCTATGAACTGATCCAGCATGTCAAAATCTTCACGCTTTTTACCATCTAGTTCAACAATTTTTCCATTTTCTATATGGACACTTGGTTTTGGATCTTCTGGCCCTTCCATGGCAATCAAACCAGCTTCTGGCCATTCTTTAATAAATCCATCCTGATGGACTGGACGTTCATCTAATATTTCAAATCGCTTGGATCTCTTCACTTTTTTCCCTCCTTAAACAATTTTTGAGATAGTATACTGCATTCATTTTTAAATATATGGTTCAGTTACTGATTCTGGTTTGTCACCTAAACTGCCGAGGAGTTTTAAGCCAACTTCTCTTGCAGCAATTACTGCCTGACGAACTGCTCCGGAATCACCACTGAAGAATAATATACACTCATTTGTTAGACTGGTACCATCTGCTGGACTGGCATAGCCAATAACATCTATTGTTGCTGCTTTTACAGCTACATCTGCCATAACAACACCAATTGCAGCTGGAGCTCCTACACTAATACCAAAAGCCTTACCTTCTGGAGCATCAAAAGCAGTCTGAAGCGCCTTACTTGCTCTTGCTGTATATTGAAACTCTAAGTGACCTGCATCATTTGCATATACATCACCAAATGTGCGTTCCAGTTCTTCTAAACATACCTGAACAGCTCTTCTAGCATCAGAAACTTCTTCCGCACCAAAAACAATTAAGGAACCATGACCTGCTCCACCTTTAGTATCTCTTGGAAGCTCTATTTTTACTACCTCAGTATTTGAAGCTTTTACAGCTTCGTCTGCAGCATATATCTGAGGTCCTGCACCAGTTCTTGCACCAATAATACCTAAAGAACGATACTTCTTATCGATTCCCATCATTTCTCTTAATTTTGGATCAAGATTTGCAATTACAAGACCAATTGTATCTCCAATAGTTGTTCCTATAAATTCAGTTACTTCATTAGCCAGATTCAATTTAGCTTCACCACCTTTTTTATTTGCGCTCTTATCAACTTCTTTTGTTTCATTTTCTACATTTTCAGATTTTTGAATCCTGTTTAATACCTCGTTAACAAGTTCATTAATCTTCTGCTCATCCATATTATTTTACCCTCCTCTCCGTTTTTATTCTTGTTGAAGAAGTAAATCTACATCTTCATGGGGGCGTGGAATTACATGTACGGAGACAACTTCTCCAACCTTTCTAGCTGCAGCAGCTCCAGCATCCGTAGCAGCTTTAGTAGCTCCGACATCACCTCTTACCATTACAGTAATTAATCCAGACCCAATTTTTTCGTATCCCACTAATTTAACATTTGCGGATTTGACCATAGCATCAGCAGCTTTAATGGCACCAACAAGACCAATAGTTTCTATCAGGCCTAACGCCTCTCTGGCCATCAATATCCCTCCTTCCTATAAAATGTGACTAAAAAAAAATATATATTAAGTTTTGTCCCTCTTTACTAATATTAAAAATAAGTGGTCAATTACCTTTGCAATAAAATGCTTTCCTATAATAATAATTTGTTATATTTCAATTATTATATATTTTCTGAATATTTAAAATTAAACAAAAAAAAGAATGACATAAAATTGTCATTCTTCAGTAAAATATTTGTCATTTTGTTTGCTTTGCTTTCTATTGTTAGCAATTTCTGTATTCAGAAGGAGATTTGCCCTCATAGTCTTTAAAAACTTTGCTAAAATAACTGGGATTCCTGTAGCCTATCTCTTTTGCTATTCTAGAAATATTAGCATCTCTATTTTTTAATTTCCTTTTCGCATCTTCTATTCTAAGTTTTGTTAAATACTCTTTAAATGTAATCCCCATCTCTTTTTTGAATAACCTGCTGAAATAATGAACACTTAAATTAGAAGCTTCAGCAGCTTCTGTTAATGTAATGTCTTTTTCATAATTAGACTGAATAAATTTTATGCCATCATAAATAATATTATCTTTAAAATCATCTGAAAATTGATCAATCTGATCACTCAATTTAAATAAAAGTGATTTTAACCATTCCTTCATTTCTTCAGAAGTATTAATTTTAAATAATTTTTGAGTATATTCATAATTTAAAGGTGAAATATCTTTAAAATTAGCTCCAACTTCAACTGCCGATCTTGATAAAACACCTAAAAGTTCAAGCATCCTTGATTTTGATAAATTAAAATCATATTCATTGCTAATACACCAGCTCTTAAATAAAGTATCTACTATCTCTGGAATTTGCTTTATTTTCCTTGATTTTAATTTTTCTACTAATTTTGTTTCTATCTCATATGGATAACCAATATCAGCAAAATCTTTGCTTTTAATATCTTCCCAATGTATAGTTGAATTAACACCTGAAAGCAGAGAATCCTTTACTGCTGCAATTGCTTCATGATAAGAGCGATCTACTTTTCGGGGGTCATTATAATAACTTCCGATACCAATCGTAATCGTAAAATCTGTTTTGTTATTAACTTCTTCACACATTTCTTCGCCAATCTGACGCAGCCAATTTTTTATCTGGCGATTTTCATACATATTTCCACCAAAATATAAAATTACTATTTTATCACTTGACATTGGAACAACCATTAATGATGGATATTTTTCACCGAAATTTTTAATAACACTAAAAACTTCTTTTTTCATCAGCTGTCTCTGTACTTCATTTTCACCTGAAGTAGTTCTGGCGAATTTATCAATATCTGCTATCATAACAGCTGAGGGCATATCTTCAATATCAAAAAACTGAGTCCTGCTTTTTATTTCTTCTATTGTATCAATATTTAAAAATATCAAATCAAAAACAAAAGACATCTTAATATATGGTAAAACCATATTAAGTTTTTCTTTTATGTCCTTTTTCATCTCTTCTTCTTTTCTGCTGGTTTCAATTTCTTCAATTAAATTTTCTACAACTTCTCTGATTTTCTCAGGTCTTACTGGTTTTAATAAGTATTCGTCAATATTTAATTCTAAAGCCTTATGTGCATAATCAAACTCATCATAGGCAGTAAGAATTACAAATTTGACATCATATAAATACTCTTTGATCATCTTGATAGCGTTGAGCCCATTTAACCCAAGCATTTTTATATCCATAAAAATTATATCAGGTTCTCTTTCTCTGGCCATTTTGACAACTTCATTTCCATTTGCTGCAAATCCTACAATTTCTATCTCATTGAGCTGAACTTTATCTTCTAGTATAATTCCAAGCGCTTTCCTTTCCAAATATTCATCATCTGCTATCAAAATTTTATACAATTTCACACCTCCAGAGTAGATAATAATTAAGATGTTAATTTTTTAGTTTTTCGGCAGATTGATTTTCACTTCTGTACCCTTACCTATTTCACTATTGATCTCAAGTCCATAATCACTGCCAAAATAATGCTGAATACGCTTATGAACGTTATTGATACCAATTCCAGTAATATGACTTGTCATTTTATCTTTGTGTTCATTCTCTGATTCCAGAAGACTGCCAACTATGTTATTATTTATACCAATTCCAGAATCTTCAACTTTTAAAATAATTTTATCATCACATATCTCAGAATAAATATTTATATCTATTGAATCTTTATCTTTAAAACCATGAATTATTGAATTTTCAACTAAAGGTTGAATAGTCAAAAGTGGTATGCTCATCTCCATTAATTCATCATCAATATCAATATTAAATTCAAATTTCTCCTGATGTCGCTTTTTTTGAATAGTAATATAATCTTTAACACAGTTTATCTCATCTTCCAGCTTAACTAATTTTTCTACATTTTTTAAACTGTAGCGGAGAAGATCTGATAAAGCATAAACAACTTCCTCTGTTTCTTTAGCATTCTCTATTAAAGAAAGCCTCGCAATTGAATTCAGTACATTAAATAAAAAGTGTGGATTAACTTGAGATTGTAATATCTTTAATTTTTTTATTCGTAAATATTCTTCAAGTTTCTTTCTTGTTCTTGATTCTTCAAGCAGCTCTCTCTGATATATATTAACCAATCCCATTTCAGCAATATAATTAGCTGTAAGTGATAA
>CAZYRX010000001.1:127420-136040 GCA_964649895.1 uncultured Halanaerobium sp.
ATATGGAGTTGTTTTTCCTTTTTCTCTGGCTCTTTCACCACCCTGAGCATCTGAAATTTTACAGTGATGAAAACCTTTTTCACAGGAACGAATTGTTTTACAAAATGAAGTAAAATTACTTGTTTTAGTAACAGGTATACCTTCCCTATCAACAATAACTGCAGCAAGCCCTGTTGCATCTGCAAATTTATCCTGAATATTCTGAAGAACTCCAATATTTATTACTTCCTGCAAGGAATAATCGTCATTAATTTTAAACACCTCCAAATCAATTAAATATTTGAATAATTAATAATATTATAACATTAATTTAGCTAAAAATAAATTATTATTAGCAAAGGTTAATTAACTATCACAAGATTGAAACAATTTTTAAAGATTAAAATAATTTATAATATGATAACTTAAAAAAGATGTTACCCCACATAAAAGACTGCCCCAGATTATATCAATTACTGTAATCATTAAAGGCCAATCTTTAATTGTCGCGTAATTTGTCATATCATAAGTAGAATAAGTTATAAAACCAAAAAACATTCCTGCAAATAATGCATACTGCCAGCTTGAATCGGCAACTGCTCTATTAACTACAAAGAAAAGCAGTCCTCCTGCAAAAAATAAATAAAATATTAAAGCTGCACTGAAATTAAAATTATCTTTCATCAAAAACCCTATCTGTTTTCTATATAAATTTTCTGCAGCAGCCCAAAGCCAGACAATATCAATTCCCAAAAACACTACTGCTGTTATAATGTAATATTTAAAGAAGTTCATATTTTTTACTCCTCATCTTTTTTTATATTTTCCAACTGTCTAACCCTAATACCAGTCATTACATCTGAACGTGTAATTATACCTTCTAATTCTCCGTTTTCATCAAGCACAATTAATCTTCCTATATCTTTTTGAAATAAAAGTTCAAATGCTTTAAATAGAGCATCTTCTTTTTTTACACAGTGTAAGTCTTTTTCCATAATTGCCTGAACTGGGGTATTGCTGTATTCTTCCTGTGGAATTTTTTGAGCATCTTCCATAGTTACAACCCCTACAACTTTGTCATCTCTAGTTACAGGAAATCCTGAGTGCTTATCTTCAAACATTTTTTCTATTAATCGATGGACACTTAAATTTACAGGAACTGTTTTTACTTCTTCTGTCATTAAATCACCAACTGTTAAATCGGATAATGCAGATTTTATATTATTAAATTGATCTTCTTGAGCAGCAGCGACATATAAATAAATCGCTATAAAAACCAGCAAAAAATTCCCTGTCATAAAACCTACAATACCAAAAAACAAAGAAAATCCTTTACCTACTCTGGCAGCTATTTCGGTTGCTTCACGCAGAGATTTTTTCTGAGCGATAAATGCTCTAAGTATTCTACCTCCATCAGATGGAAATGCAGGAAGTAAATTGAATATAGCCAGAAAAATATTTAACTGACCAGTATAAAGTGTTACTAATCTTATATCTTCAATTATAAAATCTGGCGAACCCCATGCTGCTAATAAAAGTATCCCCCCTAATATTAAACTTGCAGCTGGCCCACTTGAAGCAATTTTAATTTCTTTTTTTGGTTCTTCTGACATGTCTTCCATATTTGCCAATCCACCTAAAAGCATCAGAGTAATATCAGTAGTTTCAAGACCATTTTTCCTGGCCACAAGTGCATGTGACAATTCATGAATTAAAATACTTATAAAGAGTAAAACTGACATTAAAGCTCCTAGTAGATATGGATTAAATATTAATTCTCTTCTTGCTATATCTGTGTATTCTGTGAGATAAATTATATTACTGCCAAAAGCCCAGGCAAAAAAAGGTAAGATAATTAAAAGACTAAAATGTATTTTAACAGGAATGCCAAAAATCTGGCCTATTGTAAATGAGCTCTTCATTATATTTCCCCCTCAATTATACTGCCGACTCCAGCAAATTTAACTTTATCACCCAATCTTTCTCTAAAATATGAAGCAGCTTCTTTGCCTGTACAGTGGAGTGGATAAATTTCAGATGGATCAATTTTTTTAAAAAATTCACTGAGCTCTTTTAATATATTTTTATCAGCTTTCATTAAATGCATACCACCAATAATTTTATCAACATTATCTATTCCACTTTTGTCTATAATTTCCGTAATTATATTTTTTACACCCTTGTGGCTGCATCCGAGAATAATAATCAAACCGTTTTTACCTTCAAAATATAAACTCATATCATCAGAAAAATCATCTGTTTTATAACCGCTGTTATTTTTACGTTTATATTTCTCATTTAGATAATTTTTTGCATTTTTAATTTCACCAGTTAAAAACATACCTTTTTCTATTTCACTCAAATTTTTTATTTTATTAAAATCTTTAATTTTAGGGCCAGAATAAGATACTGGAGCTAGCCTTTTACCCCTCATAGAATAACGATCTATTTGAAAATCAGGATGTGCATATATCTCAAGATCTGTTTTTTGTTCTAAAAGAAATGGAATTCCACCTGTATGGTCATAATGTCCATGACTTAAAATTAGTCCATCAAGTTCATAAAAAGCTATGTCTAATTCTTCAGCATTATGTTTTAATACCATACCTTGTCCGCTGTCAAACAAATATTTTTTTCTGCCAAATTCAAGGTATATTGAAAGACCATGTTCAGCCAAAAGCCCCTGTTTATAAACTGTATTTTCCACTAAAATAGTCATTTTTAAATTTAATCCCATTATTAGTCCTCCAGTCTTAAAACAATTACATTTAATTTTTAAATAAGATTAATACTAAATTTCACAGCCACAGCTATTAGATATACTGCAGTTCATAGAAAATTCCACATTTTCTTCGGTCATTTTATTTGTTATTTTTCCTAACATTTCATAAATTTCATTGCTTCTTCCATATACAATTGTTGATAAGGGATTCTTATCAGTCTGAAGTCCGGTCTTATCTATGATCTCAATAACCTCTTTTACTTTTTCTCCCACTTTATTCGTGTAGAGAGGATAAAAATTGATTTGACAGGATATAAAAGGATAATCAGCCAATGTGATTCACCTCCAGTTAATATTTTGATTTGTTAATATAAATTCAATATATTATAAAGATAAACAAAATCATCAAGCAGGACTTCCAAAATTTCATCTGATATTAAAAAACCTCTTCGCTTCATATAATCAACAAAATCCTCAGTTAATATCACTTCAATATTTGTAGTCTTCTGATTATTTTCTTTTAAATAATTATCAATTAAGTTGAGGCTGTAATTTTCATCAAACTGTTTTAAGTAATTATTAACAGCTAAAGCCAGATAAGTATTCATATCTCCAGATGATTGAATAAATTCAATTCGTTTAAAAATCATTTTTTTAACTGAATCAACAGCTTTTTCTTTATCCTGATGAGGTAATATTGCTTCTTTTTTAAAATAACCTTCTTTTAAAACATTATAATCCTGTTCAGTTAAATGAGCTGCTGCAAAAAGTGAAAGCCCATTTGGGTTAATTTTATCTATTTCTGAAATTTGATCTAAAAGCTGCTGTTGAGATAACTTAAACACAGATATACCGGGGTAAATTGCTTTGTCAACTGCACTGCGGTCATTTTTAACCCAATTTTGTAGTTCAGAAAACAGATTTGTAGTATATGTCATCGGTAAAACGAAGTCTAAATAATTTTTATCAAGCCATAATTTCCAATTTTGTAGAGCTCGATATCTCGCCTCACTAATACCTGGTATAACATCAGCAGAAATCAAAATATCTGGATTTTCCTTTTTTAAAATTTCTGAAGTGTCTTTAACCATTTGTGTAATTAAATCTTCTCTAAACCTATTCCATTCATTCTGTGCTTCTTTATTATTATTTTCTATATCAAAGACATCAAATCCTGTTTTTTCAGTAAATAACTTTATTGTATGTTCATCAAAACCAAAACTACCTCTATATTCCTCAGGAAAACGAATGTAATCTAAATTTATGCCATCTAAATTGTAATTTCCAACTAAATACTGATATCTTTTCTGTAAATATTTCCTAACATCTTCTCTTGAAGGACTTAGCCAGGTGGAGTTATGATAGGTAACAATATTGCCTTCTTTATCTTTATTTGCCCATTCAGGATTTTCCTGCAAAAGTCTACCCGGTTTCCCATGAGTATTTTCATTAAAAACCCAGACCCAGGCATGTACCTCAATTTCTCTTCTATGTGCTTCTTCTATTAAAACCTGGAGAGGGTCTTCTTCCCATTTTTTAAAACGTGGATCCTGCCTAAAATAATTATTGTTTGGAATAATACTTAAACCTTTAAAAAACACCTCAGGAATTATAACATTAAAATTAGATTTTTTTGCTCTTTCTAAAAACTCTGCGATATCGTCTCTATTCTTTTTCTGAGAGAGAGTTCTACTGTCAAGCCAGAAAGCCCTAAACTGAACTGGTTTAGGTTCTACTGTCATTAATTCTAATTTTTTGCTTAATTCTATAATTTCCTTGGCTTTGGCAGCTGTTAACTCATCATCCATTACCTGATAAGCATCAGTCATTTCCCTGTTTATAATTTCAAGTTTATTTAAAGTATTATCTATTTTTTTATAATCCACTAATTTATATTTATTTTCTATATTATCTACAGCTGCTTTTGCTTCTCTTAAAGCTTTTTCTGCATCTCTAATCTTAAGAAGGCTTGGTCTTGGATGAACAGTCTCAAAATATGCAGCTGAATTAATAGAAAATATAATAATCAAAAATATCACTAATGCTAAAATTGAATTGATTTTAATTATTTTCATTTTTTTCTCCTTATAGAAATATTATTCTTCATTCAAAATTTTTATGCAGCCAATCTCCATTAATTCTAAAGCTTCTTCAGCAGAAATTTTCCCTGCAAAAGCTCTTGCGAACTGTTGATCCATTAATTTTATTATATCATTTGATTTTTGTTCAAGTAGAGTTAGGTCAGTTGTTTTATCTAGGTTCATCATTAATATTTGTCTGGCATTTTCGGTTAAAGAATTGTTATCACTTGAAGTGTAATTGAATTTATTATATTCATTCAATATAGTTCGGTCTATTGTATCCATATCCAAACTATCGGTATCTATTTTGGCAGAAGGAAGTACTCCTGTTAGTCCAGAAAATTCGAGCTGTGATTTTGAATTTGTTAAAAAAGCTGCAAATTCCGCTGTTTCTTTTTTAAATTCTGCACCCCTAGGAATAACAAGATTCATCAATGAAGCATTGAATATTCCAGCTTCAGCAGTAGGAAGTGGGGCTAATCCTGTCATATCTCTAATATATTCAGAATCATTTTCTATTCTTTTTAAAAATTGAGGTGCAGTAATTAATATAGCTAGATCATTTTCCAAATACCTTTCTACTGCTATATTAAAATTAGCTGTCAAACTATCTGATGGAATAATATCATTTTCTGCCAATCTTTGATAGTTGCGAATTATTTCTAAAGCTTTTTCTGTATTAAAAGCTGGTTCTAAAGTTCCTTCTTTTTCTTCAAACAAAGTTATTCCTGCTTTCAAAAATTCCTGATAAATTTTTATTCTCGGCATAAACGCATAAACACCAGTTTTTTCTTTAATAACTTCTGCAGCATCATATAATTCTTTATATGTTTCGGGTGGTTTGGCAGGATCTAAACCAGCAATTGCAAATATCTCTTTATTATATGCCATGATTCTTGAACTTAAATACCAGGGAAAAGCATAAATTTCCCCTTGATATCTTCCTGTTTCCCATAATTTTTGATAAAATTCCTTACTATAATCTTTTTTAAATTCTGAAATAGGATAAAGAAGTCCCTCATGCAGAAGTGAAGACATTAACTCTGGTGATAAATTTACCAGTTGAGGGATATCCCCTCCCATTCTGAACATTAAATTTTGCTTTATAGAATAAAAACTTAAATCCTCCCATTTGATTTTAATATCAGGATTTTCTAATTGATATTCATTAATTTTCTTTAAAAAATAATCTTCATAATTAGATTTTAAATTAATTGTCCAAAATTCAATTTCTTTTTTATTATTTTCTGCGGCTGTTGAAAATGAAGAAAATATAGCTATTAATAATAAACAGCTTATAATACTAAGTAAAAATATTTTTTGATGTATGTTATCGTTTTTTTTGATTTTCATATTTTTCTCCAATCTATAATTAATAATATCTGTTTAGATTCACTGAAATATATTTCTAGACGATAAAAGCCTCTCAAATGAGAGGCTTTTACCTGGCAGCAGGGCAAAATTGTTTACATTAATTATATATTTTTCTTTCATATATAATATATTTAGTCATAATTTCAATTTATCCTGCATTAATTTAAAAGTTATGCTGTAAAAACTTTTAAAGCTGAAGGTAAAAGCGTGATCTCTAAAGGAAAACCAGGCCCCTTTTCTCCATCAATATCACAGTGGTCAATATTATCATTAATATTTTTTTTCTCAATTTTAAAATAATTATCTTGAAGATATATCAAATTATCATTGTTAACATAATTACCCTGAAAAATTTCTGCAGCTGCTGAACTAATCTTTAAAATATTACCTGCTTTAACAGCAATAAAGTCAAATAATCCATCATCTATCGATGCATTTTTAGCAATATTTTTAAATCCTCCTGCATCTTTACTGTTGAAAATAAAAAAAGCAAGAAAATTATCTTTAAATTCATCTTTAGATGTACTTATTTTAAGTGACATAGGTTTTAGATTTGGCAGTTCTTTCAATCCATAAAGATAATAAGCAACTTTCCCCAGTCTGTTTTTCATTTCTGTTTCTGTTCCATGTGCAATATTAGAAATTATACCACCAACACATACATTTAAAAAATAACGGTCATTTACCTTACCAATATCTATCTCTTTTATATTCCATCTTAAAATTCTATCAAAACTTCTCTCTATACTCTGAGACATACCTAAAAAAGAAGCAAAATCATTTGCAGTCCCCGCAGGGATAATTCCCAATGGCAGCTCGATATTCTCTTTCTGCATTATATTAAGAACATTATTTGCTGAACCATCTCCGCCTGCAACAATTACAGCCTCAAACCTCTCATCAATATCATCAAAAACTTGATCAAAATCACCTGACTCTCTAGTTCTAAAAATACTTATTTTAAAACCTGCCTTCTGAAACTTCGCAATAAAAGAATCTAAATGCTTTGGAAAAGACTTATCACCTGCAGCAGGATTATATATTAATTTAATTATTTTTTCAGCCATCAAATCAACTCCTATTGCTAACATTATTATATCATAGAAAGAGTTTTGAAAACAAAAAGATTCCCCTTTTGCTTTCCTAAAAAGAGGAACCTTAATAAAGATTTATATTTATTTTAGAAAACAAATGATAATTAATATTTTTTTATAACTAATTAGTCAGCTTAGAAATAATATTAGTATTATTATCGTGATTGCTGCTCAAAAAAACAATGAACCTCTTTTAATAAATCAATTATATCTAAATTTTGAGGACATGCATCTTCACACTGCCCGCATTCAATGCAGTTATCTGCTCTAGCTTTTTTATCCATTTCATAGTACTTTTCAGACATTTCTTCACCTTTATCAAAAAGTTTTGCCCGATTATATAAATGAAAATTTTGAGGAATATTAACTTCTTCAGGACAAGGCAGACAATATTCACAGCGTGTACATGTAACCGGACCTCTCATTTTTTCTGAAGCCTTTTCCATCATTTTGAATTCGGACTTACTTAAATAACCAATCTCCGATTTATCTGCTGTTTTTAAATTCTCTTTAACCTGCTGCATAGTACTCATACCACTTAAAACTAAGGATACTTCTTTTTGACTCCAGAGCCAATGAAGAGCCCATTCAACTGGGGTTCTTTCTTCATTTTGAGAAGAAAATAACTCCTGCACTTCTTCTGGTGGTTCTTGTGCCAGCCATCCTCCTCTGAGAGGTTCCATAATTATTACTCCAATACCTTTTTCATAAGCTCGTTTTAATCCTTTTCTCCCAGCCTGATACTCAGTATCTAAGTAATTATATTGAATCTGGCAAAAATCCCAATCATAACTGTCTAAAATTTTCTCAAATACTTGATAGCTATCATGAAAAGAAAAACCCAAATACTTAATTTTACCTTGATTCTTTTTTTCTTCAGCCCAATTTAAGATATCAAGATTTTCTAT
Organism: uncultured Halanaerobium sp.; assembly: GCA_964649895.1. Lineage (GTDB taxonomy): Bacteria > Bacillota > Halanaerobiia > Halanaerobiales > Halanaerobiaceae > Halanaerobium. The sequence goes on from CAZYRX010000001.1 coordinate 135,579, forward strand.
TGTTTCCCATCTTTTTTTATTAAGTCCATGCAGTAGATAAAAATCAATTTTTTCAACTTCTAATTTTTCCAGCTGTTTATTAAAATATTTATCAAGATCAGACTTTTCTTCAAGCTCCCACATTGGAAGCTTTGTTGCAAGATAAACTTTATTACGGTAACCATCTTTAAGCACTTCAGCAACAAGCCTTTCACTTTCACCCTGATGATATGGCCAGGCTGTATCTATATAATTTACACCATTATCAACTGCATATCGGATCATATCAACTGCTTTTTCCTTATCGATATCTGAAGAATCATCACCATTTATCGGCAGCCGCATTGCACCAAAACCAAGTGCTGAAACCTCAATATTAAGATCTCCAAATTTTCTATACTGCATTTCTTGCCCCTCCAGTTAGCATATTTAAATTATTTTAATTTTTATGATTTCTTAATTTTTATAATTCAAGAGATCTCT
>CAZYRX010000002.1:0-41830 GCA_964649895.1 uncultured Halanaerobium sp.
AAAATAGAAAATTACAATCTTTTAGAAGAATTGAATCTTTTATCTAAACTAAATATATTATCTTCTGTAATTCTTGATATCCAGAAAAAATATAACCTTTATTTTACAACTGCTTCATTTTTATTTATATTGATTTATCTTGCTTTTAGTATTGAGAGAGATTTAAAAAATAAAAAAATAAAAAATATAGATAATCTATCAATATTTAAGGAAGAATTAAGTTTTCCTAAAAGTTTTGATTCTTTCATATCTAAAATTAATAAAGAATTCCCACAATTTAAAGAAGAAAAAGAAAAATCAGTACTTTTTGTTTTGTTTTTAATTTTAACAAATTTTAATAAAACTCATCAAAACAGCTCATATCTAAATAACAGAATAAATGATAGAATTAAAATAACTTCTGAAAAAATAATAAATACCTATAAAAATAATTTATCTAAAAATATAAAATTGGATGATCAATTTGCTTATATAGATTTAAAAAACTACTTAGTTAATATAATTCTAAATGATAGATTTAACTTAAATTATGAATTTATTTCAATTCAAAACCACGAATTAAAAAAAATTATAGATAATAACCCCTATACTTTTTATCTAGCAGAATCATTTAAAGATGTTATAGAAGAAAATTTATCTTTAAATTTAAATGATATTGATCTTAATTATCTAGGAATATTATTTCTAAAATTAATTGAATCTAAAATCCAAACTCTAAATGCTCTAATAATTCATGACAATAATTTTACTATTAGTCATTTAATTAAAAATAGGCTGCAGAACTCATTTAAAAATATCACTTTTACTTCTAAAAATTATTTTTTAACTATGCAGTCTGATTTTAAAAAATATGATTTAATTATTGCCACTAAATATTTTGAAGAACTGAAAAATGCAATTGTAATAAGTCCACTTATAAATACAGCAGATCGCAAAAAGATTGAAGAGAAAATAAAGGTGATAAGTGATTTAAAAAGATTTATAAACTAAACATAAAAATATTTAAATATATTCTTTTCAATGAATTACTTCTTTATAAAAATAAAAAAAGGAAGCAGAAAATTATATTCTACTCCCTTGATAATTACCAACTTTTAACTAAGCTGTATTTATTATTTTACTAAACTAATCTATATTTTGCAAGATAAATATATCTAATATCTACTTTATGCTAAAGAAAGCATCTTTACCTGCATAAACTGCTTCTTCACCCAGGCTATCTTCAATTCTTAAAAGCTGATTATATTTAGCTACTCTTTCTGAACGAGCAGGTGCTCCAGTCTTAATCTGACCTGTATTCATAGCAACAACTAAATCAGCAATAGTAACATCTTCTGTTTCACCTGAACGGTGAGATACTACAGAAGTAAATCCAGCTTTGGTAGCCATTTCAATAGTTTCTAATGTTTCTGTTAATGTACCGATCTGGTTAACTTTTATTAAGATAGAATTTGTTGATTTTTCTTCAATTCCACGTTCTAAGATCTTAGAGTTTGTTACATAAAGATCATCACCAACTATTTGAATCTTATCACCAAGACGTTCTGTCATCATTGCAAAGCCATCCCAGTCACCCTCTGCAAGTCCATCTTCAATAGAAATAATAGGATATTTATCTACTAATTCTTCATAGAAATCTATCATTTCTTCAGATGACTTTTCTACACCTTCTCCAGCAAGTACATATTTACCATCTTTATAAAACTCAGATGCTGCAGGGTCAAGAGCAATATAGAAGTCTTCACCAGGTTCATAACCCGCTGCTTCAATTGCCTCAACAATAACCTGCAGAGCTTCTTCGTTTGAACCTAAATCAGGAGCGAATCCACCTTCATCACCAACACCTGTACCAAGGCTTTTATTCTGTAATACTTTCTTAAGATTATGATAAACCTCTGCACCCATCTGTAATGCTTCACGGAAACTAACTGCACCAACAGGCATAATCATAAATTCTTGAAGATCAACATTATTATCTGCATGTTCTCCACCATTAAGTATATTCATCATTGGAACTGGTAAAGTATTTGCTTTCATACCACCAATGTAATTGTATAAGTAAGTGCCTGTAGCTTCTGCTGCAGCCTTTGCTGCTGCCATTGATACACCTAGAATTGCATTAGCACCTAGTTTACCTTTATTTTCAGTACCATCCAATTCAATCATTAATCTATCAATTTCAATCTGATTGCGAACATCCATACCAATAAGTTCAGGAGCAATTATCTCATTTACATTATCTACTGCATTAAGAACACCTTTACCAAGATAACGCTCTCCACCATCTCTTAATTCAACTGCTTCTCTGGTTCCTGTTGAAGCACCAGAAGGAACTGCTGCTCTTCCCATTACACCATCTTCTAAAACTATCTCTACCTCAACAGTTGGATTACCTCTTGAATCAAGAATTTCGCGTGCAAGTACATCTATAATTGTTGTATTTAACATATAATTAAAACCTCCTTAGGAATTTGAAAATATTATTATCTGATACCCGGATTTTTAAATATCCGGGTAATCAGCAGTTTTTAGATTTATTTTTTATCAATGATAAGTGATTCACCTGTCATTTTGCCAGGTTTGTTTATATTCAGAATATCAAGCATAGTTGGTGCAATATCAGCCAGTATACCTGATGCAATACCTTTATTCTCGGGACCACCCACATAATAAAGTGGTACTAGATTAGCAGTATGGGCAGTAAAAGGATCATCCTGTTTACCCATCTGTTCACTATTGCCGTGATCAGCAGTAATTAAAGCCTGACCACCTTTTTCAAGAATAGCAGGTACTAATTTTGAAAGACAGTCATCTACAGTCTCAACAGCTTTAACTGCAGCATCTAAATACCCTGTATGTCCAACCATATCAGCATTAGCATAATTTAAAATTATCACATCATATTCATCTTCTTCAATTTTTTCTAGAAGTGTATCAGTAACTTCATAGGCACTCATTTCCGGCTGCATTTCATAAGTTGCAACCTGAGGTGAAGGTATCAAAATTCTGTCTTCATTCTCATTTGGTTCTTCTACTCCACCATTGAAAAAGAAAGTTACATGTGCATATTTTTCGGTTTCTGCTATTCTCAACTGTTTTAAGCCTTCTCTACTTAATACCTGACCCAAACCATCTTCTATTTCTACAGGTTCAAAAGCCACAGGCAAATCAAATGTCTCATCATATTCTGTCATTGTGACATAATAAAGATCTTTAGGATGTGATTCAGCACGTTCAAATTCATCAAAGCCATCAATTTTTAATGCTCTTGTGATCTGACGAGCTCTATCAGCTCTAAAGTTGAAGAAAATAACAGAATCATGATCTTCCATTGTAGCCACAGGTTCTCCATTTTCTTTAATTACTGTGGGTAATACAAATTCATCTTCGATATCTTCTTCATATGATTTTTCAACCGCAGTAACTGCATCTTCTCCTTCAACACCCTCTCCTAAAACAAGGGCATCATATGCTTTTTTGCTTCTATCCCAGCGGTTATCACGGTCCATAGTATAGTAGCGGCCGCTTACTGTAGCTATTTTGCCAATACCTACTTCTTCAAGCTCTTCTTCCAGTTCTTTTAAATAGCCGACTCCACTTGTAGGTGGTGTATCACGACCATCTAGAATTGGATGAATATATACTTTTTCTAAATCTGCACGGTCAGCCATTTCTATCAATCCAAAAAGATGTTTAATATGACTATGAACTCCACCATCAGATAAAAGTCCGATTAAATGAAGTGCACCATCATTTTCTTTTGCATGTTGTACAGCTTTTTTTAGTACTTCATTTTCTAGAAGGTGCTTTTCTTCGACAGCTTTATTTATCCTGGTAAAATCCTGATAAACTATTCTACCTGCACCAATATTTAAGTGCCCAACTTCTGAATTGCCCATTTGACCTTCCGGCAGACCAACTGCTTCACCGGATGGTTTTAAAACAGAATGAGGGTATTCTTCAGATAATTTATCAAGATAAGGAGTATCTGCTAAATAAACAGCATTTCCTTCTGCATTTTCATTGATTCCAATACCATCCATAATAATCAGGGCAAGTGGTTTAACTCTATCCATCTCTTAACCTCCTTATATACTTATTTGCGATTATAGGCTCATTATTTATCAATTACTGTATTAATTACTGTATTATTCTAAAAGAATAAACTTACAGTTTATTTATATAATTCTGCTGTTTTTAATATGATTTCAGAAAAAGATTCCGCTTTTAAGCTGGCTCCTCCAACTAAAGCACCATCAATTTCTTCTTGAGCCATGATTTCTTCAACATTATGTGGCTTAACACTACCACCATATTGTATACGAATCTTATCAGCAGCTTCAGGATATTGATCTCTAATATTTTCGCGAATAATTCCAATAACGCGATTTGCTTCTTCTGCAGAAGCAGTTTCTCCTGTTCCAATTGCCCAGATAGGTTCATAAGCAATTACAATATCTTCTAACTGCTCTTCCTCTAAACCGGCAAGTGCTGCATTAACTTGAAAGTTTACTTTTGCTTCAATTTGGTCAGCTTTTCTTTCTTCTAATGTTTCACCAACACATACGATAGGTTTTATACCATGCTTTAAAGCAGAATGAACTTTCATATTTACTTCATAATCACTTTCTCCAAAAATTTCTCTTCGCTCTGAGTGACCAATAATAGTATATTCAATATTACTATCTGCAAGCATTTTAGCAGAAATTTCTCCTGTAAAAGCCCCAGAGTCCTTCCAGTAAATATTTTCAGCACCTGTTACTATATCACTACCTTCTGCAGCATTTTTGACTGTTGTAAGACAGAGAGCAGTAGGACAGATACCCATTTCCACATTATTTACACCTTCAACTTTATCTTTAAGCTCTATAATCATTTCTTCAGCTTCTTTAACATTTTTATTCATTTTCCAGTTACCACAAATAAATGGTTTACGCATTTAATTTTCCCCCTTTTATGTTAATCTAATTATTCAACATCATCGAGAGCAGCTACACCAGGTAATTCTTTACCTTCAAAAAACATTAATGAAGCTCCACCACCAGTAGAGATGTGATTCATTTTATCTGCAACACCAGCCATATTTATTGCTGCTGCAGAATCTCCACCACCTATAACTGAATGTGCATCTGATTCAGCAAGGGCTTTTGCAAGCTCAATAGTACCATTAGCGAATTTTTCCATTTCAAAAACACCAAGTGGACCGTTCCAGATTACTGTTTTAGCATTTTTTATAATCTCTTTATATTTTTCTAAACTAGCTGGACCTCCACAATCTAAAACCTGCCAGCCAGCAGGAATTTGATCAGCTTTTACTACTTTGCTTTCTGCATCTTCAGCAAAATCATCTGCAATGACAACTTCTTCTGGTACTACAATATCTACACCCAGTTCTTCTGCTTCTTCCATTAATTCTTTTGCTAATTCTACTTTATCAGCCTCTACAAGTGAATCTCCAACCTCATAACCTTTTGCTAAAAGAAATGTATTGGCAATTCCACCAGCCACAATCAAAGTATCAACTTTAGTTATTAAGTTTTTAATTACATCTATTTTATCGGAAACTTTAGCTCCACCCATAATTGCAACAAATGGTCTTTCAGGATTTTCCATTACTTCTCCTAATGCATTTAATTCTTTCTGCATCAAGAATCCAGCAGCAGATGGTAAGTATTCTGTTACTCCAACTGTTGTTGCATGTGCTCTGTGAGCAGCACCAAAAGCATCATTTACATATAAATCAGCAAGTGAAGCAAGAGCTTTTGCATATTCAGGATCATTAGCTTTTTCACCTGCATGAAATCTGCTGTTTTCCAGTAATAAAACTTCTCCATTTTCTAAATTATCAGCAGCATTTTTTACATCTTCACCTATGCTGTCATCTGCCTTTTTAACTTCTTTGTTAAGTAAATTAGCTAATTCTTTTGCTACAGGATCCATTCTCAAATCTTCTTTAACTTCTCCACCGGGTCTACCCAGATGAGAAATTAGAAGAACTTTAGCTTCTTCTCTTATTAAATATTCAATGGTAGGTAAAGCTGCCTTTATTCTAGTTGTATCTGTAACATTTCCATTTTTAAGAGGAACATTAAAATCGACTCTAACCAGCACTTTTTTACCCTTAAAATCCATATCTTTAAGTGTTTTCTTCATAATTTCATACCTCCGTTTTAATGAACAGAATCTAAAAATTCCAGGGACAGGAAAATCCTGACCCTGAAATTAATATATGATAATTTACAGTTTTAGTGTTAAGTCAACAACTCTATTTGTATAGCTCATTTCATTATCGTACCAGGAAATAACTTTAACCATATTCCCATTTACTACCATTGTTGATTTAGCATCAACCATAGAAGATTCAAACTGACCCATGATATCTCTTGAAACTAATTCTTCTTCAGTATAGCCAAGTACACCCTTCATTTCACCTTCTGCTTTTTCTTTAAACATAGCATTTACTTCTTCTACAGTTACTTCTTTATTTAAGGTGAATACTCCATCTACACAAGAGCCATTGGGTACAGGAACACGCATAGCCATTCCATCAATTTTACCTTCTAATTCCGGAAGAACTTTTGTTGTAGCAATAGCTGCACCTGTTGTTGTAGGAATAATGTTCTCAGCAGCAGTTCTACCTCTTCTTATTTTTGAAGAAGGCATATCTAAAATACCCTGACTAGTAGTATAACCATGAATTGTAGTGATTAAGCCTTTTTCGATACCAAATTCATCATTTAATGCTTTAGCTAAAGGAGCTAAACAGTTTGTTGTACAGGATGCATTTGAAACAATTAGATCATCATCAGAAAGATCATCGTCATTTACACCTAATACAATTGTATTATCAATTTTATCTTTTGCAGGTACAGTTAAGATAACTCTTTTTGCTCCAGCTTCAATATGTTTCATTAATTGCTCTTTTTTACGGAATACACCAGTTGATTCAATAACTACATCGATATTATTTTCTTCCCATGGAAGTTCAGCTGGGTCTTTAACAGCAGTTACTTTAATTTTTTTGCCGTTAACTACTAAATTCCCGTCTTCAATTTCAACAGTGCCATCAAATCTTCCGTGTACAGAGTCATATTTAAGTAAGTAAGCTAAGTTTTCAACATTTACGAGATCATTAATTGCTACAATCTCTATATCAGCATCTCTACCTTCTACAAGTCTAAGATATCCACGTCCAATTCTACCAAATCCATTAATTGCTACTCTTTTTGTCATTTAAAATTCCTCCTTTTTGTGTTTGAAAAAATAAATAGTTTAGTTAATTTACTAAACAAAGAATTTAAGAAAACTAGTTAACTGCTGATTTTTAATTTGCCAGCCTTGCTTCGGCCTCACCCCCCTTAAGAGAGATAATCTTTTTGGCTGTAATTTCATCTGTAATTAAAATATCCTGGTAAACAGGAGAAACAGCAGCAAGAATCGCCTCTGCCTTATCCTCTCCTCCAGCTACAACTATTACTTTATTTATATTTCTTAAATCATCAAGATTTAATCCAACACTTGTTGTTGAATAAATAATTTCTCCTCTTGCATTAAAGTAAAATCCAAATGCTTCACTAACTGCACCAGCTTTTAATAACTCATTAATTTCTTTGCGCGTCATTCCTCTTCTACCTGCCATATCTTCTGCAGTACCAACACCATGTATCAAAATATTTGCTTTTTTTAAAATCTGCAGAGTTTTCTGAATGGTTGGCTCTTTTGTAATCCGATATATATTCTCTTCTGCCATATTATCAGGTATCTGAAGCAAATGATAACTTCCTCCAAGTTTTTTAGCAAGCTGAGCAGCAATAGTGTTTGCCTGGATTTCTACATTCTCACCAAGTCCACCTCTTCCAGGAACCACAGTTATATTCCTTCTTTCTGAACTATATGTCATTTCTCGTGCAACCTGGGCCAGTGTTGTCCCGCCTGTGACAGCAAGTGTATCACCATTTTTAATTTCTTGTTTTAAAAGTTGTGCTGCTGTGCGTCCTATTTCTGCTTTTATATTACCAGCAGGAACTGCTCCATTAACTAATTTTACTTTTCTGAGACCTAAAATATTTTGAAGTCTTTTTTCAAGTTGACTAATATCTCGAAGTTCTTTTATGTATTCATCTAATTCTATCAAAAATTCTTCACCAATTCTAGTAATACGAGTACCAGCAGGACTAATTTCTATAAAACTATTTTTTTCAAAAAACTCTAAATCATTTCTGATAGTCCTCTCACTGAGACCTAATATTTTTGCTAGAGCTCTCCTACCTATAGGCTGATTATAATATATACCACGCAATATATTATATCTCTGCTGAGCTTTTTTAACTATTTCTGGTACGATTTTTTGCTGTATTTTAAATAGTTTTTCCATGTTTAGCCTCCAAGTTGGAACGGTTTTGTCCAAATGGAACAAATTTGTCCCGATGCAGCCAAAAATAAAGCTGACTAAAATCAGCTGGTAAATTACTGTATTAATTTTTTAATATCTTTTTTTATCATCATTTATATTATATCATCTAATAAATATATTTCAAGTCAATCTGGCATAATTTATCTATATTGATCTGCTATTTTTTTTATTCTCCGTAATCTGTGGTTTACACCTGATTTGCTCAGGTCCAAAATTTCTCCTAATTCCTTAAGAGAGGCATATGGATTTTTTCTGCGAATTTCTGCCATTTCCTGTAATCCACTTGTTAAAGTATCAAGGCCTTTCTCTCTTTCTATTATTCTAATGTTTTCCAATTGATCCATAGCAGCAGAAACAGATTTTTCTAAGTTAGCTGTTTCAAAGTTAACTCTTCTATTGACATTATTTTTTAGCTCTTTAACAATATGATCATTTTCCATCTTTAGCATTGCTTGATGAGCCCCAATAATATTTAATATTTTAATAATTTCAGAATAGCTTTTGAAATATACAACATAATTGCCCTTATGTTTTGTCCGATGTGCTTTTAAATCAAAATTAGAAAGTAATAAACTCAGATCATCAGCCAGACTTTCCCGCTCACAGCGGAATTCAAGATGATACTCACTTTTAGGACTATTAACTGAACCTCCAGCAAGAAATAATCCACGTAAATAAGCCTGTGATAGTTTTCGAGATCCTAAATATTCTTCTTTGATATTAAATACTAATTTGTTTTGGGGAGTTAAAAAACCAAGTTCAAGCAAAAATTCCCGTACTCCTGGCTGTGGTGTTACCAGTATTTCATATGTGTGGCTGATATTGAATTTTTTATCCCGCCTTACTCTAATCTCAATATTAAAACCAAATCTATCTTTTATTAAAGAATAAATTCTTCTCGCTAAATTGCCATGGAAAAGTTTAACTTTAACAGCTAGATGCTGATTTGAAATTTGGATTGAGCCATCAACTCTTATAAGAGCAGATAATTCTGCAAGCTGTTTTTGATAATCCTGATCATTTTTACGTGTCAGTTCTTCTTTAACTTGATCAGTATATGACATTTTAACACCTTCTTAAAAAATTATAGATTTATAATCTACTTGATTAAACTATATATTAATTCTGCTAATACTTCAGGATCATGACGTAAATAACTATTTTTTTTCAATAAATCTGCTTCGACAATATTTAAACCAAAGTTTTTAAGACGCTTGTGGTCTATTTTAACTGGATATGCTCCTTCTTGCTCATACTTTTTTTGCAGTTCTGTTGAACCAGGTTGATTATTAACAATTATATGATTAAAAACTCCTGTTCCACAGTGATTTATTATTGCCTCAGCATGATCTGCAGCAGTATAACCATCTGTTTCACCAGGCTGTGTCATTACATTACAAATATATAATTTCAATGCACTGCTTTCTTTTATAGACTCTACAATACCATCAACAAGTAAATTCGGCAAAATACTGGTGTATAGACTTCCAGGTCCTATGATTATCAGATCAGCATTTTCAATAGATTCTTTAACTTCAGGTGTAGTTTCTGCATTATCTGGAGATAAAAATACTCTTTTTATCTTTTTATCATAAACCGGAATGGCTGATTCACCAATTTTTTCTTCATTATCACTATAAACTGCTCCTAAAGCTATATTCTCATTAGTTGCTGGCAGTACCTTACCCCTTATTGCAAGGATTTTACTTGATGCCCTAACTGCTTCTTCAAAATCTCCAAGAACTTCTGTCATTGCTGCAATATAAAGATTGCCAAAACTATGGCCTTCCAATCCACCTTCTGATTGAAATCTATGCTGGAACAATTTTTCCATGAGCGGTTCTCGATCAGCTAAGGCAACAAGACAATTCCTGATATCTCCGGGAGGCAAAATCCCCATTTCATCTCTTATACGACCAGAACTTCCACCATCGTCTGCTACAGTGACAACAGCTGTCAAATTATCGCTTTTCTTCTTTAATCCTCTTAATAAATTTGATAAACCTGTTCCTCCACCAAAGGCTACTATTTCTGGACCTCTGTTTGAACGTCTCTTTTCATATAACAAATCAAGAATTTCTGCATTTGGTGTAATATGAGTATTGAGTTCATCTCTTATTTTAAGGAGAGAATAATAAACAAGTGCTAAGCCACATAGAATAATAAATACTGAAATAAGTTTAACTACAATTTCAGAACGAAAAGCCAAAATATTATTTAAAATATTATCTAATTTTGTTGATAAATATACACTTAAATCAAAACCAAAAAGAGATGTCATTCCAATAGTAATAATTATAAAGGCTAAAATAATAAGAAAAAACCATCTTTTTACACCCAAACCTGGAGAAAACCATTTAGGCAGGTTCATAATTACACTTCCTTGCATAATATAATAAAATTAAAGTAATTAAATCTAATATATTAAAAAATTAATCATTTATTTTTCAATATCACGATGTTCAATGTTATAATTATAAGGTAAATCTTCTAAAATATCTGCTAACTTCAATACAGTTGTTACCGAGCGGTGTTTACCACCTGTGCAGCCAACAGCTATTGAAAGATGACTTTTACCCTCATTTTTATATTCAGGTAATAAAAATTCAATTAAATCAAAAAATTTCTCATAAAATTTATTAGTAACAGGCCATTTCATTACGTAGTTTTGAACAACTTTATCCTCACCAGTTTTATTTTTTAATGAATCTACATAATATGGATTGGGGAGAAATCTGACATCAATTACTAAATCAGCATCTCTTGGAATACCATATTTAAAACCAAATGATATTAAGCTTAAATGCAAAGTGCTTGTATTTGTTTCTGTAAAATAACAATTATTTAATTCTTTCTGAAGTTCTGATTTTTTCAATTCACCCGTATCAATAATTTTTGTAGCTCGGCCTCTAATTTCCTCAAGCATTTTTCTTTCCTGTTCTATCGCATCTAACATTCTCCCTGCTTCATCAAGAGGATGTCTTCTTCTGCTTTCTTTATACCTTCTAATTAAAACCTCGTTTGAAGCCTCTAAAAACAGAATATCATAGTTAAGCTTTAAATTTTCTAGTTTTTCTAACTCTGCAAAAAGTTCATTAAAAAACTCTCGTCCCCTAATATCACTGACAAGAGCAATTTTATCTAAATCAGACTGTATACATAATTCTGCGAATTTAGAAATTAAAGCTGGTGGAAGATTATCCACACAAAAATAGCCTCTATCTTCAAAATAATTTAATGTAAGAGATTTCCCTGCACCTGACATACCTGTAATCAACAAAAATTCCATTTACAAACTAACTCCTTTCAGGCTGAAAATATTAGTGTGCAATTTGTTTTAAAAAATATTTTTCTGGAGCTCTTATTATATTTAAAAAAGTGAGTTTGCTTACCTTAACTGCCTTATTACCGTAAAAAACTTCAGGATTATTCTCTAGTTTATTTAAAGTAGCCAGACCAAGAGCATTATTTACAGAAAAAAATCTTTTATAACCACTTAATGAATCAGGCAAAGCAAGATAATATTTTTTTAATCCAGCTGTATGTTCCCTCACATCATCTAGCATAACTGAAAGTGCCTCTAATGCTTCATTTTTATATTTTGGATCTGAAAGTTTTTCTTCACTGATTCCTAATTCTTCTAAAGGCCAAAAATTTTTATTTCTGTTTTCAAGGTCCTCTCTAATATCTCTAATTAGATTTACTTTCTGAAGAAATAAACCTGCATCATTAAAATTTTCTTTTAAAATTTTTTTTCTCTCACCTTTAAGATCTTTTTTATAAATTATCAGTTCAGTTAAAAAACCTCCGACTGTTCCAGCTACATAATAGCAATATTCATCAAGTTCAGCAAAAGTTTCAACCTTTTTATCAAGATATTTCTGCATTCCATCATTCATTTCAACAAGCCACTTGTGAGAAATCTGCTTAACTTTTGGATCAAAATTTTTATATACATCATAGATCTTTTCAATGTTCTTATTCAATTTTTGAAGAGATTTATTTTCAATCAAACTGCTTTTCTCTTTAATTATTCTAAAATCAGTGCTGCGATCATATTCTTCTGGAGAAAAAATACGACTTACTTTGTCCATCATTTTTTTCTGAAATTCAAAATCTGCTGGGTTTATTTCATCTTCAAAGTTATCAAGAATCCTATCCTGCAGATAAGTTAATAACACTTCATCTTTTATTTCTTTATCCAGCATCGGAATTGTAAGCGCAAAACTTCTGGAAACTTCTTTTAAAATCTCTTTTGAAAACTTCATTGAATTAGCTGTCATTATTCCACCTCAAAGTCTTCTTATTTTCAAATTTCATATGACATCATTATTCTAAATATTGTTTTTCTGCCTATAGTAATATATTATACCTAAAATAGATAAAATATAAAGAAGAAATAATAGATCAACAGTTCTACTGATATTTGAAACCTCTCCATCTATTTCATCCACAGCATTAGAACTTTGAACCGCAAATGAAGGTATTTTAGCCAATTCTTCTGTAAGAATTTCTCTCTGGCTTCTACCTTCGGGAACAAGAATATCCATAACTCTTGGTATTTTATTTATATCAAGTTCTGTTTCTGCATATATCTGCCAGGATCTTTTTTCCTCAGTAAAAGAACGGAAATGATCATAACCAAAAGGATCAAAGCTGCCAATCAAAAGTATGATTTTACTATTATTTAGTGAACCTAACTCAGACTTAGAAATTTTAATATCTATAGTATTTTCCTCAATAGAAACTTCTGCAGAATTTGCCTGATATGGATCTTCAGCAGAAATTTCATTTAAATCAAATACAGCTCTTTCTTTGCTATCAGGATTAAATAGTCTTACCCACCAGCCGCTAATCTTCAAAAATTTATTCCAGTTAAATTCTTCCTCAAAAGAAATATTTGCGCCCTTATAAAAAGGTTTGCTGCTTCCTCCCTCACCATTATCAATATAAAGTTCAATCAAAGGAAGTGAAAATCCATACTTTGCATTCCAGGGATCAGTTAGATTACTAAAATTAAATTTAAAAAGATAGTTGTTTTCTGATTCGAGAATTGTAAATACTCTTATATCAAATAAATTGCCCTTATTTTGAAAAATTTCATTTTGTGGGTATTGATAAGTCCCTGGACCAAAATCATCTTTCTCAGCATCTCGGTGATTAAATATGACATCATAATTTGCTTCTGCTGCATTAACACCTATAAATAGCAGAAATAAAATTGCGATAACAATCGAAATAATTATTATTGTCTGTCTTAACTTTCGCATAAATAATGTCATTATTTTATCACCCTTAGTCTATATTTTTATTTTTTTCTCATAATATTCTCGGTGAAATCAACAGCAGCATTATATCCCATTGTTTTCATTCTATAGTTCATTGCAGCTACTTCAAGAACAAGCGCGAGGTTTCTTCCTGGTTTTACAGGAATTACTATTTCATCAATATTTAAATCCATAAGTTCAGTCTTGTTTTCATCAAGCCCTAATCTTTCATATTCTTCATCTTCACGCCATCTTTCTAAACGAACAGTAAGATCAATAGGAGAGGAATGTTTTACAGCTCCTGCACCAAAAAGGTTCTTGACATTTATAATGCCAATTCCACGCATTTCTAAAAAATAGCGTGCATTTTCTGGTGCTGTACCTGAAAGATGAAGTTCACCAATTTTTTTGATTTCAATAATATCATCAGCAACTAGACGGTGTCCACGTTTAACAAGCTCAATCGCAGTTTCACTTTTACCAATTCCACTTTCACCTCTAATTAATACACCTATACCATAGATATCTACAAGCACACCATGTATTACCTTAACAGGGGCAAGTTTTTCTTCAAGATAATTTAAGAGCATACTGCTAAATCTGGTAGTAGATATTTGAGTTGATAAAATAGGAATGCTTTTTTCTTCAGCTTGCTCTATAAGATATCCTGGAACATTCTCACCTCTTGCAATAATAATACATACAGGATTAAAATCTACATATTCATCAATTCTCTGGTAAAATTCTTCTTCATCCAAGCCCCTTAAAAAAGACATCTCTGTTGTTCCAAGCAGATTTATTCTTTCAGGGTAAAAATGCTTCCAGAAACCCGCAAGTTCTATTCCTGGTCTTTTTATATCACTAACTGTTACTTCTCGCTTTATGCCGCATCGACCAGCTATAATTTCAAGATCAAATTTATTAAAAATATCAAGTACAAGAACCTTATCATCATCAATCATTTGCAATCAACCTGTCTTCCATTGCTACTGCAACTGCTCCCATTAAACCTATATCTGAACCTAATTCTGATTCTCTTACTTCAACTATTTCTAATGGTCCCGGAAGTGCTATTTCCTCCATTTTCTTTATAGCTTTATCTAAAAACAAATCAGAGGCTTTCATTACTCCTCCCCCGAGTACTATCATTTCTGTATTAAAAATATTTACAAAATTCCCAAGTCCAATCCCCAGATAAAAAGCTGCTCTATCAAAAATTTCCTGAGCAGTACTATCTCCATTGTAAGCTGCTTGAGCACAAATAACTGCATCTATATCATCTATGATATTATCTGCAAGTTCTAATATCTCTCTGCTTTTACCGGCTTCTGCTGCTTCTCTAGCCATCCTACCAATTGCAGTTCCTGAAGCGAAAGATTCCAGACAACCATGATTACCACATCCACAAAGTGGTCCATCAGGGTCGATAACTGTATGACCTAATTCACATGCATTATCATTAACACCTGTAAATAACTCTTTATTAATTACAGCTCCTCCTCCTATACCAGTAGAAATGGTTAAATATACCATGTTGTCAACTTCACGTCCAACTCCAAACCATTTTTCGCCTAATGCAGCAGCATTTGCATCATTCTTTAAAATTGTTTTGATATTCAAAGCTTCTTCCATCTTTGCTTTTATAGGTACATTTTTCCAGGGAAGATTTGAATTCTCAATAATTACTCCTTTTTGAGAATCTAAAGGTCCTGGGCTACCTATACCCAAAGTTCTTATATCTTCTGCATTGAGTCCAGTTTGATTAAGAACATCCTCAACAGTTTCAATCATGTTTGTAATTATTTTTTCTTCACCTAAATCAGCTTCTGTCCCTCTACGTGAGCGAGCGAGAATTTCACCATTTTTATCAGAAAGACCTGTAAGGATTTTGGTCCCTCCTAAATCTAAACCAATATAATATTCTTTCATTAATAGAATCTCCTCTCTCTAAAATGAATATTTAATATTTAGATAGCATTTCTTTACTTCCCTTTAAAATCAGTGTGCCTATAATTCCGATAAAAGCAGCCGGAATACCTATACCTGTAATAGCTAAAAATACAGTTATTACTAATATAAACAAAAACCAGAATAATGAAAATACAATGTTATCAAGGCTGATAACAAGAGCATTTTTAAATATATCTTTTAGTTTTTTGTCTTCTTGAATAACAAGGAGTGCCCAGAGATAGGCTTGATAAATACTAAAGTAAATTAATAAATAAGCAAATAGAAATGCAAATGCAAGCTGCCACAAATTTTCCTGGCCTTTTAAAAGAAAAAAGCGCAAATCGATAATAAAGACTGCATAGATAATTGTTGAGGCAAAAAACACAAAAAAACTTCTCCAAAAACTCCCTTTAAAATGTTTATAAATAATTCCAGCAGAAATTTTTTTATGTTCTAAAAGCTGGTTTACAGCATAAATTGCTGTTAAAAAAATTGGTCCTAAAAAGAGAATTGGAAGTATAAGAATAATATACAGATCTGTTGTGACTGCAAATAAGGCTATAAATAAAAGTAAAAATGTTATAATAAACCATGTTAATCCCAATAAAACTAGTTTAAATAAATGTTCATAAAAATTTTTGAATGTATATTTCAATACAGAAAATATTTCCAAGGACATCCCTCCAAAAAACAAAAGTTTCTGGATACTGAAATTAAATATATCAAGATAATCATTAGATATGCTCTTAATAATTATAACATAAATAGCCTTAAATGTAGAATTTATGGCTATTCCAAAGCTTATTAATTAAGATAAATCAATATTAAGATTAAAATAATCTTTTAAATATCTGGCTACTCCGAGTTCTTTGTGACTCTGTGCAATATCATCTGCAGATTCACGCAATTTAGGGTGTGCATTTTCCATAGCTATACCTTTACCGGCCCATTCAACCATTGTCAGATCATTGAGACCATCACCAAAAACCATAATCTCTTCTCTTTTCAGATTGTATTTAGAAGCCAATTTTTTGAGAGGTTCTGCCTTAGATATTCCTTTTTTTGTGATTTCAATAAACGAGGGGTATGAACCAGAAATCTCTATATCATCAGCAAAATTATTAGCTAAAAAATTTCTGATTTCTTCTTGAACCTCTTCATCTTCTTCTATGATAAGCATTTTAGTGGGTCCTTTATCCATGAATTTATCTAAACTACCCACAGTTTGGGCAACTACCCCAGCAATATGCTCATATTTTTTTGTATAATTATTTTTTTCAGAAACATAAAGAGTATCATCTAAAAATGCCTGCAGATAATAATTGCATTCTTCAACTTTTTTGCTAATTTTCCTTGCCACAGAAAATGGTATAGGTGAATGATATATCTCCGTATTTTCAACAGGGTTCATTACCAAGGCACCATTGTACGTAATTACTGGATCAATCATTTTAAGTTTATCAATATGTGGTTTTGCAGAAACATACATCCTTCCAGTAGCAACAAGAGTTCTGATTCCTTTTTCTCGTACAGCATTTACAGCCTCTATTGTTTTTTCATGCAGCTGATGATCATCATCTAAAAGTGTGCCATCTAAATCAAAAGTAATTAATTTTATTTCCATTTTCCCCACCTTTTCATATGAAAATAGCCGGGTTTCCCCGGCTCATTTTGAAGATTTTAATATAATTTATTAATCAATCCATAAATTGAGCTGAAAAAGTATGGACTTCTTTCTCTATTTCTTTCAATTTTTCTTGATCCTCTAAATTCTTTAATGCTTCAAAAATAAATTCTGCTATTTTGCTCATATCATTTTCTTTCATACCAAAAGTTGTAACTGCTGGAGTACCGATTCTAATACCACTTGTTACAAAAGGACTTCTTGTTTCAAATGGGATTGTATTTTTATTGACTGTAATTCCAACCTTATCTAGAGCTTCTTCAGCTTCTTTACCAGTAATCTTCATATTTGTTAAATCCACAAGCATCATATGATTATCAGTGCCACCAGAAACAAGTCTCATACCATAACTACTTAATTCATCGGCTAGTTTTCTGGCGTTATTAATAATCTGCTGTTGATAATCTAAAAAATCATCACTTAGAGCTTCTTTAAAAGAAACAGCCTTAGCTGCAATAATATGCATCAAAGGCCCTCCCTGAAGACCAGGAAAAATTGCTTTATCAATTGCTTTAGCATATTTTTCCTTACAGAGAATCATTCCACCTCTAGTTCCACGCAGGGTCTTGTGAGTTGTAGTTGTTACAAAATCAGCATATGGAACTGGATTAGGATGCAGATCTGCAGCAATTAAACCAGCGATATGGGCCATATCTACCATAAATAATGCCCCAACATCATCAGCAATTTTCTTAAACCTTTTGAAATTAATCACTCTAGGATAGGCACTTGCTCCTGCTACTATAAGTTCTGGCTTATGTTCTTCGGCTAAATTTCTAACCTGTTCATAATCAATTATCTCTTCATCTCTTGTAACACCATAATGAATAAAATTATAATAATCTCCTGACATATTTACAGGACTTCCATGTGTTAAGTGTCCACCATGAGTTAAATCCATTGCCAAAATTGTACCACCAAGTGGAACTTGTGAAAAATATACTGCCTGATTTGCCTGAGAACCTGAGTGAGGCTGGACATTAGCATGTTCAGCACCAAATAATTCTTTTGCTCTTTTAATAGCAAGCACTTCAGCCTTATCGATTACTTCACAGCCACCATAATATCTTTTTCCTGGATAACCTTCAGCATATTTATTTGTCAAAACAGAACCGGCTGCTTGCATAACAGCTTTACTAACAAAGTTTTCTGAAGCGATCAATTCAATATGTTGAGACTGCCTTTTTTCTTCTTCCAAAATAATATCAGCTAGTTCAGGGTCTACCATTTTCAGTTCGTCCATGCAGAGTTCATCTCCTTATTAGTAAGTACCATTAGTAGGTACCAGGTACCTAATATTTAAATAAATTTTATTGGTACTAATGTTTATTCTATTTTATCAAAAACTACTCTCAATAATCAAATAAATATTTATGTATATAGATTTAAATCAAAAATTAAGTAAAAAGTAGATAATTTAGACTAAAATTTACTTTTCTACAGTTTTATAAAAAGAAAAAGACCGGAGTAAGCACCCCGGTTTTTTTCAAAATATAAATTTACGCTGGGCTAATTGCATCAACAGGACAAACAGATACACATGCTCCACAATCAATGCATTCATCAGCATCTATTACATATTGTGTATCACCTTCACTAATACACTCTACAGGACATTCTGGTGCACAGGCACCACACATGATACAATCATCAGAAATTACATGAGCCATTATTGTTCACCTCCTGCTGTTCAACATTATCAATTAATTTTTGTAAAAAGTTCACAAAACTATTATAACCAGCATATAACTAATTGTCAACTATTTAACAATTTTCTTTATAGAGATTTATTATATATTATTCATAATTTTAATAATATGATTTAATTGCTTATCTGTTTATTAAAAACTATATTCTAATGCAAGTGAACTATAGTCATTGTCTTCAAACTGTCCAAAAGTGGTATCTGCATCTCCTTCAAATATTTTATGTGCAAATATTAAATTTAAATCCTGCTGCAGCTCATAATCTATTTCCACTTCTAGACTATAGTCATTGTCTCTCAAATTATACACCCAGCTCAATTTAGGAATAATTTTTTCATTCTGATAGCTATCTTCTAGTGATACTATGGCCCGATGGTTGATATACTCTTCGTCATCTCTGTACTGTACATCTAAATTATTATTAGAATCAATTTGGTCATCGTCAAGAATTTTTTCTCCAGTAAATTGAATATTTAAATTTAAATTGCTCAGTGCCAGATCTTTATCTCCACCAATGACCCAGCCTATTTTATTATTTCTAACTATTGGATTACTGCCCTCTGTATCATCAGTTCTATAATAAGCTAGTTCAAAACGGCTGTTAATACCAGCAATAACTCGGGCCAGCTCAAAACCAAATATATCTACCTCATCATAATGCAGATCTGCTTCTACTAAAAGTTGATCAAAATCCTGCCGATTATTTATTTCACCCTTCAAAACTTTTTTGTTATAACTTGGTTCTCTAAGATAACCCTTATAGTAACTGAAGCCATAATCTGTTCCACCTCTGCTGTCAGTAAAGCGGAGTCCAAATTGATTGTCTTCTTCTGCAAAAGCATCAGCTACCTTATTTATAATTTCTTCTTGTTGATATCCTGTTGAAGCTGAAATATCATTGAGTGTTAAATCTTGACCAGCTAATGGATTTATTATCCAGTTTCCAAGTGGACTATCTGGATCATCTGCTGTTCTATTAGGAGTAAAATTTGGAGTATAGACAAATTCTAAATTTGCACTACCACCACGAAAATATCTATCAATTTTAACCATCTCTTCACCAATTTGTCTATCGAGATAATCTGGATTAATAAAATCACTTAAATCTTCTCCATTTAAATTATCTAGAACATGAACTTGATCACCTTTACCCCAAACCAGTCGATTTTTACCGATGAGAAAGTTATATTTATCACCAAAGTATTTATAATATACTTCATTAAATTCTACCTGATCTGCTGCACCAATCTTATAATCTATTAATACATTAAACTGATGAATATCTCCTGGATAAGAAAGTTCCAGTGCCCCTTTTAAGTTTTCTTCAATATCACCATCAGAAAAAATTCTGAACTCAGGATATATATTACCACTCAAAGAAGTTTTAGTTTCTTCACTACTGCTGTAAAAACTGCCTCCTCCAAAATCCTGTGCTGCAGTATTTAAACTAAATAAGATCAGCAAAACAGCTAAGAACAAAATAATTTTATTTTTAAAAAACATTTTAAATGACCTCCCACTTTAACTTTATTTTAATTTATATATTTTTTATTTAGATTTACCGTCCTGTTTCTAAAAACTGCTGAGTAAATAATCTATCACTTACATCTGTATTATATTCAATCAGATAATTTCCATTTCGCTGTTTAACATATAATACTGTACTGTGACCAGTATCTAAGTTTTTCATTTTTGTAGAAAAAACACTCCAGATACCATCTACTTTTTTAATATTCTGTTCAACTGTCATTTCTTTATAAAGATCCCCTGTATCTTTATCATACATCTCCAGTTTTACAGGGATATAATGTTCTTTTGTAATCCAAGAAATAGTCTTTTGATACTGTTCTTCTTCAGGATCCTTCGGAAGAGCCTCTACAACATATGTCTCATATTTACCTAGTTTTTCTTCACGTAAAAGTTCATATTCAAAATCATCAATATCTCTTGATTTTAAATCATCATAGGTAAAATCAGACCCCATAAAGGAACTGCTGCCCTGAGAACCAGAAATCCTACGTACTCTTCCCAAGTCAGGTAAATAAATCCACTGATCATCATCAGCATTTTCATTTTCTATTTGTAAAAATCGTGTATCTTTTACAGAGGCAGGCTCATAAAATACCATTACTGTTTGATTTAGATCTGTATTTTCCTGCTGCTTTTTAGACCATGCCTCAATAACTCTTTTTCTTACCTGACCACTGTTATCAATTAAATCCATACCCATAAGAGCATGTCTAGAATTTCCAGTGTCTCGATCATCGACTTTTTCCATTACTTCTCTACCAGTAACTGCTGAAACACTAAAACTAAAGACTAATATTAACACCACAGTCATTAAAATCAGCTTATTATTTTCAAATAATTCATTAAACATTATTATAACCCCCTATTTTTATAGTTCTTTTTTTATAAATTCTGGTTCGAATATATTTAAAAGTACAGGTAATATTGTTAGTGCTCCTAAAGATGATGTAAACATTGTCACTGCAATTAGAAGTCCAAGATAAACAAGTGGATAGAAATTTGAAAACAGAAGTACTAGAAATCCAGCTGCAACAGAAATTGCATTAAATATAATTGCTTTACCTGTTGAAGTTAAAGTTCTTTTGCTTACTAAAAACAAGTCTTTTTCTTTTTGGATTTCTCTATTATAACTGTGTAGAAAATGAATAGTATAATCTACACCAATTCCTATCGCAATAGAAGCAACCATTGCTGTTCCAACATCAAGTTTTATACCACCATACCCCATTAGTGCAAAATTAACAATTAATGAAAAAGCAAGTGGTATTATTCCATATAGACCAGCAAGTAAAGACTTAAAAGAAAACGCAACAATTATAAATACTACAATAAAAGAGATCAAAATACTTTTAATCTGACTACTAATAATCAAATTATTAGCTGCAAGTGCCATTCTTGCATTACCAGAAATAGTTGTTTCATATCCTTCTGGAAAATTACTATTGGCATAATCTGCAACCTCTTTTCTTACCTTATCAGCTGTAATGGTGCTTGGGGTGTTGAGCTGAATAATCATTTGTGCCTTATCTGGTTCCAAAGAGTCATTAATCAAATCATCAACACTACCTGAATATAATAATAAATATTGAGATATTAAATTTTGTAGGTTCTGTTCAGATTTAGCACCATATTTTTCTTTGTCTACCGGTATTTCATAGTATTGAGCAGCTTTATAATTCATCTCTCTATTTATAAGCTCTACTAATTCATCACCACTTATATTGCTTTTTTCTGCTCTGCTGAGTGCCTGATTCAATAAGAGAACAAAATCAAACTCAGAGAGATTTTTTTCTCTATCTGGACCAGAAATAATTGCTTTATCCTCATTTTCATCTTGTTCTTTATTATTTTCTTTTTCTTGATAAAAACTGCTCTGTGAAGAACTTCCAGCTCCATCTTCTTCTGATTGATAAAAACTGTTTACTGAATTATCTTCATTCTCAGCTTTATCTTCTTCTGATTGATAAAAACTATCTAGTGAATTATCTTCAGATTCATTTTCGGAGCCACTATCTGCTTCGCTTTGATAAAAACTATCTGTTTCAATAGTACTATTAGAACTAGATTTCTGATCTTCTTGTGGCTCTTGCTTTGCAATTTCTTCTGGATAATGCATTACCTGATTCATTCGCTTTATAAAATTTGTAATAGAATACATCTTTCCGACTTCTATAAAATTATCAGATATATATTTCTGCATATTATCCATCTCTTTTAGTATATTTGGATTATTAAGACTACCCCTTCCTTTACCTTCAACAAGAACATTCATTATTGTGGTACCAGCAAAATTTTCATTAATAAACTGATCTGAAATCCTAATTTCGCTATCTTCTTTAAACATTTCTATAAGAGGTGTATCAATAATTATCTTAGGTAAACCAAAGAAAGATACAGTAACAATTACTAAAACAAAAATTATTATATAAAACTTTCGCTTACTATAAAAATGATGAAGACCAGTTATTATGGACTCAAAGTGGGCAAGCTGTTGAAAATCTCCAGCATTTTTATTCTTTTTATATTGATAAATAAGCAAAAGCAGTGAAGGGATTAAGAATAACGCCACTAAAAATGCAGCAGTAATACCTACAGCAGTAAAAATACCAAAACTTCTTATTGGGACTATCTCACTCGAAGCAAGAGAACCAAAGCCAACTGCTGTTGTTAAAGCTGCCAGAAAAACTGGTTTCCCAAGTTTATTCATTGTATTAACAACAATTTTTTTATGCTCTAATTGATTGATATTTCCATCATAATCAGAAAGATAATCATAATAATGACTTAATATATGAATTCCATAAGCACTACCCACAGCAATTAATAGTACTGGAATAACAGTTGAAACTAAAGTTAAATTTATTCCAAGATAAGCCATTAAACCAACTGCCCAGACACTGCTGATTGAAACTGTAGCTAATATTAAAATCACAGGTAATATTTTATGAAAGAAAAAATATAATGTTAAGACTAATATAATTATTACAAAGGGTATCAAAAACTTAATATCCTGTATCATGCTGTCTCCCATTCGTACATTAATAGCAGCAGCTCCGGCAATATGTGTTTCAAATCTGTTATTTTCATATTTTTCAGTAATATCTTCTATTTGATAATATATTTCGCTTTTTTGTTCAGGATTTAAACCTTCATCAAGTGTAATTAAAATTTGACTTGCCTTAAAATCATCAGAATAGAGATTGTTTTTATAAAAATCCCAGCTTAATAATTTCTCTTTGATTTTTAATTTATCTTTTTCAGATTTAGGAAGTTCTTTTATTAATTCTTCAACCACCATCCCTTCAGAAGTTCCTTCAATAAAATCTACATTAGTGATCGAAGTTACTTCATCTACTTTATTAATCTGCTCTAATTCTTTAGTTAAGTCATCTATTTTTATTATATTTTCTCTATCAAATATTGTCCCTTCATTGAGACTAAAAGAAACTACCAGACTTCCCGTTTCTCCAAAAATATCCTCTATCTTTCGATTACTTACTTTAGAAACATGATTATCAGGTAAAAATACTTCAATATCATTATTTATCTCCACTTTTGGAATCTGAAATAGAAAAAATATCGTTATAATTGCAATAATAAATATTATCCATTTATTATATTCTAGAATTTTTTTCATAGGAAAACCCCCATCTGAGCTATGTTATTTCGTTAATCACAATATTATACATTTTTTTTAATGTCTCCAGCACTTTTTTCTGATCTTCATCCGAAATTTTATCATCAAAAATGTTAAACCACTGCTGATAAATATTATCTATAATAGACTCAATTTCTGCTGCTTTTTGAGTTATAAAGATTAAGTTTACTCTTTTATCCTCAGGTGAAGATTCTTTTTTTAAATACCCTTTTTCAAGTAAAGAACTAACAGAACGAGAAACGGTTGCCTTATCAACAGCTAAATTTTCTTTTAAATTTTGCTGACTGATTCCATCTCCATCTTTGTAAAGATAAAATAATAAATTAGCTTCACTGTGATTTAAATTATAAGATTCTAATCTCTCATCGACAAATTGATCATGATGTTTATAAAGTTTTGCTATCCATTTTCCAATCGGTTCATTTATTCGCATATAATCACCTCTATTTAGTTGCAACTGCAACTTTCTATAAAGATAATAACACATTCTAGTTGCAATTGCAACTAAATATTAATAAAAAAATAACCCCTCTACTAAAGGGGCCATTTAAAGTAATTATTCCTTAGACAACTTCGTTTTCAGGTGAGCTGTATTCTACATCCATTGCAAAGTCAACTACACTGAAGATCACTACTGCTGCCGCTGTATTTAGTCCAGCTGCAGGTAAGACAACAGTTGTAAACAAAATACTAAATGGAGCCGGTAGACCAACTAAAAAAGTTGCTATACCTAAAAATAAGCTCCCACTAATTATTGTTCCAATTGCTGTAGTAATCCCAGCAGTAACTCTTTTTGAGGCAAATTTAGTAATTACAGGTATCAAATTATAGATTATTACAAATGTGAGTAATTTATCTACTATATTTGGTATCTGTCCACCTGGAAAAGTAGTGGTTAAAGCTGTAAATAAACCTGTTGATAAAGCCACTAAAAACCCGAGTCTAATATCCCTCTTAATAATCAGAATAATAAACATCATGGTTAAAGTAAGATCAGGTTTCATTCCCATTACCAGTGGAGGTGTTAAACTCCTCAAAATCATTGCAACTGCCACCAACAAAGCCGCCTGTGCTAAATCTCTAATACTCATCTCAACTAATCTCTCCTTTTTGTTTTTTTGCTATTCTCAACTAAGCTAAAGTTTTTAATAAAAAATTATAATAAATTATTTGACTTCTTCAACATCCATTGCAATATGAACTACACTAAAAACAATTACAGCTGTAACCGTATTAACCGCTGCTGCTGGAAGTACTACAGTAGTGAATAATACTGCAAATGGCCCGGGAAGACCAACAATTAAAGCTGCTGTTCCAAGAAATATTATACCACTTATGATTGTTCCTACTCCTGTTATTATACCCGCTGTAACCCTATGAGACATTAGATTAATCACTAAAGGTATCAATGGATAAACTATTAAAAATGTTAATAATTTATCAACAATATTTGCTATCTGTCCACCTGGAAAACCAGTTGTCAGTGCAGTAAATATACCTGTAGACAATGCAACCAAAAAGCCTAATTTAAAGTCTCTTTTGATAATTAATAAAATAAACATCATAGCTAAAGCAAAATCAGGTTTCATTCCCATCACCATTGGTGGGAAAAAAGCATGTAAAATAAATCCAACTGCAACTAAAAGAGCTGCCTGTGCTAAATCTTTTGTACTCATCTAAACTCATCTCCTTTTTTTGTCTACTAAACTAATCTTTCCTAAACTCAACTAAGATTTATAAAATCTTTAAGATTGATTTTATTATATATTATATGCAAATTTATGTCAAAATTATAAAAAAGAACATTTATCTTTAAAACCTTAAACTAAGAATATTAAAGATTATTAGACATTTTAAGTGCTGTTCAAAGTAAATATCGATAATAAATTGTAAATATAATAAAGGTGATTTAAATTATATCAAGAATTTATAATATAAGAAATTATAATAAGGTGATAAAAATGAAAAAAATGAAAAAAATATTTATTATATTAATTTTAGCACTTTTTTGTTTTTTCAGTGCTGCTCCTATATTAACTCCGCTAGTTTTTGGTGCAGAAAACACAGCTAACAATATTGGCTATAAAATTGTTAAAACATACCCTCATGACAAAAATGCTTTTACTCAGGGATTTGAATTCTATAATGGCTATTTATATGAAGGTACAGGTTTATATGGACGTTCTTCTCTTCGAAAAATAGATCTGCAAACAGGCAGGATATTAAAAACAATAAATTTAGATGATAAATATTTTGGAGAAGGTATAACAATTTTGAACAATAAAATTTATCAGCTAAGCTGGCAGAATAACACCTTGTTTGTCTATAATCTTGAGTTTGATTTAATAAAAAAAGTTAATTATTCTGGAGAAGGCTGGGGTTTAACAAATGATGGTAAAAATTTGATTATGAGTAATGGAAGCGAATATATCTATTATAGAGATCCTAAAACTTTTAAAATTACTAAAAAAACAGAAATAGTATTTGCTAATGAGCCACTAAAAAATATAAATGAGCTTGAATATATAAATGGTTTTATTTATGCAAATATCTGGGGTGAAGATATTATTGTGCAGATTAGCCCAAAATCTGCTGAAGTAATCGCCTATCTTGACTTAAAAAACATCTTAGATAAAAGCAAATATGATTATAAGATAAATGTTTTAAATGGAATAGCATATCTGGAAGATAGAGATCACCTGCTGATTACAGGCAAATTATGGCCAAAAATATTTGAAATAAAAATAACAAACAGCATAAAGGAAAAATAAACCCTTATGCTGTTTAACTAGGAGATATTTTTATTTAATATTTTACTTCACATATTCTTCATGAATAATCTGAAAATTTTCAAATGCCCGATCTATGTCACCATTTATAAGAAAGGTATTTATTGTATCATCCATAGCATTAACAAAGCCCTTTGGAGCTGCAGAACCATGCACAATTGAAGGTGATAAGGTATCATTTGCAAAGTCTTCCATGGAATCAGTTAGATATGCATCATATTTACTCTTATCGGCATCTAAGCGGGCAGGTATTGAACCTTTAATCGGGTTAAAAGTATCCTGACCTTCTTTAGAAGCAATTATCTTCAGCCATTTTTTTGCATTTTCTGGATTTGGCGCATTCTTTGGTAAGCCAAAAGTATCAGTTATAAATATAAATGAGCCTTCTGTTCCTGGTACAGCCATCCAGCCAAACTCCTCACCTGGTGTCCAGCCTAATGTTTTTAAATAACCTTCAGCCCAGTCACCCATAATATTAAATCCTGCTTTGCCTTCATATACTAACTTGGCAGCAGCATCCCAAGTAAGAGAAGAATGATTTTCATTTATATACTGCATTATATCTTTAAAATGAACAAGTGCTTCTCGAATTGCTGGATCTGAAGCAGATGTTTCACCATTCCATAGTCCATTGTAATCATCAGGACCTAAAGTAGCTATTAACAATGTTTCAAAAACTTGACTTGCAGGCCAATTATTAGAATCACCTAATGCAAGTGGAACTACTCCAGCTTTATCCAGCTGAGCTAAAGCTGTTTTAAAACTTTCTAAATCTGTTGGAATTTCTATATTATTTTCTGCGAGCACTTCTGTATTATAAAACATGGCATTGGAACGGTGAACATTAACAGGAATTGAATAATATTCACCTTTGTAAGCAGTCATTTCTAAAATTTGTTGATTAAATTTATCTTTTATTCCCCATTCTTCAAGCAGATCAGTAATAGCTTCCATCTTACTAGCTTCAACATAAGTCTCAACTAATTCTTCGCCACCATAAATCTTGATTTTAACATAGGTATCGATTAATTCTGCACCTCCATGAATCTGGAATGAATCTGGAGGGTTTCCAGCAACCATTCTGGTCTTTAAAACTCTCCTGGCATTAAAGCCTGCACCACCTGCAACAGTAGAATTTATAACTTTAATATCAGGATATTCTTCATTGAAAAGTTCAATCAGAGCATTTAGAGCTTCTTCTTCTCCACCAGCTGTCCACCAGCTAAAGATTTCTACTTCTCCATCTTGGGCTGCAGCTGAAAAACTGAAGACAAAAAGCAAAGCAACCATTACAAAGAGGCAAAGCACTTCACTCTTTTTAAATAACATTTATGGTCCTCCTTATTTTCGAATTAAGTTACGTTAAATTTAATGATTTTACACAACTATTAAATCCTCTAAGCTGTTTCTCTTCTATTTAAAACATCTATCATTACAGCGAGAATTATGATAAAGCCTTTAACTATCATTTGATAAAAAGTATTTATACCTAATAAACTCATCCCATTATTAATAACACCAATTATTATCGCACCAATCACTGTTCCGGTTATTGTACCAATACCACCCATAAAGCTGGTACCACCAATAATAACCGAAGCAATTGCATCCAACTCAAAACCAGTTCCCAGATTAGGTGAAGCTCCATTTAACCTTGAAGCTAATAAAATACCTGAGGCTGCACTCAAAACACCGGTTATTATAAAAACCATAGTTTTAGTTCTCATTATGTTTATACCGGAAAGCCAGGCAACTTTTTCATTTCCACCAATAGCATATAATTTACGCCCAAATTTTGTTTTGCGTAATGTATACACACCACCCAGAACGATCACTGAAAATATCGCTACTGGAACTGGAATTCCTTTATAACCGATAAAAATTAGAAAACCTGCTGCAAAACCTGAAGCAGTCAAGATTATTCTGCCTGTTAATTTTGCTTTGTTTTTTACTTTTTCACCATTTTTTATTTCTACACTATCTTTAATAGAAGCAAAAATTCCTAAAACCAAAACAATTACCAGTATAATTAAAGAAGGTATTTTAGGTATATAACCACTACCAATACTTGCAAAAGTAGCATTTCTAACAGGTACAGAAACTCCCTGTGTTAAAACCAAACCCAAACCTCTGGCAATAGTCATAACTCCAAGTGTAATAATAAATGGATGGATATCAAATTTTGAACTCATAAAACCATTGAAAAATCCAAAAACACCACCAACTGCCACTAGAGTTATAATGATTGCTAACCACATAGATAAACCTGACTGCATCAACAGTGTAACAACAACAGCAGCTAATCCAACTATTGAACCAACCGAAAGGTCAATACCCGCGAGCAAGATAACCATTGTCATACCAACAGCTATAATACCATTTATAGTAACCTGACGCACTAAATTAGTTAAATTTCTTGCACTTAAAAATGAGGAGGATAAAAAACTTAAAGTGATTATTAGAAAAATCAAAGCTACAAACGTACCATTACTTTTTATGAATTTTTTCAAATTTATTCAACTCCTTTATTACCAGTTGCATATTTCATTATAGTTTCCTCATCTGCTTCTTCACGATCTAAAACCGCAGTTTTTTTCCCTTCTGACATCACCAAAATTCGATCACTCATACCCATAATTTCTGGTAATTCAGAAGAAATCATGATAACTGTTACTCCCTGTTCTACAAGTTTATTCATTAAGCGATAGACCTCTGTTTTCGCTCCAACATCTATTCCTCTTGTCGGTTCATCAAGTATTAAAACATCCGACTCTGTAATCAGCCATTTACCGATTACAACTTTTTGCTGATTACCACCACTTAGCTTTTCAACATCAACATCAAGATTAGGTGTTTTAATATTTAATTCATCAACATATTTTTCAGCAATTTTTCTTTCAGCATTATAATCCATGGCAAATTTTGAGCTGAACTTATTAAGAGATGGTAAGGTCATATTCATAACTAAATCTTTATCAAGTAAAAGACCAAGTTCTTTTCTATCTTCAGTAATTAAAGCAATTCCATTTTCAATAGCATCAGCTGGTGATTTTATCTTAAGTTCTATATCATTATAAAAAATTTTACCCTGTCTTTTTTTCCCATAAACTCCAAAAATAGCGTTGACCAATTCCGTTCTACCTGCACCCATCAATCCAGAAATGCCTAAAATTTCTCCTTTATATGCTGTAAAAGAAACATCATCAACTAAATACTTTTCAGGATTAAAAGGATCAGTTATGGTGATGTTTTTAACTTCAAGAGTTTTCTCTTTACGTTCAAAACTTTTCTTAGGAAATAGATCATCAATATCCCTTCCGACCATTCTATTTATTATTTCTTCTATAGTTACATCATCAATGTTTATTTTTTTTCCAATTGTTGCACCATCTCTTAAAACAACTACTGAATCAGCTATTTCTTCAATCTCATCCATTTTGTGAGATATATATATCATAGAAACTCCACTTGCTTTGAGATCATTTATAACAGCAAATAACTCTTTTACTTCAGAATCAGTTAAAGCTGATGTAGGTTCATCAAAAACTAGTATCCTCGTATCTAAAGAAAGCGCTTTAGCAATTTCTACCATCTGCTGTTTACCTACAGTTAAATCTCCAAGGTCCATTCTAGGATCAATATCCATATTTAAACGAGTTAACACTTTTTCTGCTTCGTGATACATTTCATTCCATTTAATTCCACCAAATTTATTTAGCGGCTGTCTATCTAAAAATATATTTTCAGCTACAGATAGATCTGGCAGCAGATTTAATTCCTGATGGATAATTCCGATACCGGCTTCTTCAGCTTCTCTTGTGTTTTGAAAACGAACAATTTCATCATCCAAATAAATGTCTCCTTCATAAGTGGGATAAGGCCATACTCCACTTAACACCTTCATTAAAGTTGATTTCCCGGCTCCATTTTCCCCAACAAGTGCAATTATTTCTGCCTTTTCCAGCGTGAAATTCACATGATCTAGAGCCCTTACTCCAGGAAAATCTTTAATGATGTTATTCATTTCCAGAATTTCTTCAGCCATCTATTTTACCTCCTCCAAAATTCATTATTTATGAAGCAGTTCCATCAAAAATAATAGATGGAACTGCAGTACAATAATTCTTAATATTTTTTGAAAGTTAATTATTCTTCTTCAAAAATCTCTTCTTCATTATGGTATCCATCAGCCACAACTGTTTCCATTATATTATCTTTATTTACTACCACAATTTCTGTTACTACTGTAGGTACATCTTTATTTCCATTATCTACATAGCGATCTATTTCTACTATATCTTCAATTTCTCTATCCGGATTCTTTGCAATAGCAACTGCTACTTCTGCAGCTGTATAAGCTAAAGGCTTAACTTTTTTAAATATTTCTATTGACTGTTTACCCTGCGCAATATATCTAATATTTACTAAATCAGCATCAGATCCTGCCACAAAAACTTTATCAGTATCTGCCATACCCTGAGCTTCTAAAGCTCTTACTGCTCCAGATGCAAGCCCACTATTATTTGCTACTACTGCATCGATCTGATTATTATATTTAGTAAGAGCATTTTCGGTTGTTGCCATAGCTAGATCAGGAGACCAACCTTCATGACTCTGATCTACAACTAATTCTAAACCATCGTATTCGGCAACTGTATCCAAAACTCCCTGAGAAAATGCATTAGCATTAGAATCTCCTGGCTGTCCTCTTAATAAAACAACATTACCTTTTACTTCTCCTCTATTTTCTTTAAACCACTCAACCATAGCTTCTCCCTGTAGTTCACCAACAGCCCAACTGTCTTGGGTAATAAACAAATCTACATTACTATTCATAATTAAAGAGTCATAGTTAATAATTGCTACACCAGAATCATGAGCCATTCTTACCATATTGCTTGCTGTACCGGTGTTAACAGGCTGCATAACTATTACATCAGCACCCTGAGTTAACATATTTTCAAATTTAGCAAGCTGTGAATTTTCATCATTATTAGCAGAATCAAAAATAACTTCATCTGCACCCTCTTCTTCTGCTTTTTCTATAAAGGAATCTCTATCTTTTATATATCTTTCTTCCTGCATAGTTTTTAGTAGAAAACCAATTTTAATTACACCATCATCAGCATGACCTTCCTCACCACCTAAGAGACCGCTTAACCATCCACCATCATCCTGAGCTAAAACAGACATTGACATTGAGGAAACGAGTAAAAGAACTACCAACAAAATACTTAATTTCTTCATTAATTTACCTCCTAAAAGTTTTCTCAATGTGAACCATTATTTGCTTATAATTACTTATAATTCGCAAAGAGTTGTTTTGATTTGTATTAATTGTATATAAAATTCAGAAAGTAAACCATGTAATATTTTTTTAAACCCTTGAATATTTTTTTAATTTATATTTCTACTAATAAGATTCATAATATGAGAAATTATATCAAAAATAATATTTTAAAATAAAAAAATCCCCATCTGCAGGTTTTACAGACAGGGAGAAATAAGTCAATTTAGATAAATCAAATTTTTATAAACTAAAAAAACTAGAGGAGATTGATATTATCTCTATAAGTTGTGGGAGAAGCTCCAACCTGTTTTTTGAACCAAGAACTGAAATAATAAGCATCATTAAAACCAAGACGATCAGCAATTTGATAGATTTTTATATCAGTGCTTTTTAATAATTCTTTTGCTTTATTTAAGCGCAGCAAATTTAGATACTCACTAAAGCTTTCACCGGTTTCTTCATGAAAAAGGCTGCTTAAATAACTTATACTGATATTAAAATCTCGGGCCATTTCACTTAAAGTTATCCCTTTTTGATAATTATCTGCAATATATTCTTTCATCTGCTGAATCATTTGCTGGTTCTTTTCTGCGGGATTAAAACAAATTAAATTATGGAGGTGAAGAAGTAATTCTTTTAAAAAAACTTCTACTTCTTTCAAATTGCTGTAATTTAACATTTCCAAGTCTTCTTTATTAATCACTTCCAGGAGATCTTCAGCACCATAATCCAATTCTTTCATTATTTTAAAACTTTCTAAAATAATATTGTTCAAAATGATAAATAATTTATCTTTATTAAGTGATAGATCACTCATTTCGCTAATAATTTTATTTACAGCTTCTAAAATATCATCTCTGCTGCCTCTTTTGAGTACTGTTTCCAACTTTATTTTTTTTAAAATCATTGATTGACTTTCAAAAAATGTATCTTCTATCAACCAATTGTAAGAATCAGAAATCTGTTTTTCATTAATATATCTAGAAATTTCCTTTCTCAATTCTTCTAACTTAGCTTCCCGATTTTTCTCCATTTCTAGATCTTCTCTTGCTTTATTGACAACCTCAAGCAGTCTTTGTGAGCGAAAGGGTTTTAATAAGTATTCATTTACGCCAAAACGAATTGATTTCTGAGCATATTCAAATTCGGCATAACCCGAAATAACTATAATTTTAAGTTTAGAATTAATTTTTCTGCATTTTTCAATAAGGTTTATTCCACTCAATTTAGGCATCTGAATATCAGTTACCAGGATATCAATATCCTCATTTTCTATAATTTCTAAAGCCTCTTCTCCATTAACTGCAGAAAAAATTTGATATCCTTCCTGTTTCCAATCAATATTATTTTTCAGTTTTTCTCTAATAGGTTTTTCATCATCTACGAGCAGAAGCTTAGATAGCACATTAATTACCCCCTCTCCTGTCAATTCTAATTAATACCTCTGTCTTTTCATTTGGAATGCTATTTATTTCCACACCAGATTCTCCACCATACATAAGTTTGAGACGCTGATTAACATTGCGGAGCCCGAAGTATTTCTTTTTATCCTCTAAATCTACCTCTCCTCTTAAAATTTGATTTATTTCTTTTACTTTTTCTAATTCTATGCCAATACCATTATCAACTATTTTGAAATAAATACTTTTATTTTCTGAATATCCTTTTATTATAATAAGACCCTTTTTAGAAAGCGGCATAATTCCATGATAAATTGAATTTTCTACAACCGGCTGTAATATCAATCTTGGTATGTGTTTATCAAGCATACTTTGATCTTCAATATCAATTATATATTCATATTCTTCTCCATGCCTGAACTGCTGAATAAAAAGATAATTTTTAACATGTTTTAATTCATTTCTTATCAAAACCATCTCATTTCCATGGCTCAGACTAAGGCGAAAAAATTTGCCGAGAGCTTCTACCATGTGTGTTGCCCGATCAAAATCTTTATTCTCCAAAAGTCCAATAATCAAATCAAGTGTATTATATATAAAATGAGGTTTAATTTGATTATCAAGGCTTTCCATTTCAAGCTTTCTCAATAATTTTTGTTCCCTAACATTTTCCTCCAGCAGTTTGTTGATTCTTTGAATCATTTTATTAAAGCTTTTCCCCAATTCTGCAATTTCATCTTCACCTTCTATATCAATTTTTACAGAAAGATCATTTTCGGAGGCCCTATGAGTTAATTCCTGCAGCTTTCTAATAGGAGTTGAAAGAGAATTAGAAAGAAATAAGGTCAATAGAATGATAATTCCAAGAACTAAAACTATTAAAAAGATTGTAATCTCAGTTAGATAATTTAAATCTGCTTCTAATTCTTCTGCAGATGCCATACTAATTATATGCCAGCCGGACAGCTCAGAATAGCTTGAACTTAACAAATAGCGATCTCCATTTAAACTTACTTCTCGATTTTCAAATCCATTATTAAAATAGGAACTCTTCTCTCCAATTTTTTCTCTATCAGGATGAAATACAATATTACCATTTCTATCAGCAATAAAAAAATAACTCTTTTCTCCAAAACTAAAATCAGTTAGATTAGTCAATACAGATGTATCAATATCAGCACTTAACATCACTGTTTCATCAGCTGCATCAGGAAAATAGGGTCTGGCAATTGTAATTACTTCTTTTTGAAAATAATTTTTATGGGGTTTTGTTAAATAAATATTTGCTGCTTGATTTGGAGACAACATATTTCTAAAATTAGAAATATCTATTGTATAAATGCCGCTGCTGCTTATTCGCCTACCATCTTGAAAAGTTATTGCAATATCAACTAAACCCGGTTTCATCTGTTTAAGATTATTAAAATCTTCCCAAATACGAAAACTATATTTTCTATTATTACTAAAATCTTCTCGCTGTGTTAATTTTATAAACTGATTAATATAAAAATCTTTTTCTCTACTTAAAAAATCCTGTATACCATAAATATAATCATCTAAATCCCTTTCCATTCTGGCAACTAACTCTTCTGAATAATCAGAAATCCTATTATTCAATGCACCAATGTACATATTATAAGAAAGAAGTGAAAATGTGAGCAAAGGAAGAAGGGCAATCAAAAGAAAAGAAATGATTAGTTTTGTCCTTATTGTATGAAACTCTATACTATTTATAATCTTATTAAATAAATTATTAAACATTAATTTACCACCTTATTTAACCCGCCAAGGCTTATGAATCTGCAGAAGCCTCTCTATATTTGAGCCATCAGATATTTCTAAACCTGTATGGACTATTTCTGGAGCTGAAGTGTCATATTTAATATAATTATACATCAATCTTAGTGCCTCTGAACCCATTGAAGACATATCCTGTCCAACTAAATATTTAATCAAACCCTGCTGCTGCAGAAGAAGAGCATCATAAAAAATATCTATGCCAACAGCAATCCCACCATCATTAGACCATTTTTGAAAGTTAGGCAGTGCCTCTGCAGGAACATAAAAAGGCCAACCTCCTACAAAATAAATAATATCTACCTCAGGATTTTTTTCCAAATACTGCTCCAATAATTCAACTGAGATATTTACACTATCCTGATTTTCTAATATAGATTTTATCTCAATACTGGTATTAGAAATGACTTTTGCAAATCCTCTTATTCTTTCTTCAAGATTTACAGCACCTCTTACTCCAGTCATCACCATAGTCTCAAGTTTTTGATCTTTATAATTAATATTTTCTGTCTCCAGAATATTGAGCAGTCCTTCAGCTGCTGCTTCTCCAGCTTCTAAATTATTTATACCAACATGAAAAATTCTCCTACTATCAGGAGCATCAGCATCAAATGTTGCTACAGCTACTCCACTTTTTAAACCTTTATCAATAATTTCGATATATCTTTCAGTATTATTAACACTAACAATCAATCCATCAACCTGCTGCTCAATTAAAGCCTCAATAATTTCTAACTGTTCTTCTTCGTCATAAACAAAGGGAGCTACCCACTCCAGATTTATACCAAGATCATCTGCTTTTTTTTGTGCCTGTTCAAAAGCATCTAAAAAGATAGGATTGTCAAGAGAACGCGGCACAAAAGCTATGGTTATTTTATCTGTATTTTCTTTTTCTACTTTTTCATTTTGCTTTGGGTTAATAGATTGAGCTTGAATATTTACAGTAAAAACCATAATAATAGCTAATAAAGATATCAAAACAGTAGAATAAACTCTAACCTTTTTTTGTTTTTTATTTTCATATCTCAAAATCAATTTATTCAAAAACAAATTTTATCATCTACTTTCTAATTAAATCTGTATTTAATAATAAATGCTGGAAATAATCAACTATTTTTTATATTAATTTTATTATATTATAAATCTTAAGAAAAATACAATATTTAATCCAATAAAGAACTGTATAAACAAGGAAAAGAAGCACTTTTGTTTAATATCATATTTAGTGACTATTTAAATACGAAAGCCAAATTTGAAAGGGGAAAACTATGAATCCAAAAAAGAAATATTATCAAAAGAAAGCAGAAAACATAATCAAAAATTTTGAAAAAAGGAATATCGAAGGCTATTATTTTGCAAGTGCTGCAGAAGCTGTAGAAAAAATACTAGAAATTATTGAAGAAGATTCTTCAGTTTCTTGGGGAGGTTCTATGACACTCGAAGAAATAGGAATTTTTGAAAAACTTGAGAATAGAAATCTAAAATTATTTGATAGAGCTAAAGCAAAAAACTTAAAAGAAAAAGAAGACATTTATCACAGAGCCTTAAATGTTGATTATTATCTAATGAGTTCAAATGCAATAACTCAATCTGGCAAACTTGTCAACATTGATGGTAGAGGAAACAGACTGGCAGCTTTAATATATGGCCCTAAAAATGTAATTATAGCTGCAGGCATGAATAAAGTTGTTATTGATGAAGAAACAGCACTAAAAAGAGTTAAAAATCAAGCTGCTCCAGCAAATGTTACTCGTTTAAACAAAAATACACCCTGTTCAAAAACTGCACACTGCCATGAATGTCAGGTAGATGATACTATATGCTGCCAAACAGTTGTCACAAGAAGATCAGGCAGCAAAAACAGAATTAAAGTTGTTTTAATTGGTGAAGAATTAGGATATTAATTAACTCCTACTTAATACAACTACTTATGATTTCTTAATTATATTTTCTAACTAGTGTAATTTATTAACTGAAAACTTAAATACACTATGTTAGTATATTTTTATGTAATATTAGTTTGCTGGGGAGGTTTTAAAGATGAATACCAAAACAATAGAAAAATTATACAATAATCCACATGAAAAAAATATTGACAATAATTTTCAATTTATTCTTTTTGGTGGCACAGGCGATTTGGCACATAATAAGATAATGCCTGCTTTTTATAATCTTGTAGAAAAAGATATACTACCTCAACATTTTACACTGTTAGCTACAGGACGTAGATATAACTCAAAAAAAGAATACCTTGATGCTATCTATGATTCTCTCAATAGTAAAAAAGTAGAAATCGACAACAGAGTATGGCAGGTGCTTTCAGACAATATAGAGTACTTTGAATTGAATTTTAAAGATGATAATGATTTTATGCAGCTAAAAAAATACCTTGCAGAACAATCAAAAAATAATAAAGTTCACAATAGAATTTTTTATATGGCTACAGCCCCGGGTTTTTTTGCTGAAATTGCTGAAAAACTCAAAAAATTTGATCTGCTTAATATTGGCTTTGAAAATAAAGATTCTCGACTTGTAATTGAAAAACCTTTTGGTCATGATCTAAAATCAGCTGAAAATCTGAATAATACCTTAACAAATATTTTTCATGAAAAAAACATTTATCGTATTGATCATTATTTGGGTAAAGAAATGATCCAGAACATTATGGTTATCAGACTCAGCAATCCAATTTTTCGCTCACTCTGGAATACTGGAGAAATAGATAATATTCAAATATACATCAATGAGTCTGAAGGGGTTAAAGACAGAGGTAAATATTATGATGATGCAGGTGTAATCAAAGATATGTTTCAAAACCATATGCTGCAAATCCTTTCTCTAATT
The DNA here is from genome assembly GCA_964649895.1 of uncultured Halanaerobium sp. Lineage (GTDB taxonomy): Bacteria > Bacillota > Halanaerobiia > Halanaerobiales > Halanaerobiaceae > Halanaerobium. Next base: position 38,329 of record CAZYRX010000002.1, read on the forward strand.
ACTATGGAGGAGCCGGATGATCTCAGTTCAAAGTCGATATCCAAAAGAAAAGTTGAAGTTTTAAAAGAACTTTCCAAAATTGATATTGAGAGTATAGATGAACACATTGTTAGAGGTCAATATACTTCCAATAAATCTGGAAACGATGAGATTAAAGCATATCAGAATGAAAAAAATATATCAGATGATTCTGAAACTGCAACATTTATTGCATTAAAACTATTTTTAGATAATGAAAGATGGAAGAATGTACCTATCTATCTCAAATCAGGCAAAAGACTTAAGAAAAAAGAAGCAGGGATTGCGGTAGAGTTTAATCATAATTTCCACAACTCATATTCTGAAAATAAAGAAGTACAAAGTAATCTCCTTAAAATAATGATTCAACCTGATGAAGGCGTATCTCTTCGTTTTAACACCAGGAAACCAGGCAGCAATAATAAAATAGTACCTGTAGAAATGGAATTCTGTCACAGTGCTCATCAGCTTTTTAACTCACCTGAAAATTATGAAGGTTTAATTTATGATATGATTGAAGGTGACAAAACTCTCTTCACCAGCTGGGAAGAAGTATATTATTCATGGAAATTCATCGATAAATTCCAAACAAAGTGTAATAATGAGGATTTAAAACTTTACAAATATCCAGCATTAAGCAAGGGGCCAGAAGCTGCAGATGAACTGCTCAAAAATGATGGTAGAAACTGGTGGGACTAAATTATATTAGATAATGAAAATTATGGGAGGCAAACTTATGTATGATATTTCAATGACTATTCAAAAAGATATGCTTGTTTATAAGGGCAAAGATGAAATCAGACCAGAGATTAATGCATATAGAGACTTTTCAAATGGTGAAGTCCACGAAAGCGAATTAAAAATGCCGCTTCATACTGGTACACATATTGATGCACCACTGCATATGCTTGAAAATGGTGCAGACAGCAGCATCTTTTTTGCAGAAAATCCATTTTATAAAGCTCAACTTTTAGATTTAACGCATATTGAAGACAAAATAACAGAAGAAGACCTAAAAAAATTTGATATTGAAGAAAATACCTTTTTATTATTAAAAACTAAAAATTCAAATCCTGGATATTTAGAAAATACTCCAGAAAAATTTATCTATTTAGCTCATTCAGGTGCTGATTATTTGCTCAATAATAATATTAAAGGTATTGGTATAGATTCAAATGGTATTGAGAGAGATCAGGCCGAACATCCTACACATAAAAATCTATTAAGAAATAATGTTAAAATTTTAGAAGGCATTAGATTAAATAATGTACCTGAAGGCAGATATGTACTTCTCCTCTCTCTACTGAAAATTGCAAATAGTGATGGTGTACCAGCCAGAGCTTATTTGTTTGAAAATGGAGAAATAGATGTACTTTTAGAAGCTATTGACAGGAGGTAGTTAGAAATGGAGAAATACGAAATTGCTTTAATTGGACTTTCAGTAATGGGACAAAATCTTGCTTTAAATATAGCAAAAGACCATTCAATTGCAGTTTACAACCGTACAACTTCTAAAACAGAGAATTTTATAGAAAATAAAGTTGAGACTGAAAACATTAAAGCTGCTTACAGCATCGAAGAACTATTGGAATCTCTTGAAAAACCCAGAAAAGTAATGTTGATGATAAAAGCTGGTAAACCAGTTGATTTAGTAATCGAAGAACTTAAACCTTATCTTGAATCAGGTGATATTATAATAGATGGAGGTAACTCATATTTTGAAGATACAAACCGTCGATCTAAAATGCTTAAAGAAGATGGGATCAACTATCTAGGAGTAGGTATTAGTGGTGGAGAATATGGTGCCTTACACGGTCCTTCAATAATGCCTGGTGGTGATAAAGAAGCATATGCTGAAGTTGAAAATATATTTGAAGATGCAGCTGCAAAAACTGACCACGGTAACTGTGTGAGCTATCTTGGGCCAAACTCTGCTGGTCATTATGTGAAAATGGTTCATAATGGTATAGAATATGGAATTATGGAATCTATAGCTGAATTATATGATTATATGCGTAAAATCATTAAATTAAAACCTGAAGAAATGAGCAGAATTTTTGCTGAATGGAATAAAGAATTCAAATCCTATCTTGTCGAGATAACAGCTAAAATTTTACAAAAAGATGATCCAGAAACAGGCAAGAAATTGATCAATATCATTTTAGATAAGGCAAAACATAAAGGGACCGGAAAATGGAGTGTGCAGAGTGCCCTTGATCTTGGCACTGCAGTTCCTACAATAAATGCTGGAGTAAATGCCAGACTTATGTCTGCACTCAAAGTTGAAAGAATTGAAAACTCTGCATTATTCGATGATTCAAAAACAGCTAAGGTAAATAAAGAAAAAATGCTGCCAAAACTAAAATCTGCATTATACTTAACTTCAGTAAGTGCTTATGCAGAAGGATTCAAACTTTTAAAAGCAGCTTCAGAAGAATATGATTATGATCTTAATTATCAAGAAATAGCAAGAATCTGGGAAGATGGCTGTATTATTCGTTCAGGTTTATTACAGCCGATTCAGAAAGCATTTGCTAAAAATAAGAATCTAAAAACACTAGCTGCTGCTCCTCAATTTAGAATCAAATTATATCAGGATGCAAAAAACACCAGAGAGGTTATTAATACTGCAGCAGAATCAGAACTTCCATTACCAGCAGTACATTCTGCAATGAACTACTTTTTCAGTCTTAAATCTAAAGAACTTCCAGCTAATTTAATCCAGGCTCAGAGAGATTTCTTTGGTGCTCATACTTATCAACGCAAAGATAAAGAAGGCCGTTTTCATACTGAATGGGAATAATGGTTCCTCGATTTATAAAAATGAACTCACTTAGTTAAATATAAAATTCTTTGCTATAATCCCTCTTTTAAAAGAGGGATTATTTTATTTAAAGAGAATTAAATTAATATATAGTATAATTAATTATGGTATTTTTTTACATTTATAAAAATAAATAATTGAAGGAGGTTTGTAATTTGAAGGTCAAAAATATAATGACAAAAAATCCAATCACTATAGAACTGGATAATAAAGTTAAAGAAGCAAAAAGGCTTCTATCTTATCACAATATAGGTAGGCTGCTTGTAACTAGAAATGCTGAATTAATTGGAATTGTAACTGATGGAGATCTAGTTATAGAACATGACCAGAATGCAGAACTCGAAGATTTTGTAACTGAAAATTTGATAACAATAAATGAAAACGAAAGTATAATCGATGCGGCTAAAGTTATGGCAGAACATCAAATCAGTGGTCTCCCCGTAATGAATGATAATAATAAAATGGTAGGTATAATAACTGTTGAAGATATAATTTATCGCTATCTAGCTAAAAAATAGGAAGGATGAATAACATGGCCAAACTTGCCTTGGGTGCTATAGCCAATTATTTGAATTCTGTTCATCCATATATTGATTTTATTGCAAATGCTAGGGCTCATGGTTATGAATTAGAAAAACTTATTATCTGCTATTCTCATGG
>CAZYRX010000002.1:41930-59328 GCA_964649895.1 uncultured Halanaerobium sp.
TAGAAAGAGAAAATGTTATTGTAACTACCAGTGACTATTCTGGCTATTATATTATTCCACCTCTTGACTTTGATGACAGTAAAATTCTTCTCTGTGGACTTCAAAAAGATAAAGCATATGATAGAGTAAAGAATCTCTCAAAAAATCTCTGTACAGCAGATGAAAAACAACAAAATATAAGAGAAAGCAAAAAAATACTCGGTGGAAATCATGCATTAGACCTAAATTACTCCTCTATTTTTCCACCATATTATTCTACAACTTATATCTATAGAGGTGAACTTTATCTCGGCAGAGGTGAAGATACTTTACTTGGCTTAGAAATAACTGACAGCAGGTATAAAATAATTGATATTGATACACCTATTTTTCATAACACTTATGGTAATTTCCCTAAAGAACCAGATATTAAAGATGAAAATGTTCAGGAACGACTTTTTTATGCATGTACAGGCTGGCTTGGTAGAAATCCATTTCTAAACTGGTATCTACTAGAAAAAGGATTTATAGGTTTAAAAGATTTCAAAAAACGCCATAAAATACAAAGCAAAGCGATAAAAAAAGGTGCTCCTAAACTTGCAGCTTATACCCAAAATGAAAATTTCAATAAACTTCCCGAGATGTTCTCTGCTGCCTGGCTGCAGCTAGATTCAATGGTTGAAGAATACGAAGAATTAATTAAGCACTGGGATTCTATTATGGGAAAAATATCAGAAAGGAGAAATAAATTATGAAAGTTTTACTTGTTAACCATTTTCCACTTGAGGGGTCAGGAAGTGGAGTTTACACCAAAAATATAGCCCAGCATTTACTTGATGAAGGTCACCAGGTAAAAGTAATTGTGGTAGATAGTGAAATTAACGATAATTACAATTTTCCGGTAGAAACAATTTTAGACTATAATTTCCCCTGTTTTACAACACACCCCAAAAGTAATAATCAATTTTATAACTTGACCAGAGAGGAAATGAATCAATATTTGAAGAGATTTATAAAAGTTGTTATAAATACAGCAGAAGATTTTAATGCTGATATAATTCACTGCCAGCACCTCTGGGTAGCTCCTTATGCTGCAAAATTATCTGGTATTCCTTATATTATAACTGCTCACGGCACCGATATTAGAGGCTACAAAAAGGATAAAAGATATAGACATATAGCACTCAAAGGAGCGGCGGGTGCAGAAAAAATAATTACTATCTCAAATCAGGTTCATGAAGATGTAAAAAAATATTATTTTGCAGATGAAGAAAAACTTAAAAAAATCTTAAATGGTGTTGACGAGAAATTATTCAAGCCAATTAATGTCAACAGATTAGAACTTCTTAAAAAATACATTAAAATAGATGTAGATCCTCCATATTTGATTACCTTTGTCGGAAAATTAACCAATTTTAAAGGAGTTGATTTACTCATAGATGCAGCTAATAAATATGAAAAAATATTCCCAGGTATCACTACACTTATTATTGGGAATGGAGAATCAAGAGAGCAGTTAGAAAAACAGGTTGAAAAATTAAAATTAGATAATGTTCATTTTCTTGGAAATCTTCCTCAAAGTGTACTCCCTGCATTTTATAGTTCAGCAGATCTTTCAATAGTTCCATCAAGAGTCGAACCATTTGGACTTGTTGCAGTGGAAGCTTTAGCATGTGGTACTCCGGTAATTGCATCAAACGCTGGTGGTTTACCTGATTTTATAAATGAAGATGTAGGAAGACTATTCGAAATGAATAACAGCAGTGATTTAGCAGATAAAATAATAGCTGCTTTAAAGAACAATGATAAAGATAAAAAGGGCAAAAAAGCTGCAGACTATGCTTTAAATAATTTTTCCTGGAATAAAGTTATTGAAGAAGTATTGTCAGTCTACCAGAATGCATTAGCTTAGGAGGAATTATAAATGAAGACAATAATAGTTATTCCAACATACTGGGGTAGAGACAGTGAAACTGGCTGGCAGTTGGGTGATGAAATTTATGATCATCCAACACCAATTGATCAGGAGGGAACTCTTGGCAGAACACTTGAGAGCATGAAGATTATTAAAAACAAAGATTTTGAACTCATAATTCTTGCTGCAGTTACAGCACCAGAATTAGAAGAAGAAGCTGAGCAGCAGCTCAAAAAAATTATCAAAGAACACTGTCCCGCTGTCAAAACATATTTAATCGGGGATAAAGAATTAAATAAAGTTAAAGAAATTTATAGAAATAAATCGGATATTAATACAGATCTTCTCTGTCTAAAAGGATATTCCAATATACGCAACATCTGTCTTTACTCTTCCTATGTGATGGAAGCAGATACTGCAATTCTCATTGATGATGACGAAGTCTTTGAAGATCCTGATTTTATTGACAAAGCTGAAGAATTTATTGGCGGCCGCCTCTATGGACAAACTGTAGATGGAGTTGCAGGCTACTATTTAAATAGAAAAGGTGAATACTATGATGATGTAGAAATAGAACCATGGATGACTTTCTGGAATCGATTCGGAAGTAAGACTAGGGCTTTTGATAAAATTATCGGAAGTGAACCAAGGCTTAAAAAAACCCCCTTTGCTTTTGGAGGTTTAATGGTTATACATCGAAATCTCTTCAGGATTGTGCCATTTGATCCAGAGATGACTAGAGGTGAAGATATAGATTATTTAATTAATGCTAAAATGTTTGGCTTTAATTTTTTTCTGGATAATAAACTTTCAATTAAACATCTTCCTCCAAAAAAACATCACCCTGTCTGGCAGAGATTAAGACAGGATATTTATCGTTTCTTTTATGAAAAAAGCAAATTAGAAACTCAGTTTGAAAAGCCAAATATGATTGAAGTTACACCAGAAGATTTCGATCCATATCCAGGAGAATTTATGAAAAAAGACCTTGAAGATAAAGTAACTAAAACTAATCTTATTCTTGCCCTTGATTATTTGACAAATAATCAAGTTGAAGATGCTAAAGGAGCAATCAAGAATATTTATATTTCTAAATATGATGCTGTTCCAGAAAAAAATGTTTTTGAAGAATATCTTAAAATTCAATCTGAATGGCGGGAATTATTAACCTTTGCCAAAGAAGAAGCATATGATTTAAGAGAAATATTTAAGTCAAATAAATTATTTCCAGAAGAAATAGAAAAAGAACTGGATAAAAAAACAGCAGATAATAAAGATGAAATTAAAACTTTTCAACTGGAAATGTTTGCTGATCTTAATTACGAAGAAAAAATGGCACTCATAGATATTTCGGAAATTAAACGTTATAAACCAGATGAAAATATAATAAATCATGGTGAAGCAGATAACACTTTATACATAATCTTATCTGGCAGAGCTAAAATAACAGAATACAACGAAAATGAATCTAAAAGTGAAGACGAGGTAATACTTGCTGAAATGACTGAAGGAGATTTTTTTGGCCTCACATCTTTGATTTCAAAAGACAATAATATTTATCGCGGAGTAGTTACTGCAATAGATCCTGTTGTAGTTTTAAGTTTTCCCAGAGATAAATTGGTTGATTTTTTCCATAAATATCATAAATCAGGTATTAATCTGCTGCTGTATTTTATTGAAAAATTAAACAAACATTTAAATATCATTGCAGAACTTTATGCAGAAACACAAATTAAAACACAGGATATAGAATCTGCTATTCAAGAAGAAAATAACTTCTCAGAGTAAAGTTCTTTATCAAATTATAAATTAACCAGTCCAATAAGAAAAGGACAACAATATTGTTGTCCTTTTCTTATCTTCTAAACTTAAAATATTTAAATGAAGTCAAGTATTCATTTATACTTCCTATTATTTAAAATTATATAATTTAAATTAAAATTAATCTGATTAATCTTTAGGAAACCAGGGGAAAAACTTATTTGTTTTTTCTGCATATTGCTGATATTCTTCATCATCAGCATATCTTTTTTCAAGTAGTGGCACTCCAGAAACAAATAAAAGCAAAAATGTTATCAGTATTGGACTATAAATAAATTTCCAGCCACCACTCACTGAAACAGTAATGAGATATATACCCCACCAGATAAGTGTTTCACCAAAATAATTAGGATGTCGACTGTATTTCCAGACTCCTTCTTTTATGATATGACCATCCTTTTCTTCAGGATCTTTATTTTTGAATTCTGCCAGCTGTTTATCAGCAAAAAATTCAAAAGCAAAACCAATTAGCCAAACAAGCAGACCTAAATAATCAAATAATTTTAATCCACTGTATTGTGAAGAAATAACCTTAAAAATTGGTGATGCAATAATGAAAAGCAGCACAGCCTGCAGCATAAATATCTGGAAAAAAGACCTCAAATAAAAATTATCCCAGTCCCGTCTCCACTTTGCATAGCGATAGTCCTCTTCAGCATTCCAATTTCTTTTAAATAAATGATAGGCCAACCTTAAACCCCAGATTGTAACGATAAGTGCAATCATCATTGATCTTAAGTTAAAATTATTTGTTATATATAGGGCAAAGTTTGCAGAAAGAACATATCCTAACCCCCATGCAATATCAATTAAAGCATTATTTTTCCTATAAACTGCTATTAGAAAAAAAATACTAAAATAAACAATAATGAAAAGAAAAACCTGTGAATATATAGAATTCAGCATACTTATCCTTCCTCTCTTTCTATTAAAGCCACAGCTGTACTTCCCCTCCCAGCATTAATTGCTACAATGGGAGAAATATCCTCAATAAATTCCACCTCTTTATTTAATAGCTTATTAAAGCTTTTTTTATATTTTTCTGCTCTTTCTTTGTCATCACCATGGACAACAGCATATCTTTTGATTCCTTTGTTTTGCTGATGTTTTTCTAAAATGGAACTAATCTTTTTGAAATTACCTCTTTTGCTGAATGCTTTAGCAAAAGCAATGCCATTACCTTCTCTATCAATAGAAATTATTGGCTTCAAATTTAAAATAGTCGCTAATTTTCCTTTGAGAGGACTTACTCGTCCACCTTTTACCATGTATTTAAAATCATCCACACTTACATAGATATAGATATTTTCTCTTATATTCTTTAAATAATCTACTGTTTCTTCAAAATTACTGCCTTTATCAACCTGTTCAGCTGCCTCAATAACTAATAAACCCTGAGCACCAGAATTAGTTTTGGAATCTATTACAGCTATCTCAATATCTTTATTTTCTTTTGTTATATTTTCGGCAGCTTTTGCAAATGTATCATAAGTACCGCTCATTTGAGAAGAGACAGTAACTGCAATTATTGAATCATAATGATCTGCAAGATAAGCAAATTTATTTTCCACTGACTTAATTGTAGGCTGTGCAGAAGATGGATATTCATCTGCCTGATCCAGCATTTGAAAGAATTTACTGCTGTTTAGTGTTAATTTATCGAGATAATTTGTTCCATCAATAAGAATATTTAGTGGAATAACATGAATTTGATTTTTATCAATGATATCAGAAGGTAAATCTGCTATAGAATCGGTAACAATAGCTATTTTAGATTTTCTATTATATTTAACATTATATTGAAGCTGCATATCATCTGCTTTTTGGTCAATTATATCTGATATTTTATCGAGTCTGGCAAAAAATTCTGCAGGCTCATTAGTATGAATATGCAGTCTCATTTTATTTTTATCTCCTGCTGTAATAATTGAATCTCCTAAGTCATTTATCTTATTTCTTAATTGAGAAAGATCAATAATTAAATTTTCAATATATGCTTCAGTACAATAACGAAATTTTATATCCTCTTCGCCTACTAAATGATCTTCTTCTATTTTATCTAATTCAATTTTTGCTTCTATTTGCAAATCTTTTAAATTTCCATTTTTTATAAATCTGACAACTCCCTGCAGAAAATAGACAAAAGCTTGAGCTCCTGAATCAACTACATCTGCTTTTCTTAAAACTTCTAATTTATCTTTTGTTTCAATTAGTGAGCTGCAGGCAGTGTCTAATGACTTTTCCATGATTTCTGCAAAATCATCACTCTTGTCTTTCAAATTCTTTATTGATTCTGACCAAGCTTTCATTACAGTTAAAATTGTTCCTTCAACAGGGTTACTCATTCCTTGATAAGTATAATTAACTGCACTTTCAACTGCAGATGCAAAGCCATTAACATTTATATAGTCTTCTGAAGATATACTGTTTTTAAGACCATTAATAAATTGAGCAAAAATGATACCCGAGTTTCCTATTGCCCCCTTTAATGCTGCATCTCCCATTGATTTTAAAGTCACTTTAAGTGAATTATCTTTCACAATTTCATTTTTAACAACTGAGAGTGTCCTGCTTAAATTACTACCTGTATCACCATCAGCCACAGGAAAAAGATTATTTTCATTTAACTCTCTTCTATTTTTTATCACCTCTCTGGCACCAGATAAAAAAGCATAATACATTCTTCTGCCGTCAAGATAAGTTATCTTCAAGTTAATCCCCCCTCAATAGATTATATTTATCTAATTTAAGAAATATAAATTAATAATCATTACTACTAATATTATTATATCTTGTATTAGATTAAATTAAAAGTTATTAAAAACAATTTCTAAATATTTTCTAAAAAATACTTGACTTTAGATGAATGTCTAATTATAATTAATTTAGAAGAACATTGAAAGGAGTTGACTTTTATGAAAAAAAATAACTTTGAACTTGATAAATCATTAATTTACGAATTTTTATTGAGCCTTTTTCGCTTGAATAATAATGATTCATTGAAACTAGAAGACCTTGATTTGGAAAAAAAGATTAAATTAGATAAAGAAATTGTTAACTGGGTTGAAAATACAATAACTAAATTTCCAGATGATAAAAAAAATACTTTAGAACTTTTTTTTGATAAAGAAAGTTATTTTGGACTCTGCTTAGTATCAGAAATATCTTTGTTAGATTTTAATTCTATAGAAAAATATATTAATCATTTAAAGAACAAAGAAGAAGAAGATTTTTTAAAAAGATTTACTGAATCAGGTTATGGTCCTGCAATGGATATTAAAAAAGAAAATATTAAAGAACTAATCAAAAATGAAAAAGAAGCTGCAGAATTTGTTCAAACAAAATTAAATCTTTCTTCTTCACAAAAATGGAACTTACTTCAATTTTATTTTAATCCAGAGAAGATGAAAAGTGATTTTATTGATTTACTCGAATGGTATTATGATAATATCTTTTCTAAAAATCTAGAATGGATTAAAGTAAATTTCGAAAAAGTTAATAATAATTATCAAGAAAATTTGAAACGCTATGGAGGAAAATATTTAGAAAATATTTTAAATAAATTTATTGATGATCCACTTGCTGGTGAAAAAGTTACTGTCGCATTTTCTTATTTTTATGAAACTGCATTATTAAATAGTTTTACAGATAGAGGTCAGACTTTTTATTTGATTGGCTTCCGTTTTCCAGATATTTTTGCTGGAGATGAACAAGGTCTATTAGGAAGTCTTGAACTATTTAAGGCTCTTGCTGATGAAACAAGATTAAATATAATTTCTCTATTAGCACAAAAAACTATGTATGGTAATGAGCTTGCTGAAAAACTTAATCTATCAAATGCAACTATCTCACACCATGTAAGTAAACTCCTGGTAAATAATATTATTCAGGCAAAAAAGGAAGATAATAAACTGTATTATAAATTTAATAAAAACAAATTTGAAAAAACAGTTTTAAACGCTGTTAAAAATATTTTTTAAATTTTTATTTCATATTTAGATGTTTATCTAACTTCTAGATATTTGATTTTTATCTTATTTATAATTGAGAGGAGAATAAAAATGAAATGTTACAAGAAATATTTGTTTATACTTGATTCAATTAATATTTTATTAATTAATCTATCAATTTGTCTTTTTCTAAGCTCAATAATTTTTTATCTATATAGTCTTAACACAAACCCAGTGTTATTTATCTCAACAATTTTCTTTTTCACTTTGTTGTTCTATCTAAGTTATATTCTAACAGAAAAGCTGTTTAAAAAACTTCATATAAAAAATATGATAATAATTTCAAAACTTATTATGGGAATTATTACCTTTTGTGCAGCTTTATTGATTTATAACAAATGCAGTTTCAATTCTAGCAAGATTTATCTCCTAATAATTGGAGCTGTTATCAGCTGGGCATTTTTAAATAAAGCACATATTGAATGTATTTTAAAAAAAGAAAATCGGATCAGTAATAGCTTAAGTAGATTTATATTCCAATATAATTTAGAAATAATTTTAATTGTTATATTAACATCAGGTATTTTCCTCAATCTTAAAGTGAAATATATACCACTACTTCTTATTTTAATTTCGGTTTATTATTTTCTCTCTGGTTATATTAACACTTTTCAAAAATATTAATATATAATAGATAAAAAGCTCTATAGAATTATTGATATAGCCAAATATCAACTCCATAGAGCTTTTATAATATCATTTATATTAACTTTCTTAAACCGCCAAAAGCTCATCCTTTATTCTGGATAATTTACTTCCATAGCGAAGATCTTCTCGTAAATCTGTCAGTACTTTATCGAGTACTTTAAGTTCTTTCATAAGCTTCTTCTCCTCAGAAGAAGTTTCAATAATATCTTTTATTCCACCATTATTGATAATTATTCTCTTATCTCCCATTAATGCTAGGATTGGATCATGTGTAGCCATTAAAACTATTTTTTCTTCACCAACAAGAAGTTCAAGTGCTTTTTCTCTATTAATTCCAGCATTTTCAATTTCATCTATCAGAATAATCGGAGATGAACTTAAGATTGCAGTATCCGCAATCATTAAAGCCCGTGATTGGCCTCCACTTAAACTCGTAATCTGAGCTTCACGGCTAAATTGCTCTCCAGCCAGCTGATTTGCTTCTTTAAAAATTCTTTCAACTACCTCTTCTTGATTATCTATCAAACGACTTTCGGCATGGAGATTTAAAAATTCCATAACTGAGAGATCCATAACAAAGTTCATATTCTGAGATAACTGGGCAACCAGTTTTTTTCCTCCAGTAAAACGCCATTTTTTATCTGGCACTTCATCATTAATTAAAATTTTTCTTTCTGTAGGCGTATCTCCCTGAGCAGTCCACTCAATGTCTGCTAAAAGTCTACTTTTACCAGATCCAGTTGGTCCTACAATTGAGATAATTTCTCCACTTTTAATATTAAGCTTTTTGTAATTTTCAACCTTACCATCTTTATCTTTACCAGCTAAAATAGAAAGTGTTCCCACAATAGAATCATCTTCACCTAAAAATTCCTGCATATTTTTTATATGAGAGGACAGACTGCTGATAAATTCTTCAAAAGTGTATACCACATCTTCTTTTTCTTCAAGGCTCATATTTTCAAACACTTCTGAAATAGTCTGCCCTTTGTTTTTTAAAGGAAGTTTTTGATCTTCAAAAAATGCCTCTGTATATGGATATTTATTAATTATTTCTTCAATTGTTAATTTTTTTAATTTATCTTTATTTATCATTATCTATCCCCCAGTTCAATTTTTCTGACATTACCAAGCTGATGTTCTTCACCAATTCTAGTTTCACCCAGACAGTATGAACACATTGCAGATGGCATAGAAAATCTAAGCTTTTTCCCCTTTACAGTTTCAATTTGATCTTCTTCATCATAAAGCAGAGTGGAGAATTCAAAAGCACCCTGCCCGGTTAACCCATTTACATTCATCACCAGTGCATCTGGATTTACGTTACTTACTCGGGATGCAAATACCTCTCTTTCAGCCTGAGAAACTATATCACCCTTAGTTATTACAACAATATCTGCTGTTTTTAACATGGGCCCAATCTTTTTAGGGGTATTAATTCCACTTAAATTGTCAATTACACATATTGCTTTAATGTCTTTAATATATGGGGAACAGCGATTGCATAATCCTGCACTTTCAGTTATTAAAAGATCAAGGTTTTTTTCTCGCCCCCACTGAACCACTTCTTCAATATTACTAACAAAATAGTGGTCAGGACATAAAGAACCAGACAAGCCCTTTTTTACAGGTACACCTGCTTTTGCATAAAGCTCATCATCATCAGTATAAAGGCAGTCAAATTTCACGACTCCGACTTTAAGTCCTCTATTTTGAATTGCTTCGATAGTCTTTAAGATAACTGAAGTTTTTCCTGAAGAAGGGGGTCCCGAAAAAGTAACTAAATTCATACGCGTGACACCTCCACACTTTTATGAAACTCTGCTTCTAATTCCTTTAAAAGCTGACCAGGATTTTGTTCTCTTAAAAATTCCCAGCCCGGCCACATAAATTCTGCATCTTCAGGTAAATTATTATCAATTTCCGGAAGTACACTTGGGAAAAGTCCCTGTTCAGAAAATATTCTTCCTATCTTTTCTGAAGCCATCATTTCAATCAATGGTTTCATTATTTCTGATTTTTCTTTTTTAGTCAGCATGAATATTGGTGAGATAACTGCACCATCTTCAGGCCAGACAAATTCCATATGTGGAAAACGTTTTGCCATCCTGGTAAAGAAATAAGGCATAATAGTTACTGCAGGCTGATCATCTGCTTTACGTCCACCCTCTTTTACCATCTGAGAAGGATGAAGAGCTTTTTTCATTGAGCGTCCTAATTTCTTTACACCTTCTCTACCATATTTTTTGTAAATATTAAGCAAAATAGCATTAAATAAATCAAAGTCACTAACTGGCAAACTAACACTGCCTGTAAATTCTTCACTCATAATATCTTTCCAGCTTCTTGGAATCTCTCTGCCATTAAGTTCTTCTTTATTTACTAGTAATACAGCTGGTACTATACTTAATACAGAATAATCTCCTTCAGGGTCAAGCAGATCTATTCCTTTATCTTCAAAATCACTATTCAATTTTTTAATACCACTCATATCTTTAAATACATCCTGACGGCGGAAACGATCCATTAAGTCCTTATCAAAAAAGAGATCAAATCCTGCTGAAATGAAGACATCAGAAAGTTCATCTGGTGATTCAATTTCTTCAAAACCATTTTTCAGCCATTCCAGTCCCTGTGAAGCTGATTTCAAATCAAATTCAACTTGATAGTCAACCATTTCTCCAGCTTTTTCCAATTCTTCAGTTAGAGGTATTTTTACTGGACAGGGAAGTGAACCAGATACCTTAATCTTATCTGAAGTATTTTTAGCCGCATTATTCTTTTCAATTTCATTTTCCATAAGTTCTATTAATTTTTCAAGGTTAATATTCTTCATAGCTGCTGCCTGTTTTAAAGTGATCTGACTGCCGAATAATCTTCTCTTTTTTTGGTCACTCAGCTGAGTAAATCCTTTGTTAACCAGTACAGAGATTACTGCTGGGTTTTCTTCTGTTATTTTATATAAATTGTCATTAACATCAAAATTTCTATTATTCATTTCTATAACATCTCCTTATTATTTTTACTATTTAAAGTTTAGCATTATACTCAAGTTTAATCTGTGACACAGCTCACGCAGCTTAAAATAATTTAAATATCTATAAAAAAAATTAAATTTTTAATTTTTACTTGAATTATCAAGATTATTTAATTATCATTAGATATAGAAAAAAGAGGTGAGAAAAATGAGTATAGTTAAAAAGATACCTTTTTTCAGTTTGCTTTCAGAAAAAGAGCTGGAATTAATAGATCAAATTACTACTGAAAAAGTTTTTAAAAAAGGAGAATATATATTTTTTGAAGAAGAGAAAGGTGACAAATTTTATGTAATTAAAAATGGCCAGGTAAAACTTACTAAAATGATAAAAAATGGTGATGAACAGATTCTTAATATTTTTAGTGACAATGATATAATTGCAGAGATTATTGCTTTTGATAAGGGTAATTATCCTGCATCAGCTGTTACTATGAAGAAAACCACTCTCATTGTATTTGAACAGTCAGATTTTGAAGATTTGATTTTAAAACATCCTTCAATCGGAGTAAAACTGCTGCAGGAATTAAGCGGCCGACTCAGAAGAGCTCAACAAACTGTAAGAGATCTTGCATTAAAAGATAGCTCAGCCAAGGTAGCAGGGCTTCTATTATTTTTGGCAAAAAAATACGGTGAAGATAAAAACGGGAAAATAATTTTAGATCTTTCTCTTACTCAGAAGGAAATGGCAAATATGATAGGCAGCTCAAGAGAAACTGTCTCTAGAGTTTTAGGAAAACTAGAAAATGATGGTCTTATAAAAACCTCACGTAAAAAAATCACTATCTATGAGATGGATAAAATTAAAAATTATACTTAAAAAATTAACCCCAATTATGTTTGGGGTTTTTAGCTATTAAATTTAATTTTCTAATAATTAGAACATTAATTTAGTTCTATGATATTTCCCATTTTAGCTTGACATTCATTTTTAAGTATGTATAATTGAGTCATAATAACCTTTATAAGAAAATAAGATAATAAGAAAAGGAGGGTTAATACAATGAGAGACGCATTAATAGTATTAACTTTATCTGCAATAGTACTGCTTCCAAAATTTGCAGAACTGTATGCAGTAAAAAAGAAGTAGTTAATGTAATTTGAATGTCTATTAGAATGAATATAATATTTTAAAAGTCCCGGAGGGAAATTAATCCCTCGGGACTTTTCTTTTTATATATTTTTTTAATTACTTTTTATAGGACATGAAGTTGATGACCATCCACTGAGACCTCCAATAACGACACTAACTCTAGTATTCATTTTTTTCTCTAAAAGACTGGCGGCAGTCATTGACCTCATACCTGAACCACAGAATATATATATATCTTTACCATTATCCAGCTGGCTGACATAATTTTCAAGATCAGCTTCTAGTTCAGTGAGAGGTATCTCTAATGATCCTTTAATATATCCTTCATCTTCTTTTTCTTCCTCTGTTCTTATATCCAATAGAGTATATTCTTCTTCATTATTCTCATCAAGAATATCACATAACTTGTGTACTCCAACAGTTGAAGTAGAGACATTTATTTTACCAGCCATATTCCAGCTGAGCATACCCCTGCTCAAATATCCCTTAACATTTTCATATCCCATTCTATAAAGAGTTCTGACTATTTTATCAGGATAATCTCCTTCATTAACAATGAGAATATTTGTTTTAACATCTAAAAACCAGCCTATAAAACTTGCCAGTATTTGCTCCCATAGATAAAGTGAATTTTCAATGTGAGATGTAGCATAATCACTATCACTTCTGGTATCTATTATAACAGTATTCTCCTCTGCTGCCACAGCAGCAAATTCTTCTGGGGTTAGGGCTGATACAAAAGGAATTTCTGTACTATCAGGAGATATTAAATTAGCTGCCTCCATATCTCTAAAATACTGAGGTTGGGCTTCCATTTTACCAACATTATACATAAAATCTTCTTTATTTTGATATTGATAATATTGATTGCTTTTCTTTTCAATTCCGATTGTTGTAAATTCTTTATCAGCGATTTGACTTCCACAAACTGATCCAGCACCATGAGCAGGACAAATAATAACTCCATCACCGAGAGGAGCAATTTTATTATAAAGTGATTCATAAAGCAGACCGGCTATTTTCGGAATATTTTCTTCACCATAAAAATCTATTCTGCCAACATCTCCTGCAAATAAAATATCTCCAGTAAAAATCATCCATGGTTCATCATCATAATCATTTAAAATATAAGAGTGTGAACCTTTTGTATGACCGGGAGTATGCATTGCCTCAATATTTAAACGCCCAATTTTATATTTTTTGCCATCTTCAACATCATTTTTATATTCGTAATTAAGCTGACCATCAGAATGATAAATTTCAGCACCTGTCATTTTAGCAAGAGCCCTCGAACCTATAATGTAATCTTCATTTCTATGTGTTTCAAAAATGTACTTTATTTTAACTCCAGCTTTTTGTGCTTCTTCCAGATAAATATCTATATCGCGCCTCGGATCAATCACTGCAGCATCGCTTTTATCCCCAACCATATAAGAAAAATGGGCAAGTCCCTCTGATTCAATTTTTTTAAAAAACATTTTTTCCTCCTTTTTTCTCCCTATATTATTTTATATATAAGATAATGAAAATTATATTTATCAATTAATATCTCTTTGTCTATTTTATCTCTAAGAATTAATATATCAAAAATTATTAATTTTAAAATGTTTTGTGCTTATTTTCACTAAAAATAACACTATATAATTTATTATTTATAGATTATAATTTTGGAATTTATTTTTTATTTTTTTCTTGATAAGCTGCTTTAGATTTTTCTATTACCTCAAGTGCTTCTTCTATTCCTGCCCACCCGTGAATTTTTACCTTCTTTTCTTCTAAGTCTTTATATACTGAAAAAAAGTGTCTATACTCTCTTAAAATATGTTCTTCTAAATCATATAAGCTGTTTATATTATTAAAACGGGGATCATCTTTAGGTACTGACATTATTTTTTCATCTCTCCCTTTTTCATCTTCCATGATGAACATTCCTATTACTTTCGCAGTAATAATACAGCCTGGAAAAGTAGGGTGAGTAGTCAATACCATTGCATCAAGAGGATCACCATCATCTGCAAGAGTATTTTCTAAAAAACCATAATCTGCAGGGTAATATACCGGTGAGTACATAACTCTGTCAAGACGAAAAGCCTTCTTTTCTTTGTCATATTCATACTTATTATTACTTCCTTTTGGAATTTCTATCAATACATCAATTAAATTTTCACTCATTACCTTCCCCCCCATTACTTATTTTAAAATGGAATAAATTTGAAAATAATTTTAATTATTCACTATTTATTAATTCTATAATATACGGCTAAATCCTTTTTTATTTAAGAAGTAATTTTTAAAGTAACTAAAAAAGAAAAGAGACCTGCTCTAAAGCAGATCCCTTTATTATATATAGTAATTTTATTTTAATTAACTTATTATTCTCCAGCCATAATAGCTGCTACATCTTCTTTAACTTCACCTGTTGGTTTAATATCAAACTTATCAACAAGTACATTAAGAACATTTTCTGATACAAAAGCTGGAAGTGTGGGCCCAAGACGAATTCCTTTTACCCCTAAGGATAATAATGCAAGTAATACTGCTACAGCTTTCTGCTCATACCAAGCTATATCATAAGAAATTGGCAGATCATTAATATCATCAACACCCATAGCTTCTTTTAGCTGTAGTGCAATATAAGCTAAAGAATAAGAGTCATTGCACTGACCAGCATCTAATACTCTTGGGATTCCACCAATATCGCCAAGATCCAGCTTGTTATAACGGTACTTAGCACAACCAGCTGTTAAGATTACTGCATCTTCAGGAAGTTCTTTAGCTACATCAGTAAAGTATTCTCTTGATTTAAAACGTCCGTCACAACCTCCCATTACAACAAAGCGGCTGATATCGCCATTCTCTACAGCTTCAATTACTTTATCAGCAACACTCATAACTGTATTACGAGCATATCCACCAGGAATTGTACCTTCTTCAATCTGAACTGGTGAATCACAGGTTTTTGCAAGCTCTATAATTTCTGAGAAATCCTTGCTTCCACCCTCTTCTCTTCCAGGTATATGAGCAACATCAGGATAGCCTGCCATACCAGTTGTGAAAATGCGGTCTTTATATGAGTCTTTTACTGGTGTGATACAATTAGTTGTCATTAAGATAGGCCCATTAAAGGACTCAAATTCTTTGTCCTGTTTCCACCAGGAGTTACCATAGTTACCTACAAAATGATCATATTTTTTAAATGCAGGATAAGAGTTTGCAGGAAGCATTTCACTATGAGTATAGACATCTACTCCGGTACCTTCTGTCTGCTCAAGTAATTCTTCCATATCTTTTAAATCATGGCCGCTGATTAAAATTCCAGGATTATCTCTAACACCAATATTTACTTCAGTTGGTTCTGGATGTCCATATGTAGAAGTATTAGCTTCATCTAATAAAGCCATAGTTTCTACAGCCTTTTCTCCTGTTTCCATGACAAGTCCTACTAAATCATCAACACTCAGACTATCATCTGTAGTAGCTGCTAAAACCTTTTGTGTGAATCTATCAATTTCGCCTTTATGCTTTCCAAGCACCCTTGCATGGTCACCATATGCAGCAATTCCTTTAAGACCATAAGTTGCAAGCTCACGTAAAGATCTTACATCAACATCTTCAGTTTCTAATACACCAACATCTGTACCTTTATCATAATAATCACTCACATCATCACTGTACCAGACAGCATGCTCAGGCAAATCTCCACTGAATTTTTCACCATGATTTTCTTCATAAACTTTTTCGAATTCTGCCTTAACTTCATCTCTCATAGCAAAAGCTTCTTCTATTAGGTCTTCAAATCTTTCTGTATCAAAGTTAGCATTGGTAATTGTTGCAAATAAGCCTTCCATAATGAATGGAGCGGTCTTTTCTGAAAGATCAAGTCCCTCTTCTTTAGCTTTTTCTGCATAAACAGAAATCCCTTTTAAAGCAAAAATTAAAAGATCCTGTAAATTTGCCACATCTGCATCTTTACCACAAACACCTCTTACAGTACATCCTTCGTTTTTTGCAGTTTCCTGACACTGATAACAAAACATTGACATAAATATTCCTCCTTTTATAATATGTTCATCTGTCAATAACATTTAAGCAAAAACAAAAATAATCTCAATTAAGTTAAAAGATTTATTTTACTAAGTATTTAACTCAAGTATATATAAGCATTTAACTCAAGTATAATTATATATGTTATATAATTTTATTCTATGATATATATCACACAAAGTTTATTTTAAACAGATAATCTGCAACTTTATATAATATTTATTATTTATTTTAATTTTCTGACTATTTTGTAAAAATTAAACCTGTATCTAGATATGAAATATTAAACTCTCAAATCTAGATACAGGTGCATTAATTAATAGTTAGAAAGTTAAATAACAATCTAATAATCTTCTAAGTGATACCACTCAGCATCTTCAAGCCATGTATTAGGTCTATTAACCATTTCTGTAATGTTATTCATAATTCTCTCATGTTTCTTTTCTTCTTCAGCTAGACGTTCAAAAGCTTCTTTAATTTCTGGGTTTTCAGCTTTTTCTGCCTGTTCTGTATAAAATTCAATACTTTTTTCTTCAAGTGCGATAGCCTTTTTGTAGATATCTACCTGTTCTGTTGGTAGTATTTCGTTTTCAGGTAAATCTTTAGAAATTTCTTCAAATGCCTGCTTTGCTTTAGGAAGAATATCAGATTCTACAGAATCTAACTCTTTGTTATCCCTCATCTGTCTAATAATGTTCTCATGCTTTTTTTCTTCTTCTGCCAGATTAAGAAAAACATTTTTCAGTGAAGAGTGACTGCATTTTTCTGCAAATTCATTATAAAACTTCTGATTTTCCTGTTCAAATCCAATTGCAAATTCATAAATATCCATAATTTTACCTCCTCAAAATTAA
>CAZYRX010000002.1:59428-104453 GCA_964649895.1 uncultured Halanaerobium sp.
CATTTTATTTAAATTCATCAATTAAAAATTCTAAATCTTCTACTTTTACATCCCTATTTATAAGAGCTTTATCACCTAAATAAGGTATTCTATCTCTAAATGTGGGCTTTTCTTCTTTATAGATTACACCAATAGGTATTTTATCACCAAATTCATCAGCAACTTTTACGGCTGCTTCATAATCAGTTGGATCATGATCTTCAAGCTTATATACTTTTTCTGCATACCACTGATAAGTATTAATTTTATTAAAAGATACACAGGGCTGAAAAACATCTATTAAAGCATAACCTTTATGCTCTTTTGCAAGTTTAATCATCTCTTTTAGATGCTCTCTATCACCAACCGAACTGCGCGCTACAAAACTTGCTTTCATACCAACTGCAAAACGAACTGGGTTAAAAGGCTCTGCATTTATTCCATGAGTCTGCACTCCTGTTTTTATTTCATATCCACTTGTTGGAGAAGCCTGTCCCTTAGTTAGTCCATAAATTTGATTATCATGAACAAGATGTACAATATCTAAATTGCGTCTAATATTATGCAGAATATGATTTCCACCTTCACCATAACTACATCCATCACCTGATTCTACAATAACTGTCATTTCAGGATTGGCAACCTTCATTCCTACAGAAGGAGGTAAAGAACGGCCGTGTAAACCATTAAAGCCATTGACCTTTATATAATGGGGCATTTTTGCAGCCTGACCAATACCTGTAAACATTGTCACATCTGCTGGTTCTAAATCCATTTCTGCAAGAGCTTCTGCTAAGCCTGTTCTTAATGGGAAATTTCCACAACCTGGACACCAGGCAGTTTCTCTATCAGCCTCATAACTTCTTACTTCAGTCATTATTTACTCACCTCTTCTTCAAATCTTCTCTTGATTTCTTTTCCAGAAAAAGGTCTTCCATCATATTTTAATATATTATAATCAGCGGTAATACCAGTTTCGGCTCTGACTAGTTTAGCAAACTGAGAACTGCCATTGCTTTCAACAAATATTAATTTAGCACCGTTTTGATCTAATTCTTCAATTTTTTCTATTGGTAAAGGCCAAACATCATTAAATGCAAGCTGTCCAACTTTATATTCTTCTGAGAGCAGCTCACGAGCTTCTTTTATCGGGCCATAAGAAGATCCCCATCCTACAAAAACATAATCAGGATTATCTTCACCAATATATTCTGCATCTAGTTGATCCTCATCAACAAAATTTAGCATTTTTCTTTCTCTTTTTTCAACCATCTTATTTCTTGTTTCGGCATCTTCAACAATGTGGCCAAATTCATCGTGTTCATCACTATCAATTAAAACTACCTGTTCTTTATCATTAAGCTGACCAGGATAAGCACGAGGAGAAATTCCGTCTTCTGTATACTTATATCTCTTGTAGTCACCCTTATGCTGATCAGGGTCAAGCAGATGTCTCTCTATTTTTAAATCACTTATATCAATTCTGTCTATTGTTTTTGATGAATCTCCAAGAAATTGATCAGATAATATAATTACAGGAATCTGATATTTATCAGCTATATTGAAAGCTCTGAATGTCTGATAAACTGCATCTTCCTGATCTTTTGGAGCAAGAACCATAATTGGGAATTCATCCTGAGCAATATTTACAGCAAATAATAAATCTCCCTGACCTGTTCTGGTTGGCAGACCTGTTGCCGGTCCAGGACGCTGAACATCAGCAATTACTATTGGAACTTCAGTAATACCTGCAAGACCAACACCTTCAGCCATTAAGGCTAAACCTCCACCTGAAGTACCTGTCATCGAACGAATTCCACTATATGAACCACCTAAGGCCATATTTACGGCAGCAATTTCGTCTTCTGCCTGTTCAACCACAATCCCAAGTTCTTCTTGCTTACCAGCTAAATAACTAAGAATCCCTGTGGAAGGTGACATTGGATAAGCTGCATAAAAACTCACGCCAGCAAGTCCGGCCCCTAAACCAACAGCACTATTTCCGTCTATAATCATTCTATTATCCTTTTTACCTAGATCTTCAATATCAAATAATTTTTCTACTATTTCATAACCCTTAGCTAATAAAGTTAAGTTATCATCTATAACAGATTCTTTTTTACTAAAATGTTCTTTAAGTGCTTCTTCTGCTTCAGATGTAGGTAGTCCCATAATTTTTAAGGCTGCACCGACAAAAACTGTATTTACTGCTCTAGGATTTACCTCTTTAGCAATACCCTTAGCATCAATTGTTACTACATTATCAGAATCACTTTCAAGAGAAGAAATCATGACTCCATTTTTTGTTAACTCAGATTCATGAATTTCTACACTCTCTTCATTTAGGGCTACCAAAAGATCTATTCCTTCAGTAGGCCCATCAACTTTTTTATCACTTATTCTCAGCTGCATAAAGTTATGCCCACCTCTAATTCTGGACATATAGTCTTTATTGCTGAATAAATAATATCCATGTCGCGAAAAAGTCTTGGTTAAAAGTGATTCAACAGTTTTTAATCCCTGTCCTGCTTCTCCAGCAATTACAATATTAAAATCCAAACTTATTACCTCCTCTTCTCCAATAAAATAATTAAATTTTCAATTTTATCACTTATTATACACTATTCAATAAGATAATGGTAAATCCTGCTTTAATTATACTGAATTTGTGATAAGATTTCTGTTAAATGCTTAATTAATAACTGAAATTATCAGGACGTTTTTTTTGAAATCCAAAGAAGAAATTTAAAGCTAAAATAATTCTTTTAACTGCTTTTCCATCTCCATAAGGATTAACAGCTGCTGCTCTTTTTTGATATTCTTTCTCATCTCTCAGAAGTTTTAAACTATGCTGATAAATATTCTTATACTCAGTACCCACTTTTATTACTGTACCTGCTTCAACAGCTTCCGGTCTTTCTGTTGTATCTCTTAATACTAGTACAGGTTTAGCTAGAGAAGGTGCTTCTTCTTGTATTCCACCTGAGTCAGTTAGTACAAGGTCAGCTCTTGCCATCAAATTTGCAAAAGGCAGATAATCTAATGGCTCAATTAAATGAATATTTTTATTATCAGAAAGCATTTTTTTGCTTAATTCTCTGATTACAGGATTTAAGTGAACAGGAAATATCACTTCTAAATCTTTAACTTCTTCTGTTAAATCTCTAACTGCTCTAAAAATGTTTTCCATCGGTTCTCCAAGATTTTCTCTGCGATGTGCAGTAAGTAATATTATTTTTCTATTGTCAAAATCAATATTTTTCAAATTCTTGTCTTCAAATATATAATCTTTATTAACTACAGAAAAAAGAGCATCGATAACTGTATTTCCTGTAACAAATATCTTTTCTTCAGATACATTTTCCAAAAGCAAATTTTCTTTTGCCTGCTTAGTTGGTGCAAAATGCAGATCAGCCAAAACTCCTGTTAATTGACGATTCATCTCTTCAGGAAAAGGTGAATACTTATTATGAGTTCTCAAACCTGCTTCTACGTGAGCAATTTTTATCTGCTGATAAAAAGAACTGAGAGCTCCAACAAAGGTAGAAGTAGTATCACCATGGACTAATAATAAATCAGGACTTTCTTTTTTTAAAATTTTATCTAGTTTAGTTATTATTCTGGATGTAAGTCCACTTAAAGTCTGCCTTTCCTGCATAATATCAAGATCATAATCTGCTTCAAGTGCAAACAGATTAAGTACCTGATCAAGCATCTCTCTATGTTGGGCTGTCACTGTTATAGTTAAGTCATAGTTAGCCTCTTTTTTTAAAGCCTTTAAAAGAGGTGCCATTTTTATTGCTTCAGGCCGAGTACCAAAAACAGCCATAACTTTTTTTGACATTTTTATCATCCTTATTAAATTATTTTATTTTTTTCTGCTGCTGCCTGGTTCTTCAATTAGATGCTTCCAATACTTTTTGGGCATTAGCTGCCTCTGCAGTTTAGGGTTAAGCCGATTAGTAACACTAACTGAAGCAAAAAATGATTTCCATAAATTTTGAATGTTATTTTCTTCATCAGAAAGATCTGGCTCAAAATCTGCTTTCAAATCTATCAACAGCCACTCATTATCTTCAGAAGAATAAATAACTGCATTTTCTCTCAGCTTATCGTGAATAATCCAATCCTGAGTTGATAATCTGCTTTTAAAATGAGGAGCTATTGAAATCAAAATATTGTAATCAGGCTCTACTGCTGCATAAAACTTCCCACCAGCAGCTTCCCTAAATCTAATTAATCCCTTATAGCGGTGACTTTGTCTGCGTACTTTTTTGGCAGCTTCCTGTACTTCTCTTACATACTTTTCTGCTAAATTATTATTAATATTATCTCCATATTTAAACCCCATCAGTATATACCTATAAATATAATCTTCAATTTTTTCTAATTCTGAATGATAAGCATGAAAAACATAGCGCAAAGATTCTGAAGAAATATGTGCTTTAATTTTATCGCTTAAAATAGCTGCGTTTTTTTCTGAACTTTCTATTACTATCTTATCATAAAATAAATCATTTCTGTAATTATCTTTTTTAATTATTCTAACAGGAATAATTCTATTCTTAAGACCTATATATATTGCTGACAACAAACCCTGATAACTACCATCATATATGTAAATAATTTTTTTGCTCATAAAATAACTTCCTTAATTTAGAATAGCGATAGCTGTTCTGCTTCTTTTTCTACTAAACGATCATATATGAGCTCTGATTCAAAAGGGATACCTGCAGCATATTTGCCATCACAGGTAATAAAATAATTGGCTCTTTTTAAAACAATTCTCATTTTTTTAAGATTCTCATGTGTTAATGTTCTTTCTTTTCTTGCTTTATAAATTTTTGCTGCAGAGCGTGGACCAATACCTGGTACTCTAAGCAGCATTTCATAATCAGCTGTGTTTATTTCTACCGGAAATTTGTCAATATTATTTACTGCCCAATCAGCTTTAGGATCTATGCTTAAATCGAGATTCTCTCTCCCAGGTGTCAGAAGTTCTCCGGCTTTAAAACCATAAAACCTAAGCAGCCAATCTGCCTGATAAAGTCTATGTTCTCTTTTAAGTGGTGGACCAGGTAGTGCAGGTAAAAGTGAAGAATTTCCAACAGGAAGATAAGCTGAATAATAGACTCTTTTAAGATTAAAATTATCATAAAGACCTTCAGCTAAATTTATAATATGTCGATCTGATTCCGGACTGGCACCAACTATCAGCTGGGTTGATTGACCAGCGGGAACAAATTTTTCTTTATTTTTGTACTTTTTTCGTTCTATTAAATTATTCTCGATATTTGTTCCTATCCCTTTCATAGGTTCCAAAATACCTGCTTTCTTCTTTTGAGGTGCCAGTTTCTGCAAACTCTCCTCACTTGGCAGCTCAATATTAACACTCATTCTATCGGCAAGCAAACCAGCCTCATAAATCAGTTTGAAATCAGCTCCTGGTATTGCTTTAAGGTGTAAGTATCCCTGATAATTATATTTATTTCGCAGTAATCTTGCAGTTTCTAAGAGCTGCTCCATTGTCCAATCAGGACTTTTATTAACTGCTGAACTCAAAAATAATCCTTCAATATAATTACGTTTGTAAAAATCTATAGTTAATTTGGCGGCTTCTTCAGGAGTAAAAGAAGCTCTTGGCCTGTCATTACTTGCTCTATTAACACAGTACTGACAGTCATAGATACAATAATTAGTAAATAATATCTTCAAAAGAGAAATACAGCGTCCATCATCTGACCAGCTGTGACAAATACCGCTTGCTTTAGTATTACCAAGACTATTTTTCCCTCCACGGCTGCTGCTTCCACTCGAAGAGCAAGAAACATCGTATTTAGCTGCATCACTTAATATCTCAAGCTTTTTTTCTAGATCCATCATTCTCCCTCTTTTCACATTTTTAATTAAACTCTAATTTAAGATTAAAATAATTTTAATAATCAACTGCTAATATATAATTAGAGAAGAAAAAATAATACTGACCAACAGCAGCACAGCTAAAAATTTATTTTCTCCTCCTTGTTTTTTCCGCTCTGAATAAGAGCGGTTTTTTTATGTCTGACGTTATATTTTTAAGGTTAACGTAAACAATTTAATTAGTCCTTTAAAAATAATTCAATCGAAATAGTATTTTATTTGAATTGAAGAGTCTCAAGCTGCTCCATGTCTGACGATAGGAGTTTGAGCAGCTCTCTGAAATTCAAATAAAATGCGTTAAATGGAGATTGTATTTTTAAAGGACTAATTAAATTATAACATACGTCAGTTCGTTTTACCACTAAAAAAATACCGCCTATTTTTTTCAATAGACGGTAGATTCATTTATATAATTTAATTTATGCAGTAAGTTTACTTGAGTACAACAGCTGCTTCTGGGCCATTAACTCTGAAGGTAAATGTTTCGAGGAAGAATAATTCAACCTCATCACCTTTTCTATCTTCAAAGCCTAGTGAAATATCCTGACCAATAGTTAACTCAAAGTCTCCACCGCGTTCAGAAATAAGAAGACCTCTGTTTCCTAAATCAGGTACAAATTCTACTCCACTCTCAACCATTTCAGCAACTTTGCGCTTTAAAGGATATCCTTTATCATCTAGTTCATAAAGAAGGGCATAAAGATCTGGACCTAATAGAAGACGCTTATTTCCACCAACACTTTTTTCTTCAAATAATGAAAGTGCT
This sequence comes from uncultured Halanaerobium sp., assembly GCA_964649895.1. Taxonomy (GTDB): domain Bacteria; phylum Bacillota; class Halanaerobiia; order Halanaerobiales; family Halanaerobiaceae; genus Halanaerobium. The sequence continues at coordinate 66,093 of CAZYRX010000002.1, forward strand.
TTTAAAAGACCAGAAATAAGCTCTTTTTCTCCACCAGATACACTGACTTCTTCATATTCAGAAGCTTCAACAATACCTTCAATACCTACTTCATCAAGACCATAATAAACAGCCTTATTTTCAGCTTGAGCAACTTTTGCTGCAGCCTCTATCAATGCATCAGTTTCAACATCTTCTGCACCTCTTGCAAGAGCTTCAATCTCACTCAATTTCATTGTAAATGGAACCTTTAACTCTACTAAAGGTAATACCTCTCTAGTAGCATAACTTACACCCTCTACATCTTCTATACCAACATCAACAAAACGGCCGGTACTTATAGAAGAAAGTTCAAGACCTTTAGGTCCTAAAAAATCAACTTCTTTTCTAGCTCTTAATTTTTGAGATAAAACCTCAGTTGCTTCTTCATCCAAAAAATCCCAAGCCTCATTAGAGAATGGTGCTAAGGAGCGTTTTAAAATATCCATTTAATTTCCCCCTCTCATATTACCTAATCCTAATGATCCATTAGAGCTTGAAGCTTCTGAAGCTTCTTCTCCTTCTTCTCCACCTTCAATTGTCTCTTCTATTTCAGTAATTGGAATATTACCTCTAAAGAGAAAAGTTTCTAACATTTCATTAAAAACTGGATTTTTGCGGCGCAGCCATTCAAGACCCATACAAGCATGTTCAACCTCTTCATCACGATTATGTTCTACAATCGCTTTTAAATCTGGGTCAGTAGTAACATCTGCTCTCTGATTGTACCAGTCAACTGCCTCTAATTCTTCAATAACACTTTTAATCATTCTGTGAAATTCTTTTGCTTCTTCTGATAATCCATCTTCATGAAACTCACTCATAAATATACCTCCCTTTCAAGTTCTTCGACTTCAAAAAAAGTTTATAATCGATAATCATTATCACACACATTATATATTTTTTTCCTCTTAATGTCAAATGAACATTAAATGTCTCGTGCTTCTATCCATTCTGTTATGTCAGTGATTATCTCCTCATTTTTTTCATTTTTCAATTTATTTATTTGGGCATTAATTTTGTTTTTATCAAACTTAGTATTTTCCAGAAGAGGGGCCATTTTAGCAAATAATTCAGCCTGCATTGCATCAGAATAAACCCCGGCTTCATTGATAATTCCATCTTTTAAATTTAGGCCCAATTCTAACCCACCCCAATCAAATCTATTTTCAAAATAGATATCAAAATCAGGGGTCATACCATAACGCCAGTCCCATGAAGAATATTTTTTATATAATTCAGCTAATTCTTTCATTTGGGAAGGTCTAACTTTAATAATATCTTTAGCTGTATTTCCATTACCATATATTTTGACAAAGCTTAACTCAAGTTCTTTTTTTATAGAATCTAAATTCAATTCAGGATTAATATCTTTAAGATTAATAACTCTTGATCTGACAGATTCTATACCCTTTGACTCGATTTTCTCTTTAGAAACAGCCAGATACTCAAGCAGCGGTTCTATCTCGGTATCATAAAGAATAGTTCCATGATGATATGCCTTATCAGTTCCAAAATAAAATGCATTGCCCGAAAACTTTTTATCTTGAGCAGTTAAATCATTTCTACCTGAAAATTCTGCTTCAATACCAAGTTCTTTTACAGCATCCAAAATAACAGAAAGCTGCTGATGCAAATCATAATTTTCTCTTTCCATTAGAAAGGTAAAATTTAAATTACCTAAATCATGATAAACTGCACCACCACCGGAAAGCCTTCTGGCAAGAAATCCACCATCTTCATCTTCCAACTTTGAACAACGGCATTCTTTCCAGGCATTTTGATTTCTACCAATGACAACAGTATGCTCATTCTGCCATAAGTATAATATTATTTCATCATTATTTACCTGTTCAAGTAAATATTCTTCTAAGGCAAGATTATACCAGGGATTATATTCTTCTGAATAAAATATCCTTAACTTATCTGCTTTATCAATATTATATTCATTATTGTCTAAATTATTTTCCTTATTATCAACCACTGAAATGAATGGCACCACCTTTTAGATCTAAAGCTGCTTCGTGAATAACTTCAGCTGTGGTTGGATGAGCATGGATAGTTTCTGCTAAATCCTCTGCTGTTAAACCAAGATTAACTGCCAGTGTTAACTCTGCTATTAAATCACTTGACTCAATTCCAATTAAAGCAGCTCCTAATATTTTTTCGCTTTCTTTTTCTGCGATTATCTTTACCTTACCTTCTCTTTCTCCCATGGCCATTACCTTACCACTTGCTGCAAATGGGAAAGTTCCTACTTTATAATCTATACCTTGATCTTTGGCTTGCTCTTCCGTTATGCCAACAGTTCCGATTTCTGGTGAAGTAAATATTGCACCAGGAACAGCCTTATAATCCATTTCTTTATTATGGCCCATAATATTTTCTACAGCCACTATTCCCTGATGTGAAGCTACATGTGCTAATAGAACCTTATCTGTAACATCACCTATTGCATAAACTCCATCTACATTTGTTTCCATCTTATTGTTTACTTTAATTGCATCTCTTCTTCCTTCAGTTTCAATACCAACCTTATCTATTTTTAGGCCTTCATGATATGGTCTGCGGCCTACTGCCATCAGTACCTTTTCGCCAGTTATTGTCTCTTCTTTATCTTTGCGTTTATAGATAACATCATAACTTGAGCCGTTCTTTTTAATCTCTTTTACCTCAGATCCTGTTTTAACACTAATTTTTCTTCTTCTAGCTGCACGATCCAATTCTTTTGCTATTTCTCCATCAACTCCTGTAACAAGCTGATCAAGATATTCTACAACTGTTACATCAACACCAAAACTATTGAAAATAAAAGCAAATTCCATACCAATAATTCCACCACCGACTACTACCATTGACTCCGGCAGCTCTTTAAGATCTAAAGCAGCTCTGCTGTCTAAAATTCCGTCAAGATCTGCACCTTTAATCGGCAGCTTGGAAGGTTTTGAACCTGTCGCAATAATTATGTTATCTGCTTCTACAGCTTTTCTACCTGATTCACTCTCTACAACTAAATAATTATCACTTAAAAATGATGCTTCCCCTTCCATCATATCTACATCATGTGATTTAAGCAGATGTTCTACTCCTTTGACAAGTCTATTTACAATCTGATCTTTTCTTTTAACTACAGCTGGGAAATCCACTTCTGCATTTTCTACTTTAATCCCAAAACTCTTTGCTTCTTTGATATCTGCAAATACTTCTGCAGAACGAACAAAGGCTTTAGTTGGTATACATCCCCAGTTTAAACAAGTACCCCCAAGTACTTCTTTTTCGACCAAGATTGTTTTTGCTCCCATCTGACCAGCTCTTATTGCAGCTACATAACCACCTGGTCCACCCCCAACAATTGCAATATCGTACTTTTGATTTGACATCTTCTCACTCCCCTTATTAATTGTAAAAATTACTCTATTATTGTAATATTAAAAATTATATTATAATATTTTTATAGTTATCAATTAAATAATAGAGCAGACAATATAAATTGTCAGTAAATTTAAATACTATTATAACAAAAATTAAAAATATTATCTATTGATTTATTCTTGATTTGATTAAATTAAATTACCTAAAAGCTAATATAGTTCTCTCAATCTTTTTGTTTGATCATCAAAATCTTCCACTAGATCAGTAAACACTTCCATTATCTCTTCAAGCATCTTAAATATATCTGAATCTCCAATTTTTCGCTGACTGCGTGGTTTATCAATCTTTATTTCTTTTTTTATTCCTTCACCTTTACCTGCAAGTATATAAACCCTATCACCTAAAAGAAGGGCTTCTTCTGGATCATGAGTTATTAAAAAAAGAGTAACAGATGTTTCTCTATGTAGTGCAGAAATAAGTTTGCGAAGATTATATTTTGTTTTCATATCAAGTGATTTAAATGGTTCATCTAAAAAAACTAAATCTGCTTTAATAGAAAAGGCCCTAATCAACTCAAGTCTCTGCCTCATCCCTCCTGAAAGTTGGTGTGGATAGCTATTTTTAAAATCAGATAAACCAGATAATTGAAAAAGTAGATCTCTCAATTCTGCAGCATTTTCTATATCATAATTCTGCTGTACAAATTTTAAATTCTCTTCAGCCGTTTTCCAGGGTAAGAGTCTTGGTTCCTGGAAAACAAAAGCATTCCTAACATTGTCTTTTTTCTTAATTTCACCACTATCAATTGATTCAAGTCCTGAGGCTGCTCTAAATACTGTAGTTTTACCACTACCTGATGGACCTAAAAGGCATGTGATTTCCCCACCATAAACTTTAAAATTTAAATTATTTAACACAGTTAATTCTGCATAATTTTTATTTATATTTTTTAATTCTAAAATAACTTCTTTGTTATTCATTTTTCCACCTGCTCACTTTAGCTTTTAATTTTTCCAAAAGATAATATTCTACAAATATCATAAAAAGCAAAAGTATTATTGTCCAGGCAAACAATCTATCTGTGGCCATCAAACTATTAGCTCTACTTATTTGGTAGCCTATACCACTTGAAGATCCAATGAACTCTGCAAATACGGATGATTTCCATGCAAAAGCAAATGCCACACTAAGTGCAGATACTAAAGAAGGGAGCAGAGAAGGTAGATATATTTCTTTTAAAATCCTGACTCTTGGTGTAGAATAGACTTCAGCCATCTCGATTAAATCATCATTCATATCCTCTATACCCTGAAAAATATTTACAAAAATAACAGGCATTGAAACAATAAAAATTAGAAAAATTGGTGTTAAATCTTCAGCTACACCAAACCAGATTATTGCTAAAGCTATCCAGACTACAGGTGGTGTTGCCTGAATCAAGGTAATAAGAGGCCTGAATGCCCTTTTAAATAGTTCAAAGCGGTGCATCAGAAGAGCCAGCACAACTCCTACTATTACAGCTGCACTATAAGCAATTATGGTTCTCTCTAAAGTAATAATAAAACTGCTGAAAAGCACACCTGATTCTGCAAGCTCAATTAAAGCATTAATAGTATCACCAACTGAAGGCAGAATGAGGCTGTTTAAACCAGCCGCACTCTGCTCCCAGATAATGATTAATATTATTAGTACAAACCAGAATGGTTTAATAATAGAATTCTTCATCTATCATTCTGCCGCCTAACATTTCAGGATACATTTTCAATATTTCGGAGAAATACAATTCAGTAATTTCTCTACTTTCCTGTTCAGAATAAATATTTAAATTAACTCTCTGCATTGATTTCTTTAAAATTGGAGCTGGTATATCAAAATTTTCTGCAGCTAATTCTGCTGCTTCAGCTGGATTTTCGTTAACCCAACTTACTCCCTGTTGATAAAGACCACTAAAGATTTCTACAAACTGAGGATTATCTTCAGCAAATTTCCCATTTACAAATAATCCAACAAAAGGAATCCGATCATCTCCGTGCACCTCTGCCCATTCTTTTTGAATATCGAGAGAAAGCACTGCTTGATCAGATCTTGCCAGTGTAACAGTCACTAGAGGTTCAGGCAATATTATTGCATCTACATTTCCGGCCATAAAGTACTGCGCTGCACCCGGTAATGCTCTGTAAACAAGATTAACTTCTTCTGGATTAACATTATTTTTATCCAGCAAATAGCGGGCCAGAAAATCCAATGGACCACCCTGCAGAGGTAGTGCTAGAGACTTTCCCTTTAAATCTTCCCAATTATCTGCCTTAAAATCATTTGTTAAAAGATAATCTATTGCCCAGGTATTAATATTTAACATTTTTAGATTAATACCACGATTATAGGCATTTGCAGCTACATTGCTTCCTGTAATCAAAAATTCTATTTCATTTTGAGAGATAAGTGACATACCTCGCTGATGATCAGATGATAAACTTAAATTAAAATCAACTGCTGATGGAATTTTGCCTTCTTCCTGCATCCACAAAAATGGAATAGCAGCAGGAACTGTAGGAGCTTGAACATTAACTTCCACAGCCTGTGCTGTTGATGGAATAAAAACAGCTGCTGAGATTAATAAAATTAAAGAAAAAATAGCTAGTTTTTTGATCTTTTTGTCAAACATAAACTTTGCCTCCAGTTAATTGATTTTAAATATTTTTATTAATCTAAATCCAATAAGTAAATAAATGCTGGGATTAATAAATTTTTAAGGCTGAACTAATCATTTAAAAGCCCCTGTATTATTACTTCAGATGCTTCTTCCTCATCAAGGCCTCTTGCCATCAAAGTCTGCAGCTGGGTACTATCAACACTTCCAATAGCAGCCTCATGAGTAACCTTAGCCTCTGGATGTCGTACATCAACAATCGGTACAGCTCTTGCAACTGCATTATCCTTAATAATTTCTGTACAATCAACATGTCCCATCGCTCCTGGAGCATTAGCAGTAAGCTCATTATATATTTCAGCTTCTGCTTGATCCTTGAGAGCTATTTTAGAATCCAAGATTCCACGTGAATATGGCCCATTTAAATGTGCAGATTCTCTAATTTTAACAAGATCATCATCCTGAGCACTTATTCTGGCCAGCATGTCAACTGTCGCATGTTCTTCAAGATGAGCTTCATAATCAAAATCCATTTTACCAGCTCTACCCTTGAGAAGATCAAATTTGGTAACTAAACTCCCGTGTGATTTAACATAAATGTCAGATTTAGCTATTACTTCTACTCCACCATTTTCTCCATGAAAATGGTGTTCTTTGTAGATATAACTTCCTCCTTCAGCAACATTAATTACAGCATCCATAATATGCTGAACTTTTACTGCATTTGGAAAAACACAATCAGCTTTTACTTCTACATGGGCATTTTTTTGGACCTCAACTTCCATTTCAATTTTCTGCCTTCCCTCTTTTGGAAGTACACCAAAACACATATGAACTGTATTTTCTATTTGATATCCTTCTTTAATTGTAACTTTAACCTTAACAGTATCTTCAGCAATCTTTTTAGCATCGACTTCAAGGCCTTCCACTTTATGTGCACCTAAAACTTTATCTCTTTCTAAAACTAAGTGGGCCACATCACTATCAGAAAAAACATCTTCACCACCAGCCTCTTTATATGCATCAACCATCATTTCATAGTCATTCATTAACTTGCAACCTCCGTTTCACATTCTTCTGCCTTTGCACAGGGGAAACAGTATGATTTAAAATATTCACTGATAGAAGCCGGCTCTCCCTGCCTTATAATTTCTCCTTCACATACTAAAGCTGCCTTATCTGCATAATCAAGCATTTCTTCAGAATGAGTAATTAAGAGAATACCACTCCCTGAATCTTTAAAATAATTAATCATATCTGCAATATTATTTAATGCTACAACATCAACTCCAGAATCTGGCTCATCAAGAATGATTAATTCCGGATGCATTAAGATAAGAGAAGCAAGTTCAATTCTTTTTCTCTCTCCACCACTTAAACTTTTATCAACAAAGCGATCCAAGTACTGCTGTGGTCTAATAGCTACTTTGTTAAGTGCTTCAGCTAATTTTTCTTCAGTAACCTCTTCACCTTTACTTCTTAAGCCAAGTGATAAAAACTCTCTCACTGTAACTCCCTGATATCTTGCAGGCTCCTGCCAGGCAAGAGTAATTCCTTTTTTAGCTCTTTCATTAATCTTTAGATCATTAATTTTTTCACCTTTAAACAAAAGCTCACCCTTATCTGGATGATAATTATTAATTCCCATTAATGTATAAGCTAATGTTGATTTGCCACAACCATTAGGACCAATAAGTGCAAAAACTTCTCCTTTTTCTATAGAAAAATCCATCCCTTTCAATATTTCAGCATCTTCAATTTTTAAATGAAGATCTTTTACTTCAAGCAATTTTGACATTATAAACCTCCTGATGATTTAGATTGAATTGAAATAATTTTGACTAAGTAAAATTTATTAAATATCCTATTCCATTCCTAAAAATTCATTTATTATATCGGCCTGGCTTCCAGGGATTAAAATATGATGATTTGCAGCTGCATCATTCAAAAAGTAATCAGAACCCCCAGGAAGATTAACTTTAAGCTGTGTTCTACAGGCAGTTGAACTATCAAGATTTTCAGTTATTTTTCCTTCTGCAGCAAAATATTGTTCAAGTCCTGCTCCAGCAATTTTGAAAACAGTTACAGCACCTTCATCTACAATGCCCTGAATACCCACCCCAATTCCAGTTTCAAAATGAGAGCGAAGTATAAATTTATCGGTAATATCAGTTGCAATTGTACAGTGTGCAAATATAATATCATCTGTTTTACTGTCAACAGCAGCTGGATTAGCCATAAATGGTAATTCACCAGTTAACTGATAAGCTAAATACATCGTAAACACTGCAGGTACATCTCCTTCACAACCTGCAATTATTCCTTCATTATTTAATAAAGCAAGAGCCAAACAACCAGTTGTATTTAACTCCTCAACAATATCAAAACATCTTAAAGTTAGAGCATTTAAACTGTATTTATCTATAATTTCTTTAAGGGCATAATATATTTTAGCTGCTTCAACAAGATCTTCATGAGAATTCTCCACCATCTTTTCAGCAGCATCAGCTAATTCAGCAGCTTTTTTCTCTGCTTTTTTGTAATCAACATCTTCATAAGTTTTATAAAAAATTTCCATATCTACATCTATAAATTCAGTTCCCCAGTGATGTCCAGCATGTTCATAATCAACCTTACTACCAATTAGCCAGTCCGATGGTTTGCCAATAATTCCAATTCGAGCATCAGTAATACTGTCACGTACTTTTTTATATTCAGCTAATTTTTTAATTTCTGCATTTATCTGCTCCATCTCACCATGCAGTATTTTTGCAGAAACACCCTCTGACTTAACAAAGCTTAATATTTCAAGAGCTGCCGGTAATGAATTATACCTCTCAACAGCATATAAATAAACTGGTCTGGGAAGATAGTCAAAAACATCTGCAAATTTATTTTCAGATCCACCTGTTTTAATGAAATTAAGAGTCAGATCATACTCAGAAAAATCATGATAAGGAACTTCTTCAGCATCAATTTCTGTTATTTCAAAGTTATTTTGCAGGTTTTCATATTTATCAACAAGAATCTGGTCAATTTTTTGCTGATTATTTATATCAGCCATAAATGAAACAAGAGCTATTTGCATTTTAAACCTCCATTATAAAAATTTATATTTAATAATTAAATATATACTCTAGTAAGCTACTTATATTATATTTAATATATTGCTGTTTAGCAAACATAATTTAGATAAAATATATATTTGTGAATAAATATTCATACCAGGCAAACTAAAAGAAGACCGTCCGAAGACGGCCTGGTTTTGACATAATACTGTTTCCTATTTTTGAAAACTTATTATACACTTATCATATCCGAAATACTCTCATATTTTTTCTGACCAATACCCCGAACTTCTGTAATTTTATCAGGACTTGCAAATACTCCATTTTGATCTCTATAGTTCACTATTCGTTCTGCATAAGCAGATCCTATTCCGGGCAGCTCAGCAAGCTCATTGGCTGTAGCCAGATTAATATTAATAAGTTCAAATTTCTGGACGTTTTCTTCAGCAGTCTTTTTATTATTGCTGATTGTTTCAGATACAGGAATACTCTCTTCTTTAGAACTTTCCTCAGTATATTCTATTTCATCACTATCAGGCTGAAAAACTTTTATCTCTACAGGAGATTTTTCTTCATCAGCTTCTTCTACTTTGTATCCACTTACTTCTGCATATAGGTCAGCATATTTTTTTGCTGAATTATGCCAGCTGTAATCTAAGTCCATAACTCTTGTAACAAGTTTATTCCAGATTCCCTTTTTATCATAAAATGAAACTGCTCTTTCTATTGTGCTTAGCATATCATGAGCATTATAATTGCTGAAAGAAAATCCTGTTCCCTCACCTGTTTCCTCATTATATGCTATAACAGTATCATTAAGACCACCGGTTTCTCGAACAATTGGTATCGTACCATAACGGAAACTAATCAGCTGACTTAAACCACAAGGTTCATAGCGGGATGGCATTAAGAACATATCACTTCCAGCATATATTTGATCTGCCAACTGACTATCATACATAATATTAACAGAAAGATTATCTGGATATTCTTCTTGTTTTGCTTTTAAAAATTCTTCATATTCTCTAAACCCTGTTCCTAATATTAAAAATTGAGCGCCTGCAGCCATTATTTCATCGAATACAGCTTTGACAAGGTCAATCCCTTTTTGCTCAACAAGTCTCGATATAAAGCCTATTAGAGGTTTATCTCCATTAACTTCAAGCCCTAACTTCTGCTGTATATGTACTTTGTTGGCAATTTTCTTTTCAATTTCTCCTTTTGAATAACGGACTGCCAAATTTTGATTAGTTTCAGGATCGAATTTACTGTAGCTAATACCATTTACAATACCACTTAAATCATCACCACGCATCCTTAATGCATAATCTAAACCTTCACCAAAATATGAAGTTTGAATTTCTTGTGCATAACTTTCACTAACAGTAGTTACTTTATCTGCATACATTATACCTGACTTCATATAATTTAAAAGACCATTGTGACGAATATTACCGCTTTCCCAGTGATGTGGGGCAAGACCCAATACATCTCCAGCAGCTTCTCCACCAAATTGACCCTGATAACGGATATTGTGGATAGTAAACACTGTTTTCATATCTTTATAAAAACTCTGCTGACGGTAGCGGTCTGCAAAAAGTACAGGTAGTGGACCTGTCTGCCAGTCATTTGCATGGATCACATCAGGTTGAAAACCTATTACAGGCAGCATATCAAGTACAGCCTGTGAGAAAAATGCAAATTGTTCATGCTTATCTTCATTCTCATAAAGGGAATCCCTATCAAAATAATATTTATTATCAATAAAATAAACTGGAACCCCATCTTCCTCTAACTTATTAACACCTAAATATCTATCTCTCCAGGCAAGATTAGTCCTAAAATGAGATACTGCTTCCATTCTTTCTTTATATTTTTCTGGAATTTGCCTGTACTCTGGAATTACAAGTCTGACATCATGTCCCTCTTCTCTTAGTGCTTGTGGTAAAGAACCTGCAACATCTGCGAGTCCACCTGTTTTAATAAATGGATCAGCCTCAGAAGCAACAAACAAAATTTTCATTTTTTTCTTTTCCATGGAGCCACCTCCTAATATTGTGCAAAAAACTATATCTCCAACATTCAATAATTTACAAAATCAAGTAATTTTAAATCTCCTGTATACCACTAGTTTATTAAAACTCTGAGTTGCTGTCAAATGAAAGGGATTTCTGATTATTCTAACAAATTTTAAAACAACAAGATATTATATATCCTGTACAATATTATTTAAAGGAAATAAAGAGTAAATAGAGAATAAATATAATACAGAACATTTACTAATTTTAGAGGAGTATACGATTTCTTTTTATTTTGAAAGGGGGAGTTTGATGCCTAAAAATAATTATCCTGGAGATTATGACAGATATCTTTTTCATCAGGGAAGACATTATGAAAGCTATCAATTTTTAGGAGCTCATGTTGTTGAAGAAAACGGGGAAAAAGGAGTTAGATTTTCACTCTGGGCTCCCAATGCAGAAGAGATTAGTGTGATTGGTGATTTTAATGATTGGGACAAAACAAAAAATCCACTTAAAAGAATTAAAGAATCAGGAATCTGGACAGCATTTGTTCCCGAAGCAGAAGATGGAATGCATTATAAGTACTGGATTAGGGGCTTTAGAGGAGTAGTTAGAGTGAAATCAGATCCTTATGCCAGACGCCAGGAAAAAGCACCAAAGACAGCTTCCCAAATTTATGAAATTAAAGATTTTGAATGGGAAGACAAAAAGTGGTTCAAAAAAAGAGAACATAAAAACTATCTCCGGGAACCCTTAAGTATTTATGAAGTTCATCTGGGTTCGTGGAAACAAGAGGGGAAAAAAGCAAAAGAAAAAGTTGGTGAACATGAAGCAGTAGGTGAGTTAATGAATTATAGAGATATTGCAGATGAACTTGTACCATATATTAAAAAGATGGGATTTACCCATATAGAATTAATGCCGCTGACAGAATATCCTTTCCCAGGTTCATGGGGCTATCAAACCATAGGATATTTTGCTTTAACTTCACGTTACGGAACACCAGAAGACTTTATGTATTTCGTCAACAAAATGCATAAAAATAATATCGGAGTAATAATGGACTGGGTCCCAAGTCATTTTTGCAAAGATGACCACGGACTGAGATTATTTGATGGAACCCAGCTTTATGAAAGTAATGATCCCCGCAAAGCAGAAAATATTCAGTGGGATACGCTTAATTTTGACTTTGGACAAAATGAAGTATGGAGCTTTTTAATTTCAAGTGCTAATTACTGGCTTGAAAAATTTCATATTGATGGTTTAAGAGTAGATGCAGTTAGTAATATGCTTTACCTCAACTATGAAAAAGAGGATGGTCAGTGGGCTGCAAATCAATATGGAGGTTTTGAAAATTTAGAAGCAATAGAATTTATTAAAGAAATGAATACAGAATTATTCAGCCGCTATCCTGGACTTCTAATGATAGCTGAAGAATCAAGTGCCTGGCCTTTAGTTACTGCTCCTGTTCATGAAGGAGGACTTGGTTTTAATTTCAAATGGAATATGGGCTGGATGAATGATACATTAGATTATATGGAAAAAGATCCTGTTTATAGAAAATGGGAACATAACAAATTAACATTCTCAAGTATGTACAGCCACAGTGAAAACTATATACTTCCTTTGTCACATGATGAAGTTGTTCACGGAAAAAAATCTCTATTAAATAAAATGCCCGGTGATTATTGGAGGAAATTTGCTAACTTGAGACTTCTCTATAGTTATATGTATGCTCATCCTGGCAAAAATCTCCTATTTATGGGTGGAGAATTTGGCCAATTTATCGAATGGAATTATAAAGAAGAACTTGACTGGCTGCTGCTTGATTATGAAAAGCACCAGCAGATGCAGGAATTTGTTCAAGAACTGAATCAGGTTTATCAAAAAGAAAAAGCTCTCTGGGAACTTGATCATGAAGTTGAAGGTTTTCGCTGGATAGAAGCTGACGATTATGAACAAAGTGTAATCAGTTTTATCAGAAGTTCTGAAAATAATAATCAGCAGATAATTGTACTGCTGAACTTTACACCAATTCCAAGAGATGATTACAGAGTTGGTGTTCCGGGAGCTGGCGAATATGAATTATTATTAAATAGTGACCAGAAAGTATATGGAGGTTCTGATTATGAAACTTCTGCAAGAGTAAAAGCAGAGAAAAAGCCTTTCCACGGCTTTGATTATTCAATCAGCATCAATATTCCACCTCTTTCTGGGGTATATCTAAAGTATAATCAGGAAGAATTAGAATCAAATAATGAAGTTTCATCTAAAAATAAAAAGAAAAGTTAAGAAAGTAAAAATGACATATATAATCCTCAGAAAAGGAGGTAATAGATATGCCAAAAGAAGAAATGCTGGCCATGCTGCTTGCAGGAGGCAAAGGAACAAGGCTTGGAGTTTTGACAAAAAATATTGCAAAACCTGCTGTCCCTTTTGGTGCAGAATATAGATTGATTGATTTTCCATTAAGCAACTGTTCAAATTCAGGTATTAATACGGTTGGAGTTCTAACACAATATAAACCGCTCGTACTTAATAGCTATATTGGTAATGGTGGTTCCTGGGATTTAGACCGCAATTCAGGAGGAGTTACGGTTTTACCTCCTTATGTAAAAGAAGGTGGTGGCTCCTGGTACAAAGGAACTGCTGATGCAATCTATCAAAACATTGAATTTATAGATATTAATGACCCTGAGTATGTACTTGTTCTTTCTGGAGACCATATCTATAAGATGGATTATTCTGTGATGCTTGATTTTCACAAGCAAAAAAATGCAGATGTTACAATTGCAGTGCTTGAGGTTCCCTGGGAAGAAACTCATCGTTTTGGGATTATGAATACAAATGATGATTCTAAAATTATTGAGTTTCAGGAAAAACCAGAAGAAGCCAAAAATAATCTTGCATCAATGGGAATTTATATTTTCAATTGGGAGAGTCTGCGTAAATATTTAATCGAAGAAGCAGCAGAAAATGAAGATTCTGCAGGAGATTTTGGTCATGATATTATACCAGCAATGATGGAAGATGATCTTTCTTTTTATGCATATACTTTTAAAGATTACTGGAAAGATGTAGGGACAATAAAAAGTTACTGGCAGGCTCACATGGATCTTCTGGGTGAAAAACCAGAACTTGATCTTCAAGACCGAAACTGGATTATCTACAGTGTTAACCCAAATAGACCTCCTCAATATATATCAGAATTTGCAGAAGTACAAAATTCAATGATTAACAAAGGTGCTCAGATAATGGGAAGTGTTAAAAATTCTGTACTATTTTTTGGTGTGAAGGTTTCTAAAGATGCAGAGGTAGAAAATTCTGTAATTCTTCCTAATGCCCGTATTAATAAGGGTGCTAAAATAAAAAATGCAATCATCGGCAGAAATGTAATTATAGAAAAAGATTCTCTACTTGGAATTAGTGATGATTCAGATGAACTAAATATAACTATTATTGGTGATGATGAACTCATACCTGAGGCTTCAAAAATCAAATCTGGAACGGTGGTGGGTTAAGATGATGACACCTGCATATAGAAAAGGTGGACCACATATGAATAATGTAATGGGAATTATTAATAATGCCCTTGATGAATCATTTTTGGATAAATTAACAGCTCACCGTTCTTTAGCTTCAGTTCCTTTTGGAGCAAGATATAGACTAATTGATTTCCCGCTTTCCAATATGGTTAATTCAGGTATTACAAATGTAGGTCTGCTTCTTCAAACAAAATATCGCTCACTTATGGACCATATAAATTTTGGCAAACCATGGGATCTAGATAGAAAAAGAAATGGTTTATTTATTTTACCTCCTGCTCATATTTATCAGAGCAACAGAGCATATAAGGGTGATCTGCAAAATTTTGCAAGCAATATTGACTATTTTAAGCGAAGTGACCAGGAATACGCAATTATTACTAGTCCAAATGTTGTAGCAAATCTGGACTATAGAGATGCATTTAAATTTCATATTGAAAATGATAATGATATAACAATCATTTATAAAGAGCTTGATGTTTTTCGCAGGGATACATCATATACAGTTATAAATACAGATGACAATGATAGGATAATTGATATGAAGGTTAATCCTAAAGATAATTATTATAAAAAAATATCGCTTCAGAAATATATTATCAAAAAAGATCTGCTGCTTGATATAATTGATGATTGTATCACAAAAGGTGAATGGGATTTCGTGAAAAATGCTATAATTGGTAACTTGAATAACTTAAAAGTATATGGATACCCATTCCATAATTATGCTTCAGTAATTAATTCAATTAATGGTTACTATAAGGCAAATTTGGAGATATTAAAGCCCAATGTCTGGCAGGATCTTTTCTTAAAAAATGGCCCTATTTTTACAAAACCCAAAGATGAAGCACCTACAGCTTATAAAAATGGAGTAGATGCTAAAAATATACTTGCAGCTAATGGCTGTTTAATTAAGGGTACTGTAAAAAACAGTGTAATATTTAGAGGGGTAGTTGTACATCCAGGTGCAGTTATTAAAAATTCTGTGATAATGCAGAAATCTGAAATCGGTGAAAATGCACATTTAGAAAATGTAATCTTAGACAAAGGGGTTCAGATTACAGCAGATAAAGATCTTAAAGGAGATACAAACTTTCCGATGATTATAGGTAAAAATACAATCTTATAACTTAGGAAATAAATGATAGTAAGTTAATTAAAAACGTAGGCAGCAGAGTTAAAAGCTCTGTTACCTACGTTTTATGTTATTAAAATTTTATTATATTTTTCGGATTATCGGTTCTCCATTTATCAAATCACAGTAATCTTCAACTGTACCATCATTTAAACAGGTTTCTATTATCTCTCTACCAACCGGATTAAGTTCAGGCTCTAAATATTGTTTAATTGTATCTTTAAAGAAATCAGATAAAATCTTACCACCAATATCATATGCTTTTTGGCCAACTTCTGGCTGACGGTGGACCTGTAAAAATTCTTTTTCTATATGCTGTCCTTCAACAAGCAGTTCTTTTAAAGAATAACCTAATAGTGACATTCTTGCAGGTTTAAGCTGGCCTTCTGTAAACCAGGCTCCACCACGACGGGCAAGATATTCCCTTGTAATCCATTCAGGCATAAATCCTACATTCCAGGCACCAATATGCTGATTTGGAATAAGTATATATTTAACCTTAGGTGTGTCAATTATCTGTTCTAAAAGAAGATTTGCCTGGTCAACTTTTTTACCAGTTGCAAATGGCCAGTAAGAACCTACCCCTTCAGAACTCATTCCTTCACCAGTAATTATACTGGGATTACCATGTCCACGTGGAGAAACAAGTCTCCATAACCAGGCTAGTGCTGGGGGAAGAACATGAAACAGTCCTAAAATACCATAGGTTGGGTTTTCTTTTGTACAGGGAGGTACCCTTACCCCAAAGCTTCTTACATCAATTGAAATAGGTTTTTTAAGTACATCAGGTATAATGTCTCTTGGTATTGTAACTCTCGGATTTGGACAGGATTTGCCCGGCTCATCTTCTATATGTTCCCAGATTAATGCAGTACTATTTGGTGCTGCATCAATATTTAAAAAGAGCAGAGGTTTTTCCGGCCTGGCAGTTATAGCTTCTAGGTTAGGCTCCTTACCATATTCATTTATATGATCAACACGAACAAACCATGAATTCTCTGCATCCATTAATGTTAATTTGCCATCATCTTTTTGTATAGAATTATGGGTAATAGCCATATCATCAGTCATTGGTCTTAATCCACAGCCCTGAGGTAGTGTAATCTCATATTTTTCGTCTGTAATAAGATTTTTACCTAAAAGCAGTCGTCCACTTCTTTCTCTGTGCATATCCTCAAGCATCTCACTCTTACCACCACCACTGGCACCTTCGTGAGAGATATTTACAGTGTTTCCATAAGGAGTTACGACCTGTACTGCTGAACAGTGAAGTGTTAACCAGTCTTCTTTTTCCCCCTGATTTATCAGCATTCCATATACTCCTTTTTTTGCACTTGGGCCAGGATAAAGATTATATGCAAACATTTCATATTTATTTTCAAGTCTTCTGTGAACAACAACCTGTTCTCCATCAAAATGCGTATGTCTAAAAGGTGGTGCTACATATATAAATGATTTTGCTTCAAATTCTCCTTCTATTTCTCTTGTATCAACAATACCCTGAAGTAAAGATAAACCAAAAGCAAAAAATGCAGCATTTGCTGGTACTAAAGCCATAGCTTTAACTCCCAGTCCCGAAGGTCCGGTTTCGAAAAAAAATAAAGCTAATTCTTGTTCTTTAAACCATTCAAAAGTTTCTTCTCGCATTCCTTCAAAATCTTTACCATAACGCTCATCATATCTTTCTTTATCTGTTGGTTGATCATCAGCAATTAACATACAATTAGGGTCTCTTCTTCTCATATAAGGTTCGGTATAATTAGCAGATAAACCGTTTCTTACTTTACAGACAACAGTCTCTACTACCTCACCTTTGCCAGGAATATCATATTTAACTTCATGACATCCATTTTTGGCATCTCTGACTGATAATTCTACAAGTTCATCTTCATTATGAGCAACAATATAATTCGGACAAGCTTCCAGAATCTCTTCTACTTCTGGCGGCAAAATGACATTCTCTAGTTCTTTAGTCTCAATCATATAAAATACTCTCTTCTCCTTTCTCAATCTTAAATCTTTAATATTGAACAGCTAAACTGAACTATTATCTTATATAAATTATTTCAGTTTAATATTTAGATATTTTCTCTTATCGAATACTCAAAAGCTGTTCGAAATCAAAATACTACTTCCTTAAAATAGTATCAAAACAGAAATGAATCTAAACTATTAGAATATTTAAATAAAATCGATATTATAATAAATATTATCATATTAATTTGCTTCTTACAAGCTTTAATATCCAGTTATCAAATCTGCCGAATATACTACCATCCCTGATATCGGCGGCACCATAACTTCATTCGAATGAAAAAACCTTATCGGCTCAGTTCCAGCTTCTTTATCATCAACTACTATTGCCCAAGTTCTATTTTCAGGCAGAAAAAACTGTTTCCACTCACGTAAAGGATTTAATAAAACCAATATTTTTTCCCAGGCATCACCATTTGCATTATTATTTATAGAATAACCAACAGTACCAAATGGTGAATCAATGAACTGAATATTTTCTCTAATTTCTCCTCGTTTTCTCATTCTAAAAGCAGGATGATGACTGCGCAGGTTAATTAATCCTTTTACAAAATTAAAATGGTCTCTATAGGTTGTTTTACGCTCCCATTTTAATTCATTAACTTCTACACCAGAATCAAAACTATTTTGATCACCAAATTTGGTACGCAAAAACTCAGTTCCTCCCTGTAGAAAGGGAACTCCTTGTGAAGTCAATATAATTACCATAGCAAGTTTCTGCATTTTCTTTCTTTCTTCTTCGTTTGCACCAGGCGAAGAACGGGCTAGTTTGTCCCAAAGTGTTAGATTATCATGTGATTCAACATAATTGATACTTTCACATGGATGTAATGCAAAACCATAAAGACGTCTTTCAGCATAACCTACAGAACCGATTATACCTTCATCAATCTGCCGTTCCAGTCCAATCTTACCCTGTATAAAACCTTTAGACATTCCATCATTATCTCCTTTTATAGTATTACGGAAGTTATCATTAAAAACAGAATACCCAGTACCTTTTTGATCCCCTTTATGAATTTGCTGATAATTATGCAGCTGTGGTTCTAACGCTGTCCAAGGCTCACCATATAACATAACAGAAGGGTTTTTCTCCCTTAGCTTTTCACCTGCAAGTAGTAAAGTTTCTCTATCAATAGCTGACATAAGGTCAAATCTAAAACCATCTATATGGTATTCCTCACTCCAGTAAAGCAAAGAATCAATTATGAATTTTCTCATCATAGGTCGTTCTGTTGCAATTTCATTACCCACTCCTGAGGCATTGGCAAAATGACCTTCTTCAGTAAATCTATAAAAGTAATTTGGAAATATCTTTTGAAAAGGTGAATTTTGAGTGTGATAGGTATGATTGTAAACAACATCCATAATAACTCCAATTCCAAATGAATGAAGAGTTTTAACCATTTTTTTAAATTCATAAATTCTACTTTCATTAGCAGGATTAGAAGCATATGAACCTTCTGGAACCATATAAAATAATGGATCATAGCCCCAGTTATAACTCTCTAATTCAGTATCATCAGCTGTTGCAAAGTCATAAACAGGCAGAAGATGTACATGAGTGATTCCCAATTCTTTGAGATGAGAGATTCCTGTCAGCATACCTTCTCTATTTACACTGTGTCTTTCGGTAAAAGCATTATATTTGCCGCGATTTCTCATTCCACTCTCTGGTGATATAGAAAAATCTTTTACATGGAGTTCATAAATAACAGTATCTACTGGATCTTCAATCTCGACTCTCTGATCTTTGGTCCAGCTGGGTGGAAAAACCTTAGTTGGATCAATAATTAAACCATAATTACTGTTTGTTCCAACTGCCTTAACCCAGGGATCAACAAAAGTATATGTATTTCTGGGCATCTCAAGCCTTAGTTTATAATATCTATTATAATATTTTATTGGTATATTAGTTTTAAATGTGTCACTTAAAGATTTTTTTAATTTAAATTCATCCAGTTTTTTTTCTCCCTCATCATCAGCATATATCTCTATAAATGCTTTTTGAGCAGGAGGTGACCAAATTTTATATTGTATATAATCCTTAAAAAAAGAAAAACCTAGATCATCACCAGGATAATATAATTTCCCGGGTTTTAGATTTGTTTTCCGATTTAACATAATAAATCATCCTCATTACTATTAAATAATTTTATATAGCTACATAAGATATAATTTTAGCTGCTTATCTGTGGTGCCATTTTATTTACTTCTTTATATATAAGGCTATTCCTGCACAATGAAGATATTAATCTCCAAAAAAAACAGGTTATTTTGTATTTATGTAGAAATAATGACTAATAGGGAGTATATAACAAAATTCTGAGGTGAATGAATTGCTAACAATTAATGACAGTTTGGAAATTAAGGAAAACAAGACTGATGTTACAGCATATGGAGAAGTTCTGATAGATATGATATCCAGAGAGGAAGTTCCTCTCAAACAATGTCAGAACTTTACTCGTTATTTTGGGGGTTCACCAGCAAATGTACTTGTCAATTTACAGAGATTAAATAATTCTACTGCATTTATTAGTCGAATAGGACGAGATGACTTTGGTGAATATCTTAGAGGTGTTCTTGAAGAAGAAAATGTAAATTTAGATTGTCTGCAATTTGATGAGCAAGCTGCTACACCTGTTATGTTTGTTAACAAAAGTAAAGAAACTCCTTCCTGGCTGCCTTATAGAGGCGCAGATATCAATATAGAAGAAAATAATAATATATATGAAAAAATTAAACAGTCTACGGTATATTTTATTGGCAGTTTTATTCTTTCTCAAAATCCTGCCAGACAAACTGCACTTAAAAGTATAGAATTTGCCCTTGATCATAATAAAATTATCGCATTTGATCCAAGTTTTAGAGCAAGACTCTGGCCGGATAGTAAAAAGGGTAAAAAAATTATTAAAGAAATTATCAGTGAGTCAGATTTTATCAAACCATCGTTAGATGATGCTTTCCATCTTTTTGGAGAAGATACTCCAAAAAATTATCTCAAAAAATACCATGATAATGGAGCAAATATTGTCATATTAACTCTCGGTAAAGATGGCGTATTGGTCTCAGATGGGAAAAATGAACCACTACATCTACCCGTATTTTCCAAAAAGGTAATAGATGTTACTGGAGCAGGAGATTCTTTTTGGTCTGGCTTTTTAAGTGGAATATTGCGCGGTCTAAAAATTAAAGAATCTGCAAAACTAGGAAATGCAGTTGCCGCATTTAAAATTCAAGGGATTGGTGCCCTATCATCAATACCACCATTGACAGAGATAATGTCTTATTATGATATTAATCCATCTGAAAGGGGAGAAATTTAATGACTAATATAAAACATGCAGCATTTTTAAATCCACAGGGTAATTTTGATAGTAATGACAGCTATTGGACTGAACACCCCGATTTTGGTGGTCAGCTTGTTTATGTAAAAGAAGTAAGTAAGGCTTTAGCTGACCTTGGTGTAAAAGTTGATATAATTACACGTCAAATTAATGACCCAGAATGGCCAGAATTCAGCGAACTTTATGATTCTTATCCAGATACAGAAAATCTTAGAATTATTAGACTCCCATTTGGTGGAGATAAATTTTTAGAAAAAGAAAAATTATGGCCTCATCTAAAAGAATTTGTAGATGCAGTTGCAGAATTTTATGATGAAGAAGGTATCTTCCCTGACTTCTTTACAACTCATTACGGAGATGGAGGATTAACAGGGGTTTTGCTTAAGGAAAAAATGGAAACTCCATTTTCTTTTACTGGACATTCTCTTGGGGCTCAAAAAATGGATAAACTTAATTTTGATGAAGAAAATTATAATAAATTAATTGAGAGATTTAAGTTTCACAGTAGAATAGTTGCTGAGAGACTATCTATGAAATATGCCAATCAAATAATAGTAAGTACTTCTCAGGAAAGATATGAACAGTATTCTCACCCCTATTATCAGGGAGCGGTAGATGTTGATAATGATAAAAAGTTTTCTGTTATTCCTCCTGGAGTAAATACTTCAGTTTTTGATGGAAGTTATTCAAGCGAAACTGCAGAAATGATTTATAAATACTTAGCAAGAGATATTGATAAAGATAGATTAGACCTCCCCTGTATAATTTCTGCAAGCAGACTTGATCAGAAAAAGAACCATATTGCACTTGTAAAAGCATTTGCAGGAGATAAAGAACTACAATCTGCAGGGAATTTAATATTAACTCTTAGAGGTATAGAAAATCCATTTGAAGATTACAGTTCAGCAGGTGGAGAAGAAAAAGAAATACTGGATAAAATTATGAAGATTATCGATGAAGCTAATTTAAAAGGTAAAATAAGCCTGTTTCCTATTTCAAGTCAAAAAGAACTTGCTGAATGTTATGGTTATCTTGCTGACAAAGAGTCAGTATTCTCATTGACATCTTTTTATGAACCTTTTGGACTGGCACCAGTTGAAGCAATGGCGGCAGGTCTGCCAGCTGTTGTTACTAAAAATGGTGGCCAAAAAGAAATTATGGAAGATAATAAATATGGAATTTTAATAGATCCAGAAGACCCTAAAGACATAGCAGCAGGATTAAAAAAGATTGTTGGTAATAAAAAAGTTTGGAAAAAATATCAGGATAAAGCTATATATAGGGTAGAATCTAAATATACCTGGGATCAAACAGCAAAAAGATATTTAAAAGCAATGGAAAAAGGATTAGAGCTTGAAATACCAATAGATCACAGAGATATTCCAGATTACTTTTTCTTACCAGACAGCGACAATGAACACAAACTTCTGGAAAAATTTAACGATAATCTAGATAAAAAATAGACATTTGCTGAAAATTTGATATAATATATAATTGTACACCAAAAAAAACAATAAAAAGAATTGATATTGTTTATCTTATTAAGGAGAAATAAGAAATTTAAAAACTAAGGAGTGTTTTGAAGATGAATAATAATAAGCCTCATACGGCTTATTTCTGTATGGAATATGGTTTAGATGAAAACATGAGGATTTATGCAGGAGGACTAGGTATTCTCGCAGGTGATATACTTAAAGCTGCAAAAGAATTTTCTTACCCAGTTACCGGTATAGGTTTAATGTGGCGCAAAGGTTATTCGAAACAGGTAATTAATAAACATGGACGTCCAGAAGATCATCATCCAGTAAATAAAGAAATTTATGAACATGCTGAAGACACTGGAGAAACTGTATCAGTGAAAATAAAAGATCAGGATGTAAAACTTAAGATCTGGAAATTGGACAAGTTTAATAATGCAACTTTATATTTGCTTGATTCAAATCTTCCAGAAAACAGGAAATATCAAAATATTACTGATGGATTATATGATGGTTTTAATGAAAAAAGGATTGCTCAGGAAATCGTTTTAGGAATTGGTGGTGTCAAGGCAATCAGGAAACTGGGCCTCAACATTGATATTTATCATTTCAATGAAGGACATGCAGTACTTGCAGGAACAGAGCTAATAAGAGAAAAAATGAAAAATGGCATGAAATTTAAAGAAGCATGGGAAGAAGTTAAAGATGATATTGTCTTTACAACTCATACACCTGTAAAAGAAGGTAATGAAGCACACAGTCTTGACAGCCTCAAAAAAATGGGTGCATTTAACTCTCTGACCAGAAAACAAATGAAAGAACTTGGTGATAGTCCTTTCAGTATGACAGTAGCAGGTTTACGCCTCTCAAGAATATCAAATGGAGTAGCAAAGTTACACGGTCAGACTTCACGTGAGATGTGGAAAAATGTTAAAGGTAAATCTCCTATTATTTCAATCACAAATGGTGTACACAGAAACACTTGGGTTGATCAGCGTATTATTGATAATATGGATGATCAAGAAAAAATATATAATGTTCACAAAGAAATGAAACAGGAACTTGTTGACTTTATAAAGGAAACAAATGGTGCTCAACTTGATCCAGATAAATTAATCATTGGTTTTGCACGTAGAGCAACAGCTTATAAGAGACCTAATTTAATTTTCCAGAAAGCAGATGTGATTGACCCTTATCTTGAATGTGGAGAAATTCAGCTTGTATTTTCAGGAAAAGCTCATCCAACTGATGATAATGGGAAAGATATTGTAGCTAATATTGTTAAAAAAGCTAAACAGTTCCCAAATAGTGTTGTTTTCTTAGAAGATTACAATATGGAAATTGCTCGTTATATGACCAGAGGGGTTGATATCTGGCTTAATAATCCACGTAAACCTCTTGAAGCAAGTGGTACTTCTGGAATGAAAGCAGCTATGAATGGTGGCTTGAATTTAAGTATCCTTGATGGATGGTGGGTTGAAGGTTGTGAACACGGAATCAATGGTTGGCAGTTTGGAGATGGCTATGTAGGAGAAGGTCAGGATGAAAGTGACCTTTATGCTCTCTATAGAGTTCTATTTAATGAAGTAATTCCAACTTTCTACGGCAATAAAGACCGCTGGAAAGATATGATGAAAGAAAGTATTGATACAAGTTATGAAAGATTTTCTGCTAAAAAAATGGTAGAAAGATATTATGATGAGATGTATAATAAATAATCAAAGTTAATAAAATTTGATTTTAAATGGTTCCTCTGCTGAAATTATTGAGCAGAGGAATTTTTTATTTATTAAATATTTCTGAATATTGATTTTATTGATATAATTATAAATATTTGTTAAAATAAACATGTAAAAGATATTTTTTCAATAATATAAATCAAAAATATTTCAAGGAGGAATGCAAATGTTTCGGAAAAAGAATTTTTATTTTTTATTAATCATTTTATCTCTGCTTTTCTTTTCTGTTTTACAGGTTAATGCAGCTGCTGTTGTTGAAAATGAAACAGAATTAAGTAATTATTTTTACAGAATTGGAGTTTTGGACAGCAAAGACATTGAGATGGATGCCGAAGTTGGCTGGAACGAATTTAACCAGCTCTTCAAAAAAGCTCTTCCCGGTCATGAAGTTGATCTTGATCTGATCTGGGAAAAAGATCCAGATCTTATTCAGGCTGCAGCACAGATCATTAAAATCATCGATCAAGAAGAGTTTGTTTATACATATGCAGACGAGCTTTCGCAAACAGAAAAATTCTCTCGTGCTGCTGAAATCACTGGTTTAATTCCAGAAGTAGATCATAATCAAGAATTAGATTATGAAAACAGCTTAAATCTGCTTTTAAAGGCAAGAACTGAACTTGGTTATTATACTCCTTATCTAGGTCATATTGATGATGAAGATATTTATAGAGAGAGTAGGACAAAATATGAATCCATAAATATTGATCACTTCCGTGAAAAAACACCAGAACTCTTTGAACTTGGTGTAAAAGCACTACAGGAAGTATCTGGAGGAAAATTTACTGGATATAATATTAAAGATTATAATGAGAGCCCAATATTTAATCAGTCTCATATGATCAGATATGATCATGGAAACCTGGGCCATCTTCTTCAAATGATCTCATTATTAAGAAGAGAAGATTTTGATGCACGCTGGGATGTACAGGGCAGAATTTCTTCCTATGTACATCACAGTGATGAATGGGGTGAACCTGATCCAAATTCTGTGATTGAAGAAATTGCTGAAAATCGTGTAGTTGTTGGTTCAGCATCTTATGATATATTAATTGAATTTGCAGATATGGATGAGCTAAGAGAGTTCAAAACTATGGTGGACAGCTTTGCCAGGCGTAAAGAAGAGGATACAAGTGGTCTAATCAGAGCACCTTATTATGCCCCCGTATATGCATCAATATCCAAACTACCTGGTTATGAAAAAGTCATTGGAATGAGGATTTATTCAGACAGCTTTTACCTTCAGTCATATATTTTAGAAGAATATGCTGATCAGGTAATTGAAGAAGTTAAATCATTAAGTGCTGAAATAGATGGAGAATTTAAAATAGAATCTGAACAGTATTATGTCAACCCTGAATTTGTAGATTATCTTGAGAATAATCTCGAATAATCAGATCTATCAAGTTTATATATGTGTGAAAATATTGAAATTAATAAAATTAAAAATAGCTTAATTAAAAAAGGTTCCCTGAACAGATCGGAAAACCCGAATTTCAGAGGAACCTTTTTTGTTTAATGATTCTAATTATAATCTTAATTTATATTAACATTCTTTAACTAACATGGCCTCTTTAAGCTCATCAGCAGTATTTTTATCATCTAAATATTCTACAATTTCAAGAGCAAATTCTAAGGCTACTCCTGGTCCTCTTCCAGTAATTATATTGCCATCTTTAACCACCCGATTTGTTTTATAATTTGCTGATTTCATCTGATCATCAAATCCGGGATAACTTGTTGCATTTTTATCTTCGAGTATATCAGCTGCTTCAAGGACCATAGGTGCAGCACAGATAGCAGCACAGAGTCCTCCTCTATCATTTACATCTCTAATAATCTGCAGCAGTTCTGAACTATCTCTTAAATTTGCCGCTCCAGGCATACCTCCAGGTAAAACAACATCCGTAATTTCTTCTTTTTGTACTTCTTTTATTTCAAGATCTGTTTCAATTTCTATACCATGATCCCCTTGGATTTTCTTACTGCCTATCCCTGCAGTAACAACATTAAAACCCGCTCTTCTCAGAACATCAATATTGGTCACCGCTTCAATCTCTTCAAAACCTTTTGCAATTGGAATTAATATCTTCTGCATAAATTTGCCTCCTTGAAAATTATTTCTTTAATAAAATTTAACAGTATGATCTAAAAATAATAATCAGCAAAATCATCAATATGATTCTTAAGTTAAATTAAGTATATTAAATAACAGCTTTGATGTAAAGCAGTAAAAACCAAATACTTTTATTCTTGAACCTCCTCTGGGCAGGCTCACGAAAATTGCTTGTAGACTTTAGCTTCTATCACTCTGTTCAGCTTTTCTGTATTTTTGCATATCTTCTTTTACAGAATCAGAGATTGACTTTAAATGATAATCTCTTTGTGGAAAAGGTATTTCTATATTATGTTCTTGAAAACTGTCCCAAATTGAAAATAAAACTTCACTGCGAATATTTGGAATTCCATTCCTGGGGTCACTTATCCAAAAGTGCAGTTCAAAATTAACTGAATTATCACCAAAGCCCAATAAAATACATGTTGGTTGAGGAGATTCTAAAATCCTCTTTTTCCCTTCAACAGACTCTAAGATCAATTTTTCAACAAGTCTTAAATCACTGTTATAAGAAACGCCTACTTCGGCATCTACTCTGACTAGATCATCACTATATGACCAGTTTATAACCTCTTTTGTTATAAAATCTTCATTTGGTATTAAGTATTCTTTACCTGATCTAGTAACAATTGAAGCAAACCTTGTATCTAAGTTTTTGACCCAACCATAGACACTACCTATTTCTACAATATCTCCTGGTTTGATTGATTTATCAGCAAGAATAATTATTCCACTAATAAAATTAGAAACAATTTTTTGCAGCCCAAAACCAATACCAACACCGACAGCACCACCAAGGAAAGCAAAGGCACTTAAATTAACCCCAACTGCACTGAGAGTAAATAAAGCTGCAGATATATATATTAAAATTTTACTTATTTTATTTAATAAAACCTTAATAGATGGTGTTAAATCAGAACTTCTATTTATTCTTTTGCTTACAACACTGCTTATTTTTCCAGCCAGCCAAAATAATATACTAAAAATAATTATAACTTTTGTTATTAAAAGAATAGAAATTCTCAAATTACCACTTGAAAAAGCAAGACCATCCAAAAAATTCAAAGTTTCTTGATAAATATTTAATATTCTAAGCGCTGCAATAATCCAGATAATAATTGATAAAAAACGGAACATTTTATTTCTTGGAAAAAACATTGTGATTGACTTGACAATTAGCCAGGCTGTAACTAGGTTACCAAAAATATTTATAATAACAGCAGGTAAAGAAAAAGCTGTAGCTATAATAAAATACATCCAAATAAAAACCATCAATAAAAATGGGAATAGTAATTTATCAACAATTCTTTTTCTTTTTGACTCTCTTAAAATTTTTATTCTCATAAGTAGTTTAGCAATTTTTTTATTAAGAAGCATACTTAAAAAGTAAGCTGCTGCTGTTAATACAGCAAATATGATAAGTTCGATTAAATTTGAAACTACAAAAATATTATTTCTTATTTGAGTAATAATAAGATTTAAATACTCTTCAAATTGAACTGTTTCAAACATTTGACCACCTCATTCACTTATATTCTAGCGATTTGTTATGTTAAATATCTATTAAATATTATTAATTAGACTACAGTTCTTAAAAAAACATTCTGCATAAAAAATAAAAGTAAAAAAGAAATTAAAGCAGCAATAACCGGAGTAATGAGCCAACCTACAGCTATTTCTCCGACAATTTTAAAGTTTATATTTCTTCCCCCTCTGGCCAGACCAAGACCCAATACTGCCCCCACTACTGCCTGTGAACTCGATACAGGGACAAGAGGTGGAGAAGGAAGATTAAGCATAGTCAAAAAATCTTTTAAAAATTCTGAAGCAAAAATAAATAATACAGCAGAACTTGCAAAAACCACAATAAATGCTCCCAGTGGAGAAATATCCATAATACTTGAGCCCACTGTCAGCATAACCTTTTTAGAATATGTAATGACACCTACTGCTATTGCAGATCCTCCCAAGAAAAAAAGCTGCTGGGTACCACTAAAATTAAAAACCCAAAGATCAAAACTCGGTATATCTAATATTCCTGTAAAGACTCCCATTACATTTGCTATATTATTTGCTCCTAAACTGTAAGCACCAAAAGCTCCAACAATTATCAAAAGCCACCTTGTGTAAAAATCTAACTGAAGCAGATGAATTTTAGAATTCTGGAGCCAATGTTTTATTATAAAATAAAATAAAGCTGCAAATACTGCTGCTAAAATAGGTGAAAAAATCCAAGTACCTATTATTTTTGAAAGCACTTCTGTACTTGTGGGGTTTCCTGCAAAAAAATTCCAACCGATTATAGCTCCTACTATAGATTGTGATGTTGAAACAGGTAGACCAAATCTTGTCATCCAAAAAACTGTAAAAGCAGCTGAGAGTGCAACAACAAAAGCGCCAGCTAGTGTAGCAATTTGCCCAAGACTACCGAGAGTATGTGAAGCCCCTGCTCCACTAAACACTGCTCCAAGAATTGCGAATACGGAAATCAATAAAGCAGCAGTTGAAAACCGCACCATCTTACTTTCTACTGCAGTACCAAATAAATTTGCTGCATCATTAGCACCTAATGACCATCCTAAAAAGAGACCACTAGAAAGATAAAATAAGGTTTCTATCATTTAGCACACCACCTAAATTGTTCTTTTAACAGCAGCAACAGAAACATCTTCACTTATAGTTTCTGACTGGTCAGATAAGGCGGCAATCTTTTCTATAAAATACCTCAGCTGCAGTTTATAAGAAATATCTATATTTTCAAACTCATCAGAAAAAAGTCTTCTTTTTAATCTCTCTTCATTTTTATCAGCTTCATGTTCATAAAAATGAACTTTATTTACATAGTCATTCACTTGAGAAATTTCTTCAAAAAATGCTCTGACAGACTTTACTAACATATTTACAGCTTCAAAATTATTTTCAATTAACTCATAAAAATCATTTTCTAAATCTTTGGGGATTTTAGGTTTTTCAATGGAAATCTGGTAAAGTCCTTTTTTTACCATATCTGTTACTGTATCTATCTCTTCAACTATATTTAATACATCACCTCTAGATTCAGGGATAAGCATATACTTATAGAGTTTATACTTTATATCTTTTTGCAGTTCATCAGCATCATTTTCTATTTCTTTAATATCATTTAAATTATTTTCGAACTTTTCAAATTCCTTATTTATATAGCGCGTCAGATCTCTTTTAAAAATCATTGCTGCCTGATTTACCAGGTCTAAATACTTTGTTATTTCAATTTCTAGTTCTTTGGACCGTCCGAATAAAATATGTTTCATGCATTGACCCTCCTCTGTGCAAAGTTATGAGGTTTGCGAGCAGACTTTAGTTTATATCACCTTAAATATATAGTTCTAGTTATATATTATATTTCCTGTATATTTGCATTTTTAAATAAAAAACAAAATCCGGCATAAAAGCCGGATTTAATTAATTAATATAATAATATAACAAGTTTTAACAATATAATACTTTGTGATTATTTAATTTTAGCTTTTATTTCTTCAAGTAATTTATCAAATCTCTGATTATAACTTTTCTGAAATTCAGAAAGTTTTTTTGCAAGCTGCTGCTGCATCTGACTGCTCATACCATTGTTTTGTTCATTAGTTGAGCCAGCCTGAGCTTCTGCAGCTAGAGAATTTTGCTGACCTTGAGCACCATTTATGGCCTGCTGAACCTGTTCGTCTAACTGTTTCTTTTGTGTTTCATACTGCTGCTGCAGACTCTGTGCTTGAGTGAATGCCTTTTCAAAATAACTGCTGTTTTCAGTATTCCGCAGTGATTCTAAAGCAACCACAGCCTCTTTTCGTCTTTTAATTTGATCAGTAGAAT
This sequence comes from uncultured Halanaerobium sp., assembly GCA_964649895.1. Lineage (GTDB taxonomy): Bacteria > Bacillota > Halanaerobiia > Halanaerobiales > Halanaerobiaceae > Halanaerobium. The sequence continues at coordinate 96,462 of CAZYRX010000002.1, forward strand.
TTCTCAGACCTATTGATTCAACTAACATCAGCTGTGCTTCTGCAAGGACATTTTCATCAGCTTCTTTTAATTCTTCCCAAAGTTCTTCTGCATCCATCTTAGCTTTAAAAAATGGGGCCATAACCTCTTTGAGATTTTCTCTTATCTCTAAAGAATTGTCACCATCATTATCTTCATAAAGCTTTTCAGCTCTTTCCATTGCTTTTTCGTAAGCACTTTTCAAAACTATCAGTCCTCCTTAAAAAGATCAAAAAATCTATCTTGATAAGCATCAAAGACTCCCCATCTATCTAATTCTTGTTTTAATTTTGATGGGTCTTCTTCACCTTTTTTAACCAATTCAAACATTCTTTCAATTTCTTCACTTGCAGCAATAGGAAGTCCTTCTAAATTCCTTGTTACTACAGAATAACCCTCATCATCAGTACTTAAATATCCTTTATCTTCATAATAAGGAAGCTGTGACTTATATGCACTTTTTAACATGAGGCTTTGAATAAACTTCATTAAAGATACATCCCAAAGTTCATCTACACCTTTAATAATAACTGTTAAATTGTCTTCACCATTAATCATATCTTCCTCAATTTTTCCCTGTGCTTCTTCTATATCTCTTGCAAGAGTAAAGGTGCTGATGGATTGTTTTTTATAATTCATCTTATATAACAAACCAGCCAGATCAGGATTATCACTTGCTATCATTTCCATTGCTTTTTTTGCTTCACCACTAAAACCACTCATATTAATCATATAATCAGGTGTGAGAAGTTTTGGTTTTTCCCAGGTGATCCTTCCTTCTCTTACTTTTGTTTCAGGTCCTTCTTCTGGAAACTCTTCCAGATAATATGGCTCACTGAGCACGAAATAGTGGAGTGTTGTATCATGAGATGTCGAAATCAAATCATCAGGTTCCATGAGAATTTCTGTATTCTCAAGAACTTCTTTAATTTTTTTCTTGTTTTGCATTTTAACTCCTCCTTTCAGGCCTGAAATGGAGTTTAATTGTCTATTATAAAACTAACAATTCTTACTCCCTACTCTATATATTAATTATACATTACAAATGTGTTTTAAGTCAAAAAAGAAGGCCTGCAGGCCTTCTTTTTTTTAATAATTTTATTACTAAACTTAAATAATTATATTTTCGGTTCATTTTTTATAACTCATTGAACTAGCTTTTTTGATAATTAAGCAGTATTTTACCAAGCAAAACTGCAAAAAGAGCTGCTACAATTGCTTCAGGAATCCCGTGTGTACCAGCTACAGCAAGTGCTGCACTTCTAGGAAGATAACCTCTATAAACTGCTAAAGATAAAACTCCAGCTGTATTAACAGCTGTTCCTATAATTCCTGCTAAAGCTAAAGAAAAATTCTGATTAAGATTTGATGTTGAGCGATATACATAATATGCTGCAACACCAATAAATAACCTCGGCAGAACTGCAATTAAAGGATCTGCAAAAATCGGATTGGTTGCCCTGATAAAACTGAATACCCCAAAAATTAATCCAATCAGCAGTCCTACTACAGGTCCTTCTATTATCCCTCCTAAAATAGCCGGCAAATGCATTATTGTAACATGTCCGGCTGGAGTAGGCACAGGAATTAACCCCAATCCTGTAGCACCTAAAATAATAGAAATAGCCCCCAACATACCAGCAATTACGATCTGTCTTGTGTTAAGTTTTATTTTCTTTTCCTCCCATCCCAGTCCATTGATCCAGGTGGACTATACGTAAATTATATTTAACAGCATTTATTGGGTGCAGTCTCATTGCTGAATCCCGCCCCTGCTGTTATAAATATATTATAGTAATAAATAAACTGATTTACAAGTGATTTTTTTAATTATTTGATATTTTATCTAATTGAATTAGATAATTGTATATTTCTTCACTTACATCCATTGCTTCTAAATGTTCCAATAATTCTTCTATTTCAAAATATCTTAGCAGTCTAACCAGATAACTCATCAGCTTATTTGCCTGGCTTTTTTGAAGCACCTGACGGTGAAAAATTTCTGTTCCAATCTCATAATAACCAAGTTTTAAAGCTGCTGCTAATCTATAAAAATCGAGATAATCATCATCTAAATAATTTCCATAAGGAATTTCTGTTATAATTATTGAAGGATCACCAAAACGAATAACACTTTCATAATAAGCTACAGCATCAAAGTAACTTTCTATTTCTGAGTTTTCAACTCTTTGAAGCAATCTTTCTTTTTCTTCATCTCTAAGCTCTGATTTATATTTCATTAATCTTAACTTAGCATAATTTAAAGCTGGAGTATTTATCTCAATTGATTCAATTTCTTTAATTAAGTTATCAATATCTTCAGTTGTTTTGTCTGTACCTGTCTTATATAAAGTTTCTTCTCCATCTAATGCTGCAAGATTAATAAAAAGAATATTATTATATATATCTTTTTCAGATATGAGTTCAAAACTAGTTTCATTAGCTAGATCAAGAAGTTTATTAAGCAGTTTTCTCTGATAACCTTTAGTCTGCTCATTTTCTATGAGCATCATTAAGTTTGCAAGCAGATTCTCAGACTTATCCAGTAATCTATCAAAATCATTTATAAAATCTATAAGTTCTTCGTTGCTTCCATTATCTACCAAAAACTGCAGATAATCAGAAGCTACCTGCCAATTATGGAAATGCTCATCTTTTCTTTCTTTTTCTAATTGAAAAGCTCGTTTAATTTTTTTTGATGCTTCACTAATATTTCCCTGATTATAATTTTTTAAATAGAGAATTCTTAAAAAATCAGGATTATTTTCTTGAAACTCAGCAACTTTTTGTGCATATTCTTCAAATTCATCATATAATTCTGCCGCCAGATAGCGGGATAAAACATCTAGAGCTGCCTGTGAATTTAGAGGAGGAAGTTCTCTTATCTGACTGAGCAGAGCAGCTGCCTTTTCAGAATCAGATTTAAGCTTCAGATTATCTATCTGCTGAAAAGTATTGAATACCTTAACTGCTTTTTCTAATGCTTCTTTTTTCTTAAGCTTTTTATTTCCTTTAAGATTAAAACGGGTTTTAATAAAATCATCTAAAAAATCAATGACCCGCATATTTTTATATTCTTTTAGATTATCATAATATTTATTAAAAAGAGCAAGTGCACTTACAACATCATCCATATCCATTAAAGTTTCTAATCTAAAGATAATCAGCTGTGTATTATCAGCATCAATCTGCATTGCCCGTTCTATAATATCATTAACCCGCTGCATATTGTCCTCTCTTATATATACTTCACCTAGAGCAAGCAGTAGAGGAATGGATTCCCCTTTGGCTTCTAATGATTCTCTCACTATTTTTTCTGCTTTTTCCTGCCTACCTTCATCTAATAGCAAATTTACTAACGGAGCAATAAAAGCTTCATCCAAATCAGTACCCATTAACTGCCAGGCATGTTTTAAATAATTAACTGCTTCTTGATAATGACCACTCTGAAGCGAGTAAACGATCAAAGGCAGCAGAAAGGTCTGCTCCTCCGGATAATCTTTCACCGCATTTTTGAGCAGATCTTTAATCTCTGCTTCAGTTTCTGCAGTTTTTACCTTGGAAAAATAATCTTCAATACTTTCTTCAGGATTATTACGAGCACAGCACTTTTTATATTTTTTGCCGCTGCCGCACGGACAAGGTTCATTTCTTCCGATACTATAATTTCTAATAGTATCTTGATTCTTACCTCTCTCTATTACATCCTTGATATATTTTAAATTATCCATATAAAAACCATCCTCGCATAAAATAATTTGTTATAAAGTAAGTTTATAAATATCAAAAAATATCTAATTTTATCTTGACAGAATGCTGCTTAAAAAGAATCAGATTATTAATTCTTCAAGATTATCTATCAATAAGTCAATATCTTCTTTTTTAACAACAAAAGGTGGGAGAAACCTCAGTGTATGTTCTTTTACGGCATTAACCAAAAATCCTCTCTCAAATAATTCTTGAGTAATATCCTTTGCAGATAATTCTCCGCCAAGCTCTAAAGCAAGCATTAAGCCTTTACCTCTAGTTTCAACTAGATTTTCATTGTTTTCAATTAATTCATCTAATTTATTTCTAAAATACTTGCCCTTATCGGCTACCATATCAAGATAACCTTCTTCAAGCATTATATGCATAACTTCAACTGCAGCTCTTGTTGCAAGAGGATTACCACCAAAGGTGGTGCCGTGATCTCCAGGCTCAAATGCATCTGCAACTTCGGCCTTAGCCATAAAAGCGCCAATCGGCACTCCTCCTCCTAATGCTTTAGCAAGAGAAATGATATCAGGTTCCACACCATAATGTTCATAAGCAAATAATTTACCACTTCTACCCATACCACACTGGACCTCATCAAATATCAAAAGAATATCCTTTTCATCACATAATGCTCTTACACCTTCTAAATATTTCTGTTCAGCTGGATAAATTCCACCTTCACCCTGAATCGGTTCAAGCATGATAGCAGCTGTCTGATCTGTAACAGCTTTTTTAAGAGCATCTAAATCATTAAAAGGAACAGTTATAAATCCTTCCGGCAGGGGAGTAAACGGTTTTTTGTATTTATCCTGACCGGTTGCTGTTACAGTACTCATTGTTCTACCGTGAAAAGATTTATCTGCTGTAATTGTTTCGAACTTTTTTAATCCTTTTTTCTTGAAATATTTTCTTGCTAGTTTCAAAGCTCCTTCATTTGCTTCAGAACCACTGTTAGCAAAAAACACTTTATCACAGCAGGAGTTTTCTGCAAGCAGTTTTTCCAATTCAGCCTGTGGCTCAATATAATAGAAATTTGAACAGTGAATAATTTTATCAATTTGGTCTTTTAGAGCATCTTTAAAACGCTGATTACTGTATCCAATTGAATTAACACCAATACCTGCTAAAAAATCTTTATAACTTTTACCGTCCTTACTATAGATAGTAATACCCTCAGCTCTTTCAGCAAAAAGTGGATATCTTCCACTATAAACATTCATAAAATGATCTTTATCACTTTTTATAATATCTTCTATTTCCATACTCAAATACTACCTCCTAAAATAATATTCTAAATTTTAATCTATTAATCCTTTTTAATCATCGTTCCTACCCCTTGATCAGTAAATATCTCAAGCAGTAATGGATGGGGAACAAGTCCATTCAAAATGTGGGTTCTTAGTACACCTCTTTCAACAGCATGTTTACAGCCCTCAACTTTTGGCAGCATACCACCCTTGATTTTTCCTTTTTTAATCCAGTCATCTATCTCAGTAAAATTAAGTTCAGAAACCCGACTTGTTTCATCATCTGCATCATAACGAATACCATCAACATCTGTTAAATATATTAACTTTTCTGCTGAAAGTGCAGCAGCAAGTTCTCCTGCAACATTATCTGCATTAATATTTAGAGTTTCACCTTCATCATTTACACCTACTGGAGCAATTACTGGAATATAGCCATCTTCGATTAATTTCTGTACGAGTTCTGGATTTATATGTTCAATCTCACCTACAAAACCTAAGTCTTTTTCTGGTGAATCAAAAGTTTTCTTCACAGCTTTAATTAAATTTCCATCTTTACCTGAAATACCAACAGCACTTGCCTGCATATTATTAATTAAAGCCACAATTTCTTTATTAATCTGGGCAGAAAGCACCATCTCTACTATCTCCATTGTTTCCTTATCTGTTACCCTTAGTCCATCAATAAAATTTGCTTTAATATTAAGTCTGTCAAGTGTTTTTGTTATTGCTGGACCTCCACCGTGCACAATAACCGGATTAATTCCAACATATTTTAGCAAAGTGATATCTTCGATTAAATTTTTCTTTAGTTTATCATCAGCCATAATACTGCCACCATATTTAATAACAAAAGTCTTCCCATAATAGTCTTTAAAATATGGTAGTGCTTCTATCAAAACATATGCTTTTTCTATTAGTTCTTCTATCGTACTCCCCTCCTCTTTATAATTGTTAGTTATTTTATAATCTTTTTATTTCAAGATTTAGCTTTGAATATATATTTTTTAAGGAAATAAAGCCGTTGATTTCAATCCCATATCTTCAGGAAAACCAAAAAGAAGATTCATATTCTGTACTGCCTGTCCTGATGCTCCTTTAAGCATGTTATCAAGAGCAGAAATCACTATTAATCTATCAGTTCTTTGATCATATTTACAAGCAATCTGGGTATAATTAGAACCTGCTACATTCTTTATCTCAGGCAGTTCGTTTTCCAAAATTTGAACAAAATTTTCATTTTCATAAAAACTTTTGTATAATTCATTTATTTCTTCCTGAGTATTTTTAACATTTAGATTTATATACATTGTAGAAAGAATACCACGCTTTACAGGTACAAGATGGGGTGTAAATAAAACCTCAGCATTATTATTTAGATTACCCAATTTATTACTTTTAATTTTTTTGTTTTCATCAAATTTGCTATTATATCTCCCTGTCAGAAACTTATTTAAAATATATTCTATTTCAGAGCTGTGTCTATGTACAGCAGGACTGTAAGCCTTTAATGTATTGTGAGTTTCTGTAAAAAGCAGTGAACTTTTTAAACTTCTTCCAGCACCACTTACTCCAGATTTTGCATCAATTATTATTGAAGATAAGTCTGCTATACCAGTTTTTGCAATTGGTAATAGCCCAAGCAGAGATGCAGTTACATAACAGCCTGGATTTGCTATTAATTCAGCTTTTTTAATTTTTTCTCGATTTAATTCTACAAGTCCATAAACAGCCTTGCGAGCTATCTCAGGGTGACGATGTTTTACACCATACCATTCTTCATAAATTTCCAGATCATGATAGCGAAAATCACCGCTCATATCAATTATCTTTACACCTCTCCCCATAAGTTCTGTGGTAATATCCTGGGATACACCATGAGGTAAAGCAGTAAATATTAAATCACTATTTTCTGGTTCAAAGTCCTCTATTGCTTTCAATCTATAAGTTTCAAGTTTTGATCCCCTAAACTGTGGATAAATATCAGTAAGTTTTTCACCTGCACTACTTTTTGAAATTAAGTCCTTAATTTCTACTTCTGGATGCTGATGCAGCAGACGCATTAATTCTATCCCCACATAACCTGTTGAACCTATAATGCTGACCTTTATCATTATACCATCTCCCCATATGCTGTCATTAACGATACTGAATAAATTTGAACGATTACTATTACTGTTTTTCTTATAGATGATCTTTTGCTTATTTTATCTTATTAAAGTGATCTAATCAAGTTATATTAGTAATTAAAGGCATAGAAAAAGAGGAGAGATCCACAATCAAAAATTTATGAATCCCTCCCTGGTATATATTTAATTTTAATTTGAACTATTAGTCTAGTAGTGATTAATATAAAAAATTAAATGTTAATCTATTTTGTTCTTATTAATTTCTTTAGATCTTCAAATAAACTGTAAATTACCGGTACAAAGATTAACAGCAGCATTGTAGAAGAAAACAATCCTCCCATAACTACCTTTGCAAGTGGAGAATACTGTTCAGTCCCTACAGCAAGTTCTAAAGCTAAAGGTGTCATCCCGGCTAAAGTAGAAAAAGTAGTCATTAAAATTGGTCTAAAACGAAGTCTTGCTCCTTCTAAAATAGCACTTTTAGTATCTTTACCTTCTTTTTCTGCTTCAATTACAAAGTCAATTAAATGAATTGCATCATTAACAGCAATTCCCGATAGTAAAATTAATCCCATCATTGCTGGCATAGATAGATAGGTATTTGTTAATAGCAGAGCCGCTGCAACACCTACCAGTTCCAAAGGTAGAGATACCATTATTGTAATAGGGTGTAATAATGATTTAAATTGAGAAACAAGCAGCAGATATATAAAAGCTATTGCAAAGACTAAACTAACTGCCAGTCTTCCTAAAGCATCAGTCATGTTATCCTGTTCTCCAGTAACTTCTGCATTATAGCCATTAGGAAGAGGATATTCTTCAAGTATTTTATTGATATC
>CAZYRX010000002.1:104553-109275 GCA_964649895.1 uncultured Halanaerobium sp.
ACAACATAGGCTTTTATACCGGGTATTGTAGCAATTTGATTTCTCAAATCTTCTTGAATTTCCCAGATTGATCTTTCTCTGCTGTTTCTATCTTTATAAATTAATGACATAAATGACTGCTGAACACCATTAGCACCTGTTGTTGCCTGGGTTCCAGACCCCTGCTCAAATCCAAGCTGATTTGAGTAAATAATTAATTCAGGTACATTTTCTACAATTTTTTCTACTTTCTTAGAAATTTCTTCTGTTTTCTCAAGTGATGAACCTGCTTCAGTTTCAATTGAAACATAACTCTGTCCACTGTCCATAACTGGTGTCATTTCCGAACCAATCATAGGTAAAAGACTAATAGTAATGACAAGCAGTACTATTCCGATTACCACAACAATGGCTCTATTAGCTAATGCTTTTTCGAGCAAATCTAAATAATAATCTCTACTTTTATAAAGCAGCTTAGTAAAAAGATTACCAAGCTTTTTCAGCACTGCAGATACTTTAGATAAAGGCTTCTTACTATCTTCTGCTTTCAAAACAAGGGCCAGAATAAGCGGCACAATGGTAAATGAACTAATAACTGAACCTGTCCAGGCAAAAAGCAGTGTCATAGAAAGCGGTCTAAACATCTGCTGTACAAACCCTCCGATAAACATTACTGGAGTTAATACAATCATCGAAGTGGTGGTACCTGCAACCACAGCAAGAATCATCTCATTTGTTCCATCTACTGCTGCTTCAAATGGAGTCTTATCTAATTCTTCAAAATGTCTTGTCACATTTTCAATAACAACTATAGAATTATCAACAAGCATACCAATAGATAAAATTAAACCTGTCATAGTAACTGTATTTAGACTCAAGCCAAATGCTTTAAGTAGAGCAAGTGTAAAAACAAAGGTAGTTGGAATAGATATAGAAACAGCAAGTGTGCTCCTCCAGCTTTCCAAAAAGAGATAAATCACAATAATAGTTAAAATTATGCCGATAAAAAGAGTACTGGCCATATTATTAATAACTAACCTGACTAAATCAGATTGGTCATCAGTAATTTCAAATTCTAAATCTGGAAATTCTTTTTCTAAATTTTCAATTTCAGATCTAACATTATTTACTACTTCAACTGTATTGGCATCCTGCTGTTTTAAAATATTTATAGCAGTAGTTTCTTCTCCGTCAACACGAAATTTACTTCTGATTTCAGCATGAGTATCTTCAACTTCAGCCAAATCTTTTAAATAGATATCTCCAAAATCAGTGGATGAGATAATTAAATTTCTAATTGATTCTAAATTTTGATATTCACCAACTGTTCTAATTAAATATTCGCTTTCATCTCTTGTGATACGTCCGCCAGGGAAATTTATGTTTTCAGCATCTAATCTATCTACAATTTTTCCAATTGGTATACCATAAGCATTTAATTTATCTCGGTCTACATTTACCTGAATTTCTCTTTTTTTACCTCCATAAACATCGATATTTGCTACTCCACTGACCATCTGCAGCCTGTTTTTTAATTGATTATCTGCAAGAGTTCGTAAATCTATATCATTTCTGGGCCCACTAACTGCAAGTGTTAAGACAGGTCGGTCAGAAGTGCTGAATTTCTGAACCTTAGGTTCATCAATATCTTCAGGTAGATCATTTCTCACCTTATTGATAATATTCTGTACATCTACTGCTGCAGTATCAATATCTTTATCATAGTCAAACTCAACACTTATCATGGATACACCTTCCATGGCATCAGAACTGATATTATCAACACCTTCAATGGTACCTAGTTCTTCTTCTAGTGTTTCATTAACCTGTTCAGCTATATCAGAAGCTGAAACCCCCTGGTAAGCAGTCTGTATGCTAACTACCACTGGATCAACATCTGGATTAAGCTGAATATTCAATGTTAAAAGTGCTCCAATACCCAGAAGAATAACTGCAAATACTGCAGCAATAGTAGTATATTTTTTCTTAACTGCAAATTCTGCAAGTGTCATAACTTAATCATCCCCATTCTGCTGATCCGGAAGATAGATTTTTGCACCATCTCTTAAATCATTAATATTACTAACAGCAATCATCTCATTTTCCTTTAAAGCTGATTTTACGACTGTATAATGACCATCACTAATACCTCTTTCAATTTTTCTTCGCTCAGCAATTCCATCTTTAATTACATAAACATGTGGAGCTGATTCAAACTCAAAGATTGCTTTATTTGGAACAATTAAAACATTTTCTCTTCTTTCTGCAGTTATTTCTGCAAATACTGCCATTCCATCTTTAAGATAAGCCTTTTCATTGTTGAGTATTATTCTTACTTCAGTAGTTCTGGTTTTCGGATTAGAAATTGGACTTATCTCTGTTATTTCTGCATTTATTTTTTCAGAAGATCCTGAATAAGATATTAATACTTTACTTCCTTCTCTAAGATTAGCAATATCCTTCATGCCAATATATAAAACTATTTCTATTTTATCTGTTTCTGCAGCTTCAAAAACAGGGTGAGCAGCTGCAGTCATTTCTCCTCTTTCGATATATTTATTTAATATCTTAGCAGAAAGTGGTGCTCTAATTTCAGTATAGTCCAGCTGTAAATTAATATTTTTCAAATCATTTTTGCTTTTTTCCAGCCTGCTTTCAGCATTCTCAATATCTAACTCAGCAATTTCTATTCCCTTTTCTGCACTTTTTACTCCTGTATTTATCCTCTGCAGCCTTGCCTCAGCTTTTTGATAAAGAGTTTTTGTTTGCTCAAATTTAGCTTTAGCTATTGCATTTTCTTCATATAATTTTTTATCACGCTGATAATCATTTTCCAGCTGCTCATATTCACTTTCTGCTTCTCTTAAAGATGCTCTACTTTCTGCAAGATTATTTTCAGAGATTTCTCTGGAAATTTCAGCTTTCTTGAGTACAGCTTCAGCTTCTTTTATACTCTCTTTGGCAGAATCAGCTTTGTTTAAAAGTTCTTGATCATCGATTTTTGCAAGCAGTTGTCCTTGTTCTACCTGATCTCCTTCATCAACATAAATCTCCTCAATTTCTCCAGAAATACGTGCTGAGATCTTTGTTTTGTCTTTATATTCGACTGTACCGCTGTAATTATATACGATTTCAAAGTCATCTCTGATTACTGTTTCTCTTTCTACCGGCACACCTAAATTTAATTCAGCACTTTGTTCTGGAGCTCGATTTCTAAGCTGTATTATAAAAAAGAGTGCTGCAGACCCGAATACTATAATTAAAGCTATAATTATAAATGTTTTTTTGTTTTTTTTCATTGTATATCCCCTCCAGATTTTCCATCAACTAATTCTTTATAAATAATCTGCATTTCAGAAAGCAGTTCTGCTTTTTTTAATTCATAATTATATTCAGCTTCAATTTTTTCTGCTTCTGCTTCCTCTAAAAGACTCTGGGCAGAAATTAATCCACTTTCAGTCACAGCACCTAATTTAAATCTTTTCTGAGCACTCTGATATTCTAATTCTGCTCTCTTAAGATTTTTTGCTGCTGTTTCAATTCTTGCTCTGCTGTCAGACAGCTCTCTTAATTTAGCATTAAGCAGAATCTTTATTTCTTCTTCCATATCTTTAATCTTAATTTTATTTGCATTTAAATTTGACTGAGCAGCCTCAATTTCAGCATCTTTTTTGCCGCCATCACTAAACTCATAACTCACTGCTGCAGTAATTTTCCATTCACTTTCTTCAAAAAGCTGCATATCAGCCAATGAGATATACATTTCTTCTTTGTCAATTGTATCCAGTCTTGTTTTAATATTTAATTGATAATCATTGTTTACCACAGCTTCTACTTTTCCATCATCAAGATTATATTCTCCCCCTAAACTAAAAGTTGGTCCTTGTTCTGATTCTAAATAATCAATACTGCTCTCTATACTATCTGAATTTAAAATCTGAATCAGATAATCACTTCTATTATTTAATGCAGTTTTTAAAAATAAATCTCTATTATCTAAACTAATTTCCTTCTCATTAAAAACCATTTCTTTGCTAACTTCTAGTTTTTCTTTTTTAATTGAGATACCAGTAAGTCTTTTAAACTGTTCTATATTAGTCAAATATTGATTTTTTAAACTATTCAATGTCTGTCTATTTTTATCAAGATTTATTTCTAATTTTAAAAGACCTGCTTTTGTTAACAGAGAATCTTCATAACGCAGCTCAGCATCTTTATATAGTGCTTCTGCTTCTTTTAATAAAGTTTCTTGTTTTTCAATTAATTTCTGGTTTTTTAAGAGAGCATAGTACTGTTTAATCACACTATGCAGAATCTCATCTCTTATTTTTTGATATTCTAAATTTGCAATAAGAAAGTCGAGCTCTGCCTGTCTAAGCTGTGCTTTTGTGCTTTTTGATTCTGCAAATATTTTACTGTAATTTAGAGAAGTGACAAAGTCACCTTCATCACTTAATTCTTCATCCTGCCAGGCGATTTCTCCATTTAATTTTGAATTCATAATGGAATCTGCTGCAGCTTTTTTGCTCTCTGCTGCATTTAGTTTTTCTTCTGCTGCAAGCAGACTGCTGTTATTTTCTAAAGCAGATTGAAGTGCTGTTCTTAAATCTATTTCTTCTGCAGATATAGATATTGTAGCAGCGATAATAATAAAGAAAATCAGAAATGTAATTAATATTTTATTTCTCAGCATAAATCAACAACTCCTTAAAATCTCCTGTACTGAGATATAATTCTGCAAGA
>CAZYRX010000002.1:109375-110986 GCA_964649895.1 uncultured Halanaerobium sp.
AGCATAAATCAACAACTCCTTAAAATCTCCTGTACTGAGATATAATTCTGCAAGATTAAGATAATAATCTATCTCACTGTGTGCTAAACTTACTTCTGCCTGATAAAGATCTACCTGAGTTTCTAGCAGTTCAGTACCCGTAATATAATCTTCTTCAAAATATAATTTTTTAACTCTAAGAGCTTCTTTATGACTGGCAATTATCTTTTTATCTCTATTTATATTTTCTATACTATCTTTGAAATTTAAATAAGCATTATTTAGCTCAAGTTCTATCATATCTTTTACAATTTCCTTATTATTCACAGCACTTAAATACTCATTTTCAGCTTCTTTTTCTTTTAATTTAGGGCTGTAATCTCTTGCTGCTAATTTATAATTAATATCTTTTAATTCTTTATTAACTTCAGCTTCTTTAATTTCAATTCTGTGCTCTAGAGCAATTTCTAAAAGTTCATTAAAATCTTTATCTAATTCCCATGCTTTCAAATCTGCTTTTGAAAATTTAATACTTAATTGATCATCTTTTTCAACTTTTAAATTTTGTTTAAGTTTAAAGCCAATCCGCTGATTATTGTTTTCAGCCTTAATTAAATTGCTTTGGGCAGTTTTTAATTCTACTTCTGCTTGATAAATATCTGATTTACTAAGAATTCCCTGCTGATATTTATCTTTTATATTTTCCATTTCATTTTCTAATACACTTAAATATTTCTGATGAACTTCAATTAAATTTTCTGTTTTGTAATAATTAAAAAAATCATTTAGATATTCATTAATTAACTCATCTTTTTTTCTCAGCATTTTTTTCTCAGCCAGTTCTAATTCCAATTCTGCCTGTGTTAATAATAGTGGTGAAGGATTTACTTCCTGCTCTGCTTTAACTTCTTTTAAATTAATTTCTGCTGCATTTAAATTAAATTCTGCATCTTTAAGTTCTCTGCTGTTCTCTAAACTGTTTTTTATATAGTTCTGCAAATCAATTTTAATTTCATCAGCATAAACATTGAGTGATAAAGAAATAATAATCAATACTATAAGCAGAGACACACTAAATTTTACTTTCAAAATAATCAACCCCTTTATGAATGAATGTTCATTCATATAATTGTAATAATTAACCAGCTGTTTAACACAGCCGGTATCTTATTCAAGATTCAGACAAAATTAAAAGTTAAATATCCATATTCATGTCTAATAAATGCTTATTAGCTCTTCTAAAGTGAAGGAGTTTTTACATTTAAGACTTCAAATTTTTCACCTTGGTCTGCCTTAAGCTCCATTTCTGTATTTGGAGGACAGGTGATTATTGTACCCTCTTCAACTATGTTTGCCTGATTACCAATTCTTAATGTTCCTTTACCTTCTCTAACATAGAAAAACACATCTACAGGCACCTGATGAGCAGGTACAATATCTCCTTCTGATAAAATCAGGTTCATAACCTGAGCATTGTCATTCTTTAATACAGCCTTTGCAATTACACCTCTTTTGTTCTTTTTTCCTTCTAACTCATCTAGTTTAATAATTTCCACACAAATCATTCCTTTCTTTTTTATAAAAAGCAGTATTAATTATTTACTGCTAATTATTAATTTATTATTATTTCTT
>CAZYRX010000003.1:0-94855 GCA_964649895.1 uncultured Halanaerobium sp.
GTTTTGATAGCTTTCTTCCATTTTTCCTTCACCGGACTTTAGAAGGGCATATTTTGTCAATAGAGGTCCAAATACTTCAGTAATTGCAGCAGTTAAAAGTAGAGTGTTGAAAATCAACAATCCGACCTCAGGACCTTCAACATATTGTTTTTGAACCGAATATGCCAGAGCTATTGCAACTCCACTCTGCGGAAGCAGTCCAAGTCCTATATATTTTTTAACAGCATCTGGTGCTCCAGAGATTCTAGCTGCAAATGTTGACCCTCCTATTTTCCCTATTAGTCTTGCTGTCAGATAAACAAAAGCTACAAGCAGAAATGCCCAGGATCCCATTTCGGAAAATCTTATTTCAGTACCAGCAATAATGAAAAACATAGCATAAAGTGGTATTGTAAGTGTATCCAGATAATCTGAGATTTGGAGATTTTTTACAGCAAAGTTTCTTACAGCAAAACCAACAGCTAAATTTGCAATCAAAGGAGAAAAGTCTAAATATATTGCTGCTGCAGAACTAAGTACAATTGAAGTTATGATCAACAGTATCTTCTTAGTCTTATCAGTGTATTTAGTAATTAAATATTGAGCAATATAACCTACAGCTAAACCAATAATTATCGCACCAAATATTTCCATAAGGGGGGTCAAAAATACTTCTTTATAATGTATTACCCCTCCCCCTTTAAAACGAAGATAAGCAATTGGATTAATTAAACTGAAGATGATTAAAGCTGCCGCATCATCAAGACCTACTACAGCCATTATAGTTGAAGTAAGTGGTCCTTCTGCATTATACTCGCGAAGTACCATTACAGTAGCGGCCGGTGCAGTCGCAGATGCAATCGCTCCAAAAAGAAGTGCCATATAAAGCGGCTTGCCAATCAAATACATTGCTAATGTTACAACTCCGAATGCAGCAGTTGCCTCAAAAATAACAATATAAAATATACTTTTACCAAGCCTTTTAATAGTTTTGATCGAAAGTTCACTACCGATTGTAAATGCAATAAAAGCAAGAGCTATTTGTGTTATGTAGTCTAAA
This sequence comes from uncultured Halanaerobium sp., assembly GCA_964649895.1. Classification (GTDB taxonomy): domain Bacteria; phylum Bacillota; class Halanaerobiia; order Halanaerobiales; family Halanaerobiaceae; genus Halanaerobium. The sequence continues at coordinate 1,040 of CAZYRX010000003.1, forward strand.
TTACTAAGCATAAATGTATATAAATTCTTCAGCTCATTATCTACAAAAGGAAGTAATGAAACAATATCTGGACTTAATAAAATACCCAGAAAAACATAACCAACAACAATTGGTATATGGTGTTTTTTTGCAAGTAATACTGTTAAAAAAGCAAAAAGTAAAAATCCAGCAATTAAATATATTTCATTATTAACTAAATTATTCGATACTATAAACTCTTCTAATTCCTTTATTTTTATTGAAAATGTTTCAAGTTCTGTCATAATAATACCCCTTTTCGCTTATGCCGGATGATTTTCTGCTTCATCAAGTAGATAATGGAGCAGATGTGACCGCTCAATATATCCTCTTAAATATCCTTTTTCATTCACCACAAAAAGAAGCGATTCTTTGTTGTTGAGCATTATATCAGCTACTTTTTTCATGTTCGCATTTTCCTGAACTGCATCTCTGTTCCTCAGCATATATTTGTCAACGGTTTCATCTTTTACTGATTTTAGATTCTCCACAGCTTCATTTACCTCATAAAAAATCCTGCTGGAATCTAGAAAGCCAAAACTCTCTGGAATAATATTTTTTAGTATATTGTTGCTGTAAATTGTGCCGATAAATCTATTCTGATGGTCAACTACAGGCAGTACCGATAACTCTGCTCTGTACATGATTACTATTGTTTTTTTAATGCTGTCATCAGGTGTAACAGAACTCATTGTGCCGATCATATAATCTCTTACTAAACTCAAGCTACTCCACCTCCAACTTTTCTATTTTCAGTCTTTCAAGACACTTACTGTAGCTCTCTCTATCCTCTAAGTAGATTTCTCTGTTTTCTGAAACCCAAAGTGCTGCAGCTCCCCCATGATGGTTTGCTTTTATAAAGTCGAATCCATTTTTGAAAACATAGTCTAAAAACCCTGCATTATAAGCATCACTTGCACCAAGCCAGTTGATGATACAGTAATCTTTGGGAGTCAATTGATAAACATCGCCCTTTTTATCAAAAAGTAATCTATCACAGTGGAATGGAATCATTACATTTTCTGCTCCTAACTCCTGCATCTTCCTACCTGCTGCAATATAATCTTCTTTGTCTTTAATATCCATATCACAGATTGTTTTGTGATGTTTAAAATATGGTGCTACAAATTCCGGTTCTGCCTCAAGTGCAAGTTTTAAAGCTTCTCCACTTGCCTGCAGATAGACCTTTTTTCCCTTATCATGAGCTATATTTATCAGTCTCTGATAAATATCGAAATCAACACCTTCGGGAATCGACCCGGCCATTAAAATATATTCACTTTCTGCAATTGCCCTTTTAAAGCGGATAATAAGTTCGTTTACCTCCGTTTTTTCTACTCTGAAGGTATAATCATTGTACTGGGTATATGTTACCGGGTTTTTACCGATTATCTTTATGTTATTCCTTATTTCACTGTCTGTATGAATATAATTACATATAACTCGATAGTCCTGAACCATCTTCTCAAAAAACAATCCCTGCTTACCACCTGTAAAACCTATATTCTGAACATCACTGTAGCCTAAGTTCTTAAAATTAATTGCACTGAGTAATCCCTTACCACCAGGATATATTTTGAGATCATCATCATTATAAATAAACTGATCATGCATTACTTCATGACTGTCCACAAAATATTCTCTGTCAATAGAAGGATTTAAAGTTACTGTTGTAATCAATATCTTCACCACCTGTAAGATTTTAGTAAGTAATTAAAACAAAAAACCGCTGAAAAATATCAGCGGCAGGTTTACTAATCAGATACTTTTTTTATTCTTGCTCCAACTGCTTGAAGCTTTTTGTCTATGTTTTCATAGCCGCGCTCTACATGATAGATATCTCGTACTTCTGTTTTTCCTTCAGCAGCCAGTCCGGCGAGTATAAGTGCAGCTCCTGCCCTTAGATCTGTAGCTTTTACTTCAGCGCCAGTTAAGCGGCCTGGTTTTATGAGAGCACTGTGGCCGTCTATTTTTATCTCTGCTCCCATTCTTTTAAGTTCATCTACATGCATAAAGCGATTTTCCCAGACAGTCTCAATGATTAAGCTGGTTCCATCTGCCTGTGTTAAAAGAGCCATCATCTGTGACTGCATATCTGTTGGGAAACCTGGATATGGTAAAGTTTTCACATCAACGGTTTTTAATTCTCCATTTGCCTTTACCCTTACTCCAGAAATGTCTTCCTCGACTACTATTCCCATCTCATGCATTTTTGCTATCAAAGGTTTGACATGTTCTGTAAGTACATTTCGCACAAAAATATTACCACCAGTAATAGCGGCAGCGATCATATAAGTACCGGCTTCGATACGGTCAGGTATGATGCGGTGTTCTACACCATGCATTTCTTTGACACCTTCTATTTTTATCACATCTGTACCTACACCTTTTATATTTGCTCCCATTACTGTTAAAAAGTTTGCCAAATCAACAATTTCTGGTTCACGAGCTGCATTTTCTATTATTGTCTTACCTTCTGCACGACTGGCAGCTATCATGATATTAATTGTAGCACCAACACTTGGATAATCTAAGTAGATTTCTGCACCTTTTAATTTATCTGCTTTTACATCTACAACTCCATGGTCTAAGTTTACTTCTGCTCCCAGAGCTCTAAAGCCTTTTAAATGGAGGTCTATGGGCCTATTACCTATATTGCACCCTCCAGGTAAAGTCGTCCTTGCTTCTCCTTCTTTTGCCAGCATAACACCTAATATATAATATGAAGCTCTTAATTTTCTTGCGAGTTCATGATCTGCTTCAGTTTTATTTACTGCAGTTGGATCAATAATTAATTTATGTCCATCTCTTTTTACATCTGCCCCCATATCTCTAATTATACTGCAGAGATTTGTTACATCTCTTAGTTTTGGAATATCTTCTAAAACAATTTTTGAATCTGCTAATAAGGATGAAGCAATTATTGGTAATGCTGCATTTTTTGCTCCTCCTACTTTAATTTCCCCTTTAAGTGGTCTTTGTCCTTCAATTAAAAATTTTCCCACCTCTAAAAGCCCCTTTCTAAATTTTGCCTTTAAAGGCCGCATCAAATACATTCATCATAATAATTAATGATATCTAATCTTTAAGGCAGCCTACACAGCCTGTACCTGTTAATTTATCAAATATACCGATTTTTTTATAATTTACTTCTTCTTCCGGTGCTTTTTCCATTAATTCTTTCCAACAATCATCACATAATTTCTTTCCTGCATTCTTTATAATATTATCAGATAAGCCCCTGCTTTGCAACTTTTCTTCCCGGTCTATTATTCTGCCAAATTGTTCATCTACAGCGCTATTACCAACAATTTCTAAAGCTACATTTCCACGGAATTCAGGCGAGTTTTTTCTTGTAAATTTCACACCTGCACTGCGGGCCCATTTTTTATATTTTTCTGTATCAGATTTGGGAATATCTCCCCTTATTATCAATTTATCAGCTTCTTTATGCTCTAATAATTCTTTAATTTCAGGATAAACTGCTTTATCTTTTACCTGTTCTTTATCAAGGTAGGCAATTACTCTTTCTTCAAATTCACCAAGAAAGCGATTTTTTTCAGCTTTTTTAATATCTTTAGATCCAAAAGCTCCTTCTCGAGCTGTTTTTTCTAATTTGCTTTCTCCATTTTTATTATTCATAAATTACATACCTCCTTCTTTTATTTTATCACTTTAAAAGGGAATAATAAAGATTATTAGAAATTAAAAAAAAGGCCCCGAAGGGCCTTTGAATTATTATTCTTATAAAATTTATAGTCTGTCATAGCCGTGATCATGATGTCCGGCTGCTTTGAGCCGAGATACTGCTCTATCATATGCAGCTTCTGCTCTGGCAAATTCAACCTGATCACTTGTTTTTTCCATTTTTTCTTTTGCTCTTTCCTTGGCAGCTTCTGCCCTCTCTATATCTATCATATCAGGCAGTTCTGCAGTCCTTACAACAAGACTGATGCGCTCAGGAAGAACTTCCATGAATCCATCACTAATGGCTATTTCTGTTTCTTCTCCATTATTCATTATTCTAACTATACCAATTGACATACCAGTTACAAGTGGAGCATGTTTTGGTAAAATACCTATTAGACCATCCATTGCCGGTCCTTCTAGCATGTCGATTTTACCACTATAAACCGATTCTTCTGGTGTAACTACATCCAGCTGAATTTTATCTTTTTCAGCCATTGGTTATTCACCTTCCTCCAGGCGTTTTGCTTTTTCTACTGCATCATCTATGGTACCTACCATGTAGAATGCTTCTTCAGGTAGATCATCATAGCGTCCTTCTAAGATGCCTTTGAAACCTCTAATGGTTTCTTCAATCTCAACATATTTACCGGGAGTACCTGTAAACTGTTCAGCAACAAAGAACGGCTGAGATAAGAATCTCTCAATTCTTCTTGCTCTGTTTACGACAATTTTATCTTCTTCAGAAAGCTCATCCATACCAAGAATAGCAATAATATCCTGTAGATCTTTGTATTCCTGAAGGATTTCCTGAACCTGACGAGCTACATTATAATGTTCTTCACCAATAATGCGGGGATCAAGTATATTAGATGTTGAATCAAGTGGATCAACAGCTGGATAAATACCTTTTTCCACAATATCTCTTGATAATACAGTTGTAGCATCAAGGTGAGCAAATGTTGTAGCAGGAGCAGGGTCAGTCAGGTCATCTGCAGGTACATAAACGGCCTGTACAGATGTGATTGAACCTTTTTTAGTTGAAGTAATTCTTTCCTGCAGTGTACCAACATCATATGCAAGTGTTGGCTGATAACCAACAGCAGAAGGCATTCTACCTAATAAAGCAGAAACCTCTGAACCAGCCTGGATAAAGCGGAATATATTATCAATAAATAATAGTACATCCTGTCCAGCTTCATCACGGAAATATTCGGCCATCGTTAAGCCTGTTAGACCAACTCTCATTCTTGCTCCAGGCGGCTCATTCATCTGACCAAAAACCATGGCCACTTTGTCTAAAATATCTGCTTCCTGGAATTCCAGCCAGAGGTCATTACCCTCTCTGGTTCTTTCTCCTACACCGGAGAATACCGAATATCCACCGTGCTCTGTAGCTATGTTGTTAATTAATTCCTGAATAAGTACTGTTTTTCCAACACCAGCACCACCAAATAATCCTACCTTACCACCACGTGTATATGGAGCAATAAGGTCAATTACTTTGATTCCTGTTTCAAAAAGTTCAGTTGATGTTTCCTGTTCTTCAAATTTTGGTGCCGGACGGTGAATAGGCATTCTTTCTTCTGTGCCTACTTCCCCACGATTATCTATAGTTTCACCAAGTACATTAAATACCCTTCCCAAAACAGCTTCTCCTACAGGAGCACTGATGGGATCATTCTGGTCAACAGCTTCCATACCGCGAACTAATCCATCTGTAGAAGACATGGCTACTGAACGAACCCGATTGTCTCCAAGCTGCTGCATAACTTCACAAGTTAAGTCTATTCCTGAATCTTCATTTTCTATTTTAATAGCATTGTAGATATTAGGTAATTTACCACCCGGAAATTCAATATCAACTACCGGACCGATTACCTGAACTACTCTACCAATGTTCTGGTCACTCACTCATATTCCTCCTTTATAAAACTTTATTTAAGTGCCTCTGCTCCACCAACAATCTCAGTAATTTCTTTGGTGATTTCTGCTTGACGGGCTCTATTATACTGCAGTGTTAACTTTTCTATCATTTCTTTTGCATTCTCAGTAGCTGAGTCCATTGCAGTCATTCTTGCACCAAATTCACTTGCCTTTGATTCTAAAAGTGCGGAGTAAATTACATTAATCAAATACTGAGGAAGTATGTTATCAAATACTTCAGCTGGAGATGGTTCATATATATAATCAACATATTTTTTCTCGGCCGCTTTTTCTTCCTGTACTTCAGCCTCTTCTGTTTGTTCTTCTGCTGCAGTTTCATTTTTTTGAACAGCTTTCTCTGCAGTGTCAGTAAATTTCTCCACTGGTAAAAGCTGCATCTTTTTTATTTTTTGACTGATAGCAGAATTAAAATGTGTATAAATCATACTCACCTTATTAACATCTTCTGCAGTAAAATGATCTATAATCACATCAGCTATATCATTGGCAAATCCATAACCAGGATAATCATCAAGCTGTACATATTCTGCCATGATATCTGCATTACGACGGCTGAAATAATCACGGGCTTTACGGCCCAGCACAATTAAAGAAACTTCTTCTTCGTTTTTCATAATTTCTTCAGTCATAGCAATTACTTTATTATTATAGGCTCCACAGAGTCCTCTATCACCAGTAATAGCGATTACTAGATGCCGTCCTTCTTCTCTTTCTGCGAGAAGAGGGTGCTCTTTTTCAGAGGTTCTTGTAAAAACTCCTCTGAGGACTTCTACGGTTTTGTTGAAAAAAGGTCTAGCTTCTTCTGCTCTATCCTGAGCATTTTTCAGCTTAGCAGCAGCAACCATCTTCATGGCTCTTGTGATTTTCTGAGTATTTTTTACACTGCCTATCCTGCGCTGAATATCACGCATATTCTGCATTATTATTTCACCTCAGCTTCCTCTGCTTCGGTATCTTCTGCTTTTTCATCTTCCATATCGACAATACTCTGTTTTTTAACCTGGAACATATCTTTAAACTCTTTAACTTTCTCATCGAGCTTAGCTTTTAATTCATCAGATAATTTTTCACTTTCAGCAATTTCTTCTCCGATTTCTGGATAATTTGCATCCAGAAATTCCAGATATTCTTCTTCAAAACGTCCTAAGTTGCTGACAGGTAAATCATCTAAGTGACCATTAACAACTGTATAGATTATTATTACCTGTTCTTCAACGGCCATTGGAGAATACTGATCCTGTTTAAGAATCTCAACGATTCTTTCTCCTCTTGCAAGTTTTCTCTGTGTGGCTTCATCTAAGTCTGAGCCGAACTGAGAGAAAGCTTCAAGTTCTCTATACTGGGAAAGGTCAAGTCTCAATGTACCAGCAACATCTTTCATAGCTTTAATCTGAGCATTACCACCAACACGTGATACAGAAATACCCACATTAACAGCAGGTCTTACACCTGAGAAGAAAAGCTCACTCTCAAGATATATCTGTCCATCTGTAATGGAAATTACGTTGGTTGGAATATAAGCGGAAACATCTCCAGCCTGTGTTTCAATGATCGGTAAGGCTGTTAGTGAACCTCCACCAAGTTCATCATTCAATTTAGCTGCACGCTCTAAGAGACGAGAGTGTAGATAGAATACATCTCCAGGATAAGCTTCACGTCCAGGAGGTCTTCTTAAAAGAAGTGACATTGAACGATAAGCTACAGCATGTTTGGAAAGGTCATCATATATAACAAGTACATCTCTATCATCTTCGTACATAAAGTGCTCACCCATTGCACAACCTGCATATGGGGCAATATATCTAATCGGAGCTGGCTCACTAGCTGTAGCAGATACTACAATTGTGTAATCCATAGCTCCTTCTTCTTTTAATCTTTCTGTAAGCTGAGCTACAGTTGAGTTTTTCTGACCGATAGCAACATAAATACAAATTACATCATTATCTTTCTGATTGATAATGGTATCAATACCAATTGCTGTTTTACCAGTCTGACGGTCACCGATAATTAACTCACGCTGGCCTCTACCAATTGGAGTCATAGAGTCAATAGATTTTAATCCTGTCTGAAGTGGTACTTCAACAGGTTGACGTTCTACAACACCGGGTGCTTCTGATTCAACAGGACGATATGTATCACTTTCAATTGCTCCTTTTCCATCAAGCGGCTGTCCTAATGGATTAACCACTCTTCCTAAAAGTGCATCTCCAACCGGAACTTCAACCACACGTCCGGTTCTCTTTACATCGTCACCTTCTTCTACCTTTGTTTCTTCGCCAAGTAAAACTACACCAATATTATCTTCTTCTAAGTTTAATGCCATTCCGTAAACTTCATTTGGAAACTCTAAAAGTTCACCTGACATTGCATCATTCAGTCCGTAGACATGAGCGATACCATCACCGATATCTAATACAGTACCGACACCTACAGACTCTAACTTTTTTCCATAGTTATCTATTTCATTTTTAATAACTGAACTTATTTCTTCAGGTCTCAGTTTCAAATTAATTCACCCCTAACTTACTTACTGGAATTCCTTTAATCTTTTGTTCCAAATTCTTCAACTCAAAGCTTAAACTACCATCTATAATGTAATCTTCTACTTTAAGTACAAGTCCACCGATAATATTTTCATTTACAATATTATTGATGCGAATATTTTTATCCAATATCTCTTTAAGTCTTTTCTTTAACTTATTTAATGCACTCTGCTTCATCTTTACAGCAGATGTTACTTCAACATTTAAAACATTTTCTTCTTTATCAACATGTTTATTAAAATTGCTGATTATTGATTCCAATTGATATTCTCTTCTTTTTTCGATCAAAATATAGATAAAGTGCAGTACATCCTGATGCAGTTCTTCGGAAAATAATTTTTCTATAATATTTTTCTTTTCCATAGGCAGTATGCGCTGATGAAATAAAACCTGTTTGAGATCTTCATTTTCTTCAACGAGCTGCCAGAACTCTGCAAGAGCTTCTTTGAGCTCCATCAGGTTATCTTTTTCTTTTCCAAGCGAAAAAAGTGCATTACTGTATTTAGAAGCTACTTCATTTCTCATTGAATTTCACCCAGCTTCTCGGCATCCAGTTCATCAATAAATTGATCAATCATCACCTGGTGCTTACTTTCGTCTAACTGCTCCTGGATTAGTTTATTTGCTGCAAGAACTGTATAAGAAGCTATTTGATCTCTTAAATCAGCCATAGTTTCTTTTTTGGCCTGCTCGATTTCTTCTAATTTTTTAGCTTTTACTTGTTCGGCCTTATCTTCAGCTTTTTGAACTATTTCTTTAGCCTTTTTATTGGCTCTACTCTCTGCATTATCTATAATTTCCTGTGCTTCACCACGAGCATCTTTTAATTTCTGCTCGTATTCTGCTTTCAATTCTTCTGCTTTTTCACGCTGCATTTTTGCATCATCTATATCACCATTAATCTGTTCTGCTCTTTTATCAAGCATATTTTTAATTGGTGAATAGAGGAATCTCCTCAGCAGATATAGTAAAATAAAAAAGTTTACTAACTGCCACAACATTGTTGAATTAATATTAACCAAGAGTACATTCACCTCCTGAGAGATAATCCAGACAGAAAAACTGTCTGAAATATTTTAAAATCGTATTTTCTTCCCAAACTTAAAATTTCAACTTATTAATTTCATGTCATTTGTATATAGAAAACAGTTTAAAGATTATTAAAATAAATTAAACTGCCTGTGCTTGCTTACCCATCCATAAAGATGGGTTTTTAATCAATAAATACAGTAAGTACTATTAAGTCAGGAGATTAAATCTCCCGACTTAAATTTAAACTTAACTATATTGTAAAGATTAAAACAATGGCAATAACCAGAGAATAAATACCGGTTGACTCAGCAACAGCCTGACCTAAAAGCATAGTAGTAATAATATTACCTCTTGCTTCTGGATCTCTTGCTACAGATTCAACAGCTTTACCAGCAGCATAACCCTGACCAATACCAGGACCAATACCTGCAATCATTGCAAAACCTGCTCCTAAAAGTGCTGCTGCTCTAATTACTGTGTCAATTACTTCTGGTGAAAACTCTACCATTATAATTTCCTCCTTTCGATAATAAAAAACAAAATTTGTTATTTATACTCATCAATTTGTCTTTGAAAAGTATCCTTAAGTAAATCAATAATAGACCACATGATAACTGTGAACTTTATCATAAAAAGTCCTACAGCAGCTGCCAAAAAATTTAAATTTGCATGTCTGGCAGCAGTAACCAATACCAAAAAATAGAGGGCATATTCTAAAAAGTACCTGTTGCGGATGAATTTTTCTGCTGATTCTTCCTCCATGTTCAATGCCCTGATTATGTTATTATATTTTAATCTCAAAAGAAGAGTAGCAATAAGGAGCCCAAAAACAAATCCCAGAGTTATAGCATATTCTCCAGCGATCAGTGAAGATATCACCGGCAGCAGAGAAATAAGATATGTTTTTTTTATAATTTCTATTTGTAACTTGTGTGGATCATCAATGTATTTCATTTAATACTCCTTAATAGTAATCATACTTCTTTTAAGAAATTAAAACCTGAAAAACTTAATTTTTAGTTAAATACCATAAATTAAAAAGATAGCAATAACCAGTGAGTAGATACCTGTTGAAGCTGATATTACCTGCCCCAAGAGCATCGTTGTGAGAATCGGACCTCTGGCTTCCGGCTGCCGTCTAACAGCAGATGTTGCTTTACCTGCAGCAAAACCCATTCCTATCCCTGGACCCATGCCTGCAATCATTGCAGCTCCTGCCGCGATATAAGAAACAGTATTTATAATTGTGGTGGCCACTTCGGGAGAAAAATCAATCATAGTTTGCCTCCTTTCTCCAAATCTAAGACTTAGCAACTGAAATATAGGCAATAGCAACCATTCCAAAGATAAGAGCCTGAATTGCACCAACAAAAACACCAAACCAGGCGTGCAGTGGTACTGGAATCAAGGCAGGTGCTGCCTGATAAATCAGAGTTATAATTATTCCCCCACCTACTATATTACCAAAAAGACGGAAAGAGTGAGAGATAGGTTTTGCTAGTTCTCCAATAATATTTATCGGTAGTAAAAATATTACCGGTTCAGCAAAGCCTTTAATATAACCCCAAACTCCATATTCACGCATACCTTCATACTGAACAACTAAAAATACTACAAGTGCTAATCCTAAAGTTGTGTTCAAATCTCCAGTCGGATTTGCCAGACCGGGAACAACTCCAATTAAATTTCCGACTCCAATATAAATAAAGATAGTTGCGATAAAAGGAAGAAACCTCCAGCCTTCACCCGGCAGCATTGGCTCGATCTGCTTATAAATCATCTCTACTATCCACTCTGCTACATTTTGTTTGCCATTAGGCCTAATACTTAAATCAGAAGTTAAATACTTTGCAGCAGCAATTATAATTATTACAGAAAGCCATCCTACCAAAAGTGTATCAGTAACTGGAAGATATTCTTTACCAAATAGATAAAATTGTATCTGAGGACCTGGATTCAATTCGCTTCCTCCTTTCTCTTTTAAATTTTAAAAATTCAAATTTAAAGCCTTTTTAATAAAACAACTCAGTTTAGATAATCTATCAATATAAGTAATATTTATATAAATAATATCTCTAAATTACATTATTTATCATTATCATCAAATGTGGACATCAAAAGATTGTAGACTGCATAAAAACCTGCAGCAAGACCGGTAAGCAATCCTATTATTTGAAAAAGTAGATCAAAAGATAATAAATTATCAAGCCAGTATCCAAACCCAAAACCAATACCACCTGAAACAATTATCATCAGACCAACCTGTGTAAGTAGGGCAAGTCCTCTCATGATTTGATTCCAATCTTCTCTTTTCATAATTAACCTTACCTTTGTAATATTTTAATATAGAATAAATAAATATGCAAGTACTTTGTGAAAAAAAATACAATATGTAAATATTCAGACAATTACAACACGTTTAAGGACGACTGTCTTCTACTGATTGTTTTTCACAGGGCAGTTTTACAGAAAACAATCCTATTTTCTTGGCACCATAAATAACTGATAGTATAACCGCAATAAAGACAACTAAAGCATGATCAACTTTAAAACCATTGATTAAAGATGCGGTTATCCCGAGAAAAAAACTTATTATATAAATAGATAATACTGCTTGTTTCTGATTCATCCCTACTGCCAGCAGCCTGTGGTGAATATGGCCGCGATCTGCTTCTCCAATTGGTCGGTCATTAACTACTCTTCTAAAAATTGCAAATGTGGTATCCAAAATCGGAACTGCCAGGGCCAGCATAGGCACAAAAATAGTTACAGCTGCTGCACTTTTTAAAGCACCAGTTATAGAAACTGCTGCAATTATATAGCCTATGAACATAGACCCAGTGTCACCCATAAAAATCTCGGCAGGGTTGAAATTATATTTTAAAAAGCCGAGACAGCTGCCTGCAAGTAATACTGCGAGCATTGCTGCTGCAGCCTGATTTTCCTGTAAAGCTACAACAAAAAGTGTCAGAACTGCAATAATCGATACTCCTGCTGCTAGACCGTCTAAACCATCTATTAAATTAATTGTATTTATTATACTTACTATCCAGAACACTGTAAAAGGTACTGCATAGATTCCGAGAAAAATAAAACCTCCAAATGGATTTGTAATAAAACTAATTGTTACACCATAATAGATAAGTATTAGTGCCCCGATAATTTGTCCACCAAATTTAACAGGGGCTGACAATTCGAACTTATCATCAAGCATTCCTAAAAGAAGAATAAAACTGCCGCCAATTAGAATTCCTTTGATGGTGCTGTTTAAGGGAAGAAAAAAGAACGTTGGCAAAACAAAGGCAAGATAAATAGCTGTTCCACCAGCAGTAGGTATAGATTCTGTATTGATTTTGCGATCTCCTGGATGGTCTACTAAATTTAATTTATGTGATATTATTTTAATAATTGGTGTGAAAATTAACGAAAATATTAAGCTGATTATAAAAGCCGCTAGATAAAGCAATTTTCTTACCTCCTAACCAGATTATTTTGTCCCGTAAAGTCTGTCTCCTGCATCACCTAGACCTGGAACAATATATGCGTGCTCATTTAGCTTTTCATCTAAAGCAGCTGTCCAGATGTCTATATCAGGATGAGCTTCCTGTATCTGTTTAACACCCTCTGGTGCTGCAATTAAAACCATAAGCTTAATACTGCGCGGATTTCTTTTTTTAATGAATTTAATTGCTTCAATAGCTGTATTCCCGGTAGCAAGCATTGGGTCAACTACAATTAAATCTCTCTCTTCAACATCTGTAGGAAGTTTACAATAATATTCAACAGCTTCTAATGTTTCTGGGTCTCTATAAAGACCGATATGTCCAACTCTTGCAGCTGGTATTAGTTTTAAAACTCCATCTAACATACCAAGTCCCGCCCTCAGTATTGGGACAATACCCATCTTTTTACCTGAAAGCATCTTGAATTTATCTTTTTTAATTGGTGTTTCAATTTCTACATCTTCAAGTGGTAGATCTCGTGTTACCTCATATGCCATTAAAGTTGCTATTTCATCTACTAATTCTCTAAATTCTTTTGGTCCTGTATTTTTATCTCTAATCATTGAAACCTTATGCTGAATTAAAGGATGGTCCATAACATGTAATTCGCTCAACTTATATTGCTCCCTTCAAAATTTATTAATTGATTAAATTATGCTTTATTTACAATATTTATAGCTGATACCCGATATTCCTTTTAAATATCCAAAGATACTCTTATTACTCTATTCTACTTAAGATAGCTCAGTCCTTCTCTTTGGGATTAAATTCTTTTAATTTTTGTAAAATCTTCTCTAATTCTGATTTAATCTCATCTCTTGTATCTCGATAAACCTCAAGAGATAATCCAAAAGGGTCTTCTATATCTTTGCCATTTTGGTTTTCTGCAAATTCTTTTAATGTAAAAATATTATCTGCTAAATCAGGATGATCTAAAATCAAAATACGGCTGTGTTTGCGGCTCATTGTAAGTATAATATCACTCTTGTTTAGATCAATTGCTTCTATTTTCCTCGAAAGATGATCACTTAGATCTAGATCTAGTTCATTCATTACTTGTTCTGTTTTTTCACTTGCTTTTACACCTTTGATTGCAGAAACACCAGCAGATAAGATTTCCCAATTATCAATTTCCATCTGCTCAGAATTATTAATCATCTCTCTTAATATATACTCTGCCATTGGACTCCTGCAGGTATTACCTGTACAGACAAATATAATTCTTTTAATCATCTCCACCTCCTGAATCTTCAGTTCTCTTTGCTTGATCATCCGCGGGGAAAGCCCACGAGAATTGCTTGCAGACTTTAACTTCTCTCACAAGCCTTATAGATACGGTTCATAACAGCCTCACCAATACCCTCATCAGATATTTTTTCTATATATATCTCTTCAACTTCCTGATTATTATCAAGTTCCCTGAGTAGGGCATAAAGTTTTCTGCCCAGCTCTGCAGGGTTTTTTCTACCGAAAGTTTTTACTGCCTTAATGTTTTTTATATTTTCTAATTCAACTTTGCTTTCTCTAGATATTATTAAGCCTATATTTTTATCTTCTGCCTGTTCTAGAACTTTTTTTAAATTATCCGGACTGAACAAATGAAGTTTTTTATCTGGTGCATAATGCCTGTATTTCATACCAGGTGCAGGGGCAGAAGTTTCTCTATCAATTTTTATTGAACTTAATGCAACCTCTTCTTCCAGTAATTCCGAAATTTTTTCTCTGGTTATTCCACCCGGTCTTAATACCACAGCTTTATCGCTGCTTAGATCTATAACTGTTGATTCAACTCCCACTTCAGAACTTCCACCATCAAGAATCAGCGGTATTTTACCATTAAGATCACTGTAAACATGTTCTGCACTGGTTGGGCTTGGATAGCCAGATGTATTTGCACTTGGAGCAGCCAGAGCAAGTCCACTTAACTGCATAACCGCCAGGATTAATGGATGTGCGGGCATTCTAACTGCAACTGTGTCCAGGCCTGCAGATGTTATATCTGGGACAAGACCACTTTTTTTAAAAATGATTGTCAGTGGACCAGGCCAAAATCTATCGATAAGCATCTGTGCCTTAAGTGAAATCCCCCCATCGACCAAAGAAGTCAGCTGTTTTTCTTCCCCAATATGAACTATGAGAGGGTTATCCTGAGGTCTGCCTTTTGCGGCAAATATCTTCTTTACAGCTTCGGCGTTCAGAGCATCTGCAGCCAGTCCATACACCGTTTCTGTCGGGAGTGCAGCTATCTCTCCTTTTTGGAGAAGTTCTGCAGCTTTAATAACAGCCGGATCTCTTTTTAATTTTTTGAGCAGCTCCATACCTTTTTCTTTTAAAACTCTGCTGTTTAGTTCCCCAGAGTATTCAGCTTTGACGACTTCTGTCTGATATTCCATTTTATTGCTGTTCTCCTTCATGATTCTCCCTGTAGACTGCAGTAACTATCCTGTCATGGTCCGCATAGTCTTTTATTATTTTAAGATTATCCCAATTATCAGCAAAAAGCTCTTTTACTGCTTCAGCCTGGGAGCTGCCTATCTCAAGAAAAATCTTCCCACCATCTCTTAAAACTTTGCTGGATTGTGGTATTAATTTTTTGTAAAAGTCCAGACCTTCTCTGCCTGCCCTTAATGCAGTTTCTGGTTCTTTTTTTACTTCTGGAGGCAGTTCTTCCATTTCTGCATCTGATATATAGGGTGGATTTGATACGACTATATCTATTCCCCTGATATCTCTTTTGATAAAACCCTCGAGAAGATTACTGTGAACTATGCTCAATCGCTCTTCTAATTCAAATTTTTTAGCGTTTTTTCGGGCTGTTTTTACTGCTGATTTAGAAATATCAACCCCTACCACCTTTGCTTCTGGTAGATAATGGGCCAGACTCACCGCTACAGCTCCACTGCCGGTACCAATATCTATAATTTGAGCATCCTGAAGTTCATTATCTCTGCAGTAACTGATAATTTCTTCAACAAGGTTTTCAGTTTCCGGACGTGGAATAAGCACATCTTTATTCACGTCAAATTCGAGTGACATAAATTCTTTTCGACCTATTATATATGCTGTGGGTATTCTTTTGGCCCTTTTTTTTATTCTTTTTCTGTATTCTTCCAGTTCAGAACTTTTTAATGGATAATCAAATTTAACATATAAATTAATTCTCTCAATATCAAGCAAATCTGCCAGAAGCACTTCTGCATCCAGACGTGAGCTTTCTATTCCTCTATCTGACAGGAATTTATCTGTCCTATTGAGAATTTCTTTTATATTCACGCTTAAACCTTCTCCAATCTTTTGAGATTATCCTCCTCAATTAATTCATCAATAACCGGAGCTAAATCTCCATCTAATATTTTGTCAAGTTGATGAACAGTTAAATTGATTCTGTGATCACTTACTCTTCCCTGTGGGAAATTATAGGTGCGGATTTTTTCACTTCTATCTCCGGTTCCCACCTGAGATTTTCTTGCTTCTGCTCTTTCCTGCTGTTTTTCCTGTTCTTTTTTCTCCTGCAGTCTAGCTCTTAAAATGCGCATCGCTTTTGACTTGTTTTTATGCTGTGATTTTTCATCCTGACAGGAAACTGTAAGATCTGTAGGAATGTGAGTAATTCTTACAGCAGAATCTGTTGTGTTTACACTCTGACCACCAGGTCCACTGGATCGGTAAACATCTATTCTGAGATCATTTGGATCAATATCTATATCAACTTCTTCAGCTTCAGGTAATACTGCTACAGTAGCAGTTGAAGTATGAATCCTGCCGCTGGATTCGGTTGAAGGAACACGCTGAACCCTGTGTACACCACTTTCGTATTTAAGATGTCTAAATACATCACTACCTTCAACTGTAAAGATGATTTCTTTGTAGCCTCCCACTCCAGAAGGATTTGCATTCATTACTTCCACCTTCCAGCCGTTGTTCTCCGCATAACGGGAGTACATCCTGTAGAGGTCTGCTGCAAATAATGCGGCTTCATCTCCTCCAGCTCCTGCTCTTATCTCTACAATAACATTTTTCTCATCATTAGGATCATCAGGCAGCAGCATAATAGGAAGTTTTTCTTCAAGCTTTTCCATTTTGGGTTTAAGTTCCTGAATCTCCATTTCAGCAAGTTCCTGAACCTCTGGATCATCATCAAGCTCAATCATTTCTTCTGCTTCTTCTATTCCCTGTTTTACTTCCTTATATTCTTTATATTTTTCTACAATTTTTTTCAATTTCGCATGTTTTTTAAGCAGCTTTTGATACCTGCTGCTGTCATTTATAATTTCTGGATCACTGAGCTTTGAATTTAGTTTCTGATATTTTTCTAAAAGCTCATCCAGTTTTTCTTCTAAATCAAACATTTTATTCACCTCATTAATTTTAGGAGAAATTATTCTCCTTTTACTGCGTGACAGCTTCTGCAGCGTGCTTCATATACCTCTTGAGCTCCAATCAAAACTACCGGATCATCATATGCTGCAGGCTCACCATCTATCAACCGCTGAGTTCTACTTGCCGGTTCACCACACTGAATACAGATAGCATGCAGTTTGTCGACATATTCTGCTCTTGCCATCAGCTCGGGCATAGGGCCAAATGGCTCACCACGAAAATTACGGTCCAGTCCAGCAGCTATTACCCTTGTACCTCTATCAGCAAGATCTTCACAAATTTCTACAATATCCTGATGAAAAAATTGAGCTTCATCTATACCTACCACATCAATAGTGGTATCAAGTTTTTCCAAAATTTCTTCTGGATGATCTACCGGAACTGCCTCTATACTGTCTCCACTATGAGAAACAACATCATCTTTATTATAGCGGTTATCAATAACTGGTTTAAATACTTTAATTTTCTGTTTTGCAATTTTAACCCTTCGCAGGCGTCTAATTAGTTCTTCACTTTTTCCGCAATACATTGGTCCAGTAATAACTTCAATCCAGCCGCTCTTTGTTATCTTATACATCAAGTCACCTCATCAAAATTAAAATGTTATACTTATTTGCTATATTTTTTAATCATAATTTAAGCCAAATGCTGCAGATGGAAAATTTTCTAAAAAAAAAGCAGAGCTATTAAGCCCTGCAGCAGAAAAAAGGATTCCTGATCTTTATTATTCAGAATCTTCTTCTGACTCTTCTGAAATCCCATATTTTTTGTTAAATCTTTCGACACGACCACCTTTTTTGGCTTTACGCTGTTTTCCTGTATAGAATGGATGACAGCTAGAACATACTTCAACCCTTATATTATCTTTAGTAGATTTTGTATGATAAACCTCGCCGCAGGCACAGGTTACTGTTGTTTCTTTTACTTCGGGGTGGATTCCTTCACGCATCTATATCACCTCTCTTGCATACATAATTATTTTTTAAACCGATTAAATATCTATCATTCAACCGGTATATAGGCATACTTCTCAAGCTAGAGTATATTATAACACAGCAATTTAAGCTATGCAAGCAAATTAACTGCTAAATATTTTTTCCAGCGTTTTTAAAAGTTCTTCATTATTCTTGGTGTTTTTTAACTGTTTAATAAATGTGCTGCTTATCTCATAATCACTTAGATCTGCAGTCTGCTGACGGAGCTTCCAGATTATTTCCAGCTCTTTTTCATCAAGCAGCATTTCTTCTTTTCTAGTGCCGGAGCGATTGATATCAATTGCTGGGAATATTCTTCTTTCTGCCAGCCTTCTGTTTAAATGCAGCTCCATATTTCCAGTACCTTTAAATTCTTCATAGATTACATCATCCATCCTGCTTCCCGTATCAACTAGTGATGTAGCAATTATTGTAAGGCTGCCTCCTTCTTCTATATTTCTAGCAGCACCAAAAAATCTTTTGGGGAAATGCATTGCTGTAGGATCAAGTCCACCAGAAAGTGTTCTACCACTGGGTGGTATTGTTACATTGGCAGCTCTTGCAAGTCGGGTAATACTGTCCAGCAAAATAACTACATCATATTTATGTTCAACAAGTCTTTTTGCTTTTTCTAAGACAAGTTTAGCTACCTGGATATGTTCTTCTGGTGGTTCGTCAAAGGTTGAACTAATAACTTCTGCATCAACAGACCGCCTCATGTCTGTAACTTCCTCAGGTCGCTCATCAATTAACAATATCATCATTTTGCTTTCAGGATAGTTTGAACGAATGCTGTTTGCTATCTTTTTGAGAAGAACTGTTTTTCCCGCTTTAGGAGGAGAAACTAAAAGACCACGCTGTCCTTTACCAATCGGAGAAATAAGATCAATAAAACGGGTAGATATACCGTTCTTATGATACTCGAGTTTGAATCTTTCTTCTGGATAAAGGGGGGTAAGGTCTTCAAAATAGGCCCTTTCTCTTGCTTTTTCGGGATCCTGATAATTAACTGCTTCAATTCTTAAAATAGCAAAATATTTTTCATTTTCCTTTGGCTCTCTGACCTGACCTGACACTACATCTCCTGTGCGGAGATCAAAACGCCTGATCTGAGAAGCAGAAATATATATGTCATCACTTGAAGGAATATATTTGGAGGGTCTTAAGAATCCATAACCTTCATTCTGGATAATCTCGAGCACTCCCTCTGCAAAAATATGGCCTCCCTGTTCAGTTCCCTTTTTTAAAATAGCAAAAATCAAATCTTTTTTCCGCATCTGCGAATAGCCAGAAACATCCATCTCTTTTGCTATTTCATGAAGCTCTGTTATTGTTTTTCTTTCTAATTCACTAATGTTCAACAAATTAATCAACCTTTCTGGTCTCGTCTCTATTTTGCCGTCGTGGAGAATTTGGCTGCTTTCTTCAAACTAGAATTTTACAGTTATATTTATGTTAAACGTCCAGAGTTTAGTTTCTAAATCAGCACTTAATTCCGGAACACTGATGGCTTCAGTTTAGTTTCTAAATTAGCACTTCAGTCCGGAATAGGATTAAACAAATAAAATCATGGAACACTATGTTTACTGCTGAATTGTTTGATATGTTAAATCAGCACTTAATTCCGGAACACTGATGGTTTCAGTTTAGTTTCTAAATTAGCACTTCAGTCCGGAATAGGATTAAACAAATAAAATCATGGAACACTATGTTTACTGCTGAATTGTTTGATATGTTAAATCAGCACTTAATTCCGGAACAGGCAGAAAGAAGATAAATTGATGTTTCAATTTGTCCCCATTCAACCCAAACAAACACAGCTTCATTTGGACAAATCATTAATTTATCGCACTTTTGCCGTCGTGGAGAATTTGGCTGATTTAACATAATCAAACAATGTTTATTCCGAGCTGAAAAAGCAGATAAGCTCCTAGAAAATAAAATATCGCTGCTGTTATCGAGTCCCAACCCATAAGTAAAAATGATTTCCTTGATCTATAAAATAATCCAACTAAAATAACTGTGGACATTACTATTCCGACCATTGCTGTGACTATATGGACAATTTTTGCATCTATCAGCAGAATGCCGGGACGATAAAATATATCAGCAAAAAATATTACTGTCATATTAAAAATATTACTGCCAAATACATTTCCGATTGCCATATTATAGGCACTAATCCGGATAGCAGAAATAGTTGCTACAAGTTCAGGTAAAGAAGTAGCAGCTGCAACTAAAATTGTACCAATAAAACTCTGATCAATCCCAGTTGCTAAAGCTATCTGATCTGCACTAATAGTTAGCCGTACCCCACTAAATACAATTATAACTGCACAGACAATAAAACCTCCAACAGCTCTGTTCAAGCTGTATTCAGGATTTTGATCTTCCCTTGGCTCTTCATCTTTATCAAGTGGGTTCTTTTTATCATAACGATAAATAAGCCTCATTCCGAGCAAATATGTAATTATTAAAATAATACTATCTATTCCAACACCGAAAATACTGAGATTTAAATTCATGAAATGTGAAATAATAAGGCTGAATACTACTAAAGCTGAAAGTAAAATACCCAGAAGGCCGGAAAGAACATGACTGTAGTTAACCTGAAGTAATAGAGGACCTTTGCCTTGAAGGAGATCTGCAAAAGCCAGAATAGCTAAATTGAATGTGTTACTACCGAAAGCATTACCAACTGCTATATCAGGTGCACCTACAACAGCCGAAGTGATGCTTGTAACAAGCTCGGGCAGTGATGTGGCCATTGCGATTAAAACTCCACCTATAAAAGCGTGCCCAAGTCCGGTTTTCTCAGAAATTATATCACCAAACCTTGAAAGATATGTACCAGTAATTATTATCATAAGTGCCATTAATGAGAATTCTAGCCAGATTTGTGTCAATTTAAACTCCTCTTTATTAAATAAGTCTATTAAAACTATTTAAAGATGAACCCTTATAAATATTAAATTTAAATCTATTGATTTGATTACTTTAGGAATTTTTTTAGGAATTATAATCCCTACTTAAAAAATTATTAATTTATCAATAGAAATAAGGGAAAACTTCCAGCTGGAAATCCTCCCCTATTTATTATTTAAGATTTACCTACCAGGCTTTATCATTGCTGCCAAGTATTTTAATTTTTTCTTTTACCTTTTCAGTAATCGCGTCTCTACCTGGTCCACAGTATTTGCGTGGATCATAAAGTGCTGGTTTTTCTTCAAATATTTCTTTGATCTTAGAGGTAAATGACTGCTGAAAATCGGTATTTACATTAACTTTGTTAACTCCATACTTAACACCTGTCTGAAGATCTTCTGCTGAAATACCAGATGCACCATGTAATACTACGGGCATATCTATTAACTGCTTGATTGTATCTAGTCTTTCAAAATCTAATTCTGGTTCACCTTCATAAACACCATGAGCTGTTCCGATTGCGATAGCTAATGCATCTACTCCTGTTGCCTCAACAAACTCTTTTGCCTGATCAGGATCTGTATACATAGCATCTTTTTCTTCTACTGTATGATCATCTTCTGTACCACCGATTGTTCCTAACTCTGCTTCTACACTAACTCCTACACTATGAGCAGCCTCTACCACTTTTTTGGTTAGGGCAATATTATCTACAAATGAATGTTTTGAAGCATCAATCATAACGGAAGAAAATCCAGCTCTTATGCAGTTCATGATACTTTCAAAACCGCTTCCATGATCTAAATGCAGAGCAACAGGAATAGAAGTATGTGCAGTTGCTGCTTCTACCATTTTAATTACATAATCCATACCTATGTAGCGAATTGCACCTTCACTTGCCTGTAAAATTAAAGGTGAGTTAAGTTCTTCTGCTCCTCTAATAATTCCCTGTAGAAATTCCATATTGTTAATATTAAATCCACCTACAGCATATGTTCTTTTATGAGCATCCTGCAAAATATCAGCCATTGGTACTAAATTCATAATTGTTGCCTCCTATAATTGTTATTGGTTTTCTATAAATTCATCCAGGGATCTAGAGAATCATTTGATTCTCCCTGAATATTATGCAGTTCTATACTATTTAAATGCCTCAGCTTCTCTAAATCATAATTATCAGAGGCTGAAATATTCAAATGTGTACTGCAGTTATTGCATATCAGTTGAATTCTGTCCGAAAACAATTCTACATTGATGTCTTCACTGCCGCATTCACAATTGATTGAACCTTTTAGTGCAAGATCATCAATTATATCTAATGCCTGGAGCATGATCTCTGGATTTTTAAAATCATCAAATCCAAGTTCTTCTGCCATCAAGTTTAGTTCTTCTTTTTCTTTTCTTATTTCTCTGCTAACTTTTTCTGGTGGACCAAAATAACCAGGGTTAAGCCCTTCTTCCTTACAGGGAAGAGGATTAAGATTCTGAGAATGCCAGAATTTCTCAGGAGAGATGACCATTTTATGGGCCTGATTACAGTTTAAGCAGAAATAATATATTTCTATGTAAGAGTTTGCTTTTCTCAATAATGAAGCTTTATCTGCACCACAGCTGCACTTAAGCTGTTTTAATTCACCCAGGGGAAGTTCAAATATATTAACCTCTTCTTTTTCAAGACAACCACAGGCAGGACAACTTAGAGCTACTGCAGTAGAAAATTTAATTACCATAATCAGCCCGACCTGTTAAAATCAAGGCCAGGTCTTCACCTCCTTAATCTAATTATTCTCTATTATCATAAAAAACCCTTTTTTGATTTGAGAAAACTAGATTAAATAAAGGCTGTTTAATTATTATCTTCTTTGACTATTCTCTGAATTTCTCTAATTCTGATCCTATGTTCTTCAGTTTTGAAACTTTCTGCAAAAGCTTCATTTTCATATTTAAAACCTGATTCAATACCACTATGAAACCCTTTATTAATAGCTTTTTTGATCATTGTTACTGCTTTCGAAGAGCGATCAGTTATCTCAAATGCAATTTCTCTTGCACTTGATAATAGTGAACGAGGTGTAACAACTTCGTTAATTAAGCCGATCTCATAGGCTACAGTAGCATCAATTATATCTCCTGTAAAAAGCAGTTCTTTTGCTTTGCCAACACCTATTAAACGCGGCAGCCTCTGTGTAGCTCCAAATGCTGGTATGATACCTAATTTAACTTCTGGCTGTCCAAATCTAGCTCTGGTTGTAGCCAATCTGATATCACATGCCAGGGTGAGCTCCATTCCACCACCGAGAGCATAACCATCAATCGCTGCTATGACAACCGGACAGCTTGATTCTATCAAATCACAAATCGCCTTGCCTTTTTTGGAAAGTTCTTCGGCCTGCTGACTATTCAATTTCTCCAGATAGTCAATATCTCCCCCAACAGAAAAAGCCTTTGTACCGACCGCTGTTAAAATCACTGCTCCCAGATCATCACGTGCGAAAACATCTTTTAAAGTTTGATGCAGCTCATCTAAAAGTTGAGCATTATAAGCATTTAACACCTCAGGACGATTGATTTTAACTGTCGCCAGTGGAGCATCAAACTCGCACTTAATAAATTCTCCTCCCATTCTTTTTCCCCCTATTTTCTAATTTTTATTATCTAAAACTGCTTTAATAAAGCTCACAAATAAAGGATGTGGTCTATTTGGACGCGATTTGAATTCTGGATGAAACTGTACTCCAACAAACCAGGGATGATCCGGAATTTCAATTATTTCTACAAGTCTTTCATCTGGAGATAAACCACTTAATATCATTCCCTGATTTTTCATCTTATCGCGATATTGATTATTGAATTCATAGCGGTGTCTGTGCCTCTCATAAATAACTTCTTTTTGATAGGATTCTCTGCTGATACTTCCTTCGGTTAATTTACAGGGATAAAGACCAAGTCTCATTGTACCACCCATATCTTCTACATCATGCTGATCAGGCATTAATGCAATAACAGGGTCAGGGCTTTTGGGATTAAACTCAGAGCTGTTTGCAGCTTCCAAATTTAGAACATTGCGTGCAAATTCAATTACTGCACACTGCATGCCGAGACAGATTCCGAAATATGGAACATTGTTTTCTCTTGCATACCTTACGGCTTCAAGTTTGCCTTCTATACCTCTGTCTCCAAATCCTCCGGGTACTAAAATACCATCCAGGTCTTTAAGTTTTTCATTTATAGTTGTACAATCTTCTAATTCTTCTGCATATACATATTCAATATTTACCTCAGTATTATTATTTATGCCAGCATGGGTAAATGATTCTGCTATACTTATATAAGCATCAGGTAATTCAACATATTTACCAACAATACCAACTGTCACCTGGTTATCCCGATCTTTTATCTTTTCTACCAGTTTAACCCAGTTCTCTAATTCAGGTGGATGTACTTTATCTTCCAGTTTTAATTTAGAAATTACATTTTCAGCCATGCCCTCTTTTTCGAGCATTAATGGCACTTCATAAATATGTTCTGCATCTTCCAATTGGATAACATCTTCTTTTTCTACATTACCAAATAATGAAATTTTATCTTTTACTTCTTGGGTCAATTCTCTATCCGAACGGCAGACTACTATATCGGGTTGAATACCAATACTCCTCATCTCCTTGATGCTGTGCTGGGTTGGTTTTGTCTTCAATTCACCCGCAGCAGCCAAATAAGGAACCAGAGTACAGTGAATATAAAGAATATTATCAGAGCCAAGATCATTTTTTAGCTGCCTGATCGCTTCGAGAAAAGGCAGACTCTCAATATCTCCAACAGTACCTCCAATTTCGGTCAGTACAACATCTGCATTTGTTTCTCTTCCAACTCTTGTAATTCTATCTTTTATCTCATCTGTGATATGTGGTATAACCTGTACTGTTGCTCCCAGATAATCTCCGCGGCGCTCTTTGCGAATTACTGAACCATATATCTTTCCAGTTGTAACATTATTGTTCTGGCTCAGATTGGTATCGATAAAACGCTCATAATGCCCCAAATCAAGATCGGTTTCTGCACCATCATCTGTCACAAATACCTCTCCATGCTGGTAAGGGCTCATTGTTCCAGGATCATAGTTAATATAAGGATCAAATTTTTGGATGCTTATTTCTAAGCCTCTGCTTTTAAGTAATCTACCTAGAGAAGCAGCTGTAATACCTTTCCCAAGGGCCGATACAACTCCTCCTGTCACAAAAATATACTTCGTCATTTTACTATCTCCTCCAAGTTTTGTTAATTACATTTCTGCTGGGGCACTTATTCCAAGCAGAGTTAAAACATTTTTAAGTACCTGACGTGATGCATCAACTAAATAAAGCCTTGCTTTAGAAAGCTGAATATCTTCTGTATTCACACGACAATTATTATAGAAAGCATGAAAAGCTGTAGCAAGATCATAGGCATAACTTGTTAAATGATGAGGCTGTCTTGATTCTGCACTTAATTTAATTTCTTCTGGATATTTAGCCAGCATTTTCATCAGATCGACCTCTGCTGGATCCTGAAGCAGATCTAAATTTTGATCTGAACCATCTACCTCAGCATTATCTATAATGCTGTGGATTCTTGCATGTGCATACTGTACATAATAGACAGGATTATTTGTGGATTCTTCTTTGGCAAGTTCTAAATCAAAATCGAGATGACTGTCTGTACTGCGCATTATATAATAATATCTTGCAGCATCAGTACCTACTTCCTGATTAACATCTTTCATCGTAACAAAACTTCCCGCTCTTTTGGACATCGGCATTTTTTTACCTTTTCTGAGCAGTGTTACCATCTGAACTACAATTACTTCTAAGGTATCTCTATCATATCCAAAAGCTTCGATAACCGCTTTCATTCTCGGAATATAGCCGTGGTGATCTGCTCCCCAGACATTGATTAATTTATCAAAACCTCTTTCGAGTTTATCTAAGTGATAGGCTATATCTGCAGCTAGATAAGTAGGAGATTGATCTGATTTAATAACTACTCTATCTTTGTCATCACCGAAATCGGTAGATTTAAACCATAGTGCATCTTCTTTTTCGTAGATATAACCTTTGGCTCTTAATTTTGCAACTGCCTCTATAATTTTATCAGGGTGAAGTGTGCGCTCACTGAACCAGCTATCAAATTCTATGCCGAAGTCTTTTAAATCTTCTTCTATATTTTTTAGCATTTCCTGATATGCATATTCTCTGCAGACTTCTAGCTGTTTTTGCTCTGACATGTTTAAAATTTCATCACCATGCATTTTATAGAGGTCTTCTGCAATTTCTATAACATAATCTCCTGCATATACATCTTCGGGCATCTCTATATCATGGCCCAATATTTCTTTATAGCGGAGCAGTGTAGACTGAGCAAGGATATCCATCTGATTACCGGCATCATTTATATAATATTCTCTTTCTACCTCATAACCTGCTGCTTCCATAATAGAAGCTGTAACATCACCAACAACAGCTCCCCTACTGTGACCAACATGAAGAGGTCCGGTTGGATTTGCTGATACAAATTCAATCTGTACTCTTTTTTCCTTACCCTGATCGATTTTTCCATAATCCTTACCAAGACCGATGATTAATCTTAAGTTATCATAGAGCCAGTTTTTGTTTAATTTAAAATTTATAAATCCCGGGCCAGCAATAGAAACATCTTCTACCTCTGGTGCCTCCAAATTCTCAATAATAATTTCCGCTATTTTTCGCGGGTTCATACCGGCTTTCCCTGCTGTAATCATAGCCAGATTAGTAGCATAATCACCGTGTTCTTTTTCACGAGGAATCTCAACAGAAACTTCCGGTACCTGATCTAAATCTAATTCTCCATCATAAATTGCCTTTTTAACACTTTCTGCAAGATAGCCAACTAATTTCGCTTCAACTACAGCCTGTAAATTCTTATGCAAAACAATAAACCTCCTAATGTGTTATTCTAAATTTATAATAAAATTGTTTCTTTAGTTATAGATTAAACTGCTTAATAATAAAGCAATTTTTAAAAATAAATTACTGCAAAATTACAAAGATAAATATAATAATAATTAATACCAAAATTTATTATACAATATTATCGGTCATTATCAAACTATTTTGGCAAAGTAATTTTTATTGATTTAATCTTAATATATTTATAAGTCAAAATTATTATATTCTTTAACAAGCTATGAAAATTAAATTTGATATTTTACTAAATTATTTTGCTATAATTATTTGCTTTCTTTATTAAATGAACTTCATTTAATTGGAATTTTTGTAGCTCAGTTTTAAACTGTGCTCTGAACTTAATTCTCCACCTAAATAAAGCTGATATTTTATATGGATTTTACCGCTTTTTTCTTTTATATTTATTTTTAAATGATTTGTTTTAACAGCTGTCTTTATATTACCATATTCTGTACTGAAATAGCCTTTTATTTTTTTCCCGATTTTAAAATCCTGTTTCATTTCTGCAGGCTTCTGCCGCATCAATAAAACCCTCTGGGCTGTAGGATCGATTTTTAGAATCGTTCTAGCTCCTTCAATACCTTCTGAATCTTCATTGTAACTTAAATAATATTTCTTTTGTTTTTTGTATAGTTCACCTGAATATTCTTTTGTTATCTTTTCATTCTCTATATCTTCTATAAAATTTTGTTTATTTTCAAGTTTTATTAAAACTTTTTGATTCATTATTTATCTTTAATCCTCCTTGGGGCAGCCGGCGTGATTTTTAAGCAGACTATAGCTTCTAGCACTCCCAATAATTTAACTTCTATCAATCTGAATACTATGATTTGAAAAAACCACAGTTTAAATAAAAATAACTGCGGCTGTAAAAATTATTCAATAAACTCTATATATTAATGCTTTTACCAAATTCTACAGCAGAATTATGATCAGAAAGTGCTTTAAAGTTTTTAACAATACACCCCTGAGCTTCTAAAGCTGCCATTACTGACTTTAAAGCTTTGTTTGTAGCAAAAAATCTAGGCTTAACAAATGCATAAGCCTCTTGACCTACTGTCCTTTTTGCATCAGCTAAAAATTTATTTAAAGAGTTATCTATTTTACCTTTAAATATACCAAGGGTAGGACTGCCAGCAACTACAAGGTCATATGGATAAAAAGAAACAGTATTCCCGGTATCAGCTGTATTTCTAAGCTCAGCTCTAATATTGTTGCTTTCTACTCCTTCTTTTATACCTTCTGCAATATCCTTAATATCTTTATCAGGTGTATGAATAATTAATATGCGCTGCAAATTTAAGTCCTCCCTCATAAAATACTTATTATAATTATTCTTAATAGTAATTATTTGAAAACAACGATTTTTATCATTCTTAATTTTATCATATATTATTATTATTTTACAGGACTATTTAAAAAACCGTGCATTTAATTATACAATTTAATAAAAACTCTGCTAACTACAAAAAAAATACCTCTCTTATAAAGAGAGGATTTCAATAGTTTATTCATAATTTTATTTAGGGTTATTAAACTGCCTTCTTGATACAGTATATATAATCTCTATTTTAAACCAACTTTACGTGCAAGTTTATCTTTAGGCATATAACCTACTAATTTATCCTGTACTTTACCATTTTCAAATACTAACATTGTAGGAATACTCATAATTCCGTATCTTGATGCTGTTGACTGGTTTTCGTCTACATTTAATTTTGCAACCTTTACATCTTCACTATATTCTTTTGCAATATCTTCTACAACAGGTGCCACCATTCTACATGGGCCACACCACTCTGCCCAGAAGTCAACAATTACTTTTTTGTCTGAATTAATGACCTCTTTGTTAAAATTCCCATCTGTTACCTTTACTGGTTTGCTCATTTTTGAATTTCCCCCTTGAAATTTGATATATAATATTTATTCTGAAGCTACTGCTGCATCTTTCTGCAGTTTTTGAATCTTGCTTAAAATAGTTTTGGCTGGTACAGCACCTACCTGCTCATCTGCACCGTGATTAATAACAGTTTTCGGTACACCTGAAACATTATAACTAGCAGATAGTTCTTCAAATTCAATAGCTTCTACCATTTCACCCCTGATATTTGGGTTAAGAAGTGCCATCTGATGTGCCACTCTAACCGCACGTGGACAATAAGGACAGGTTGGTGTTATAAATACCTGTAAAGTAACTTCATTTTCTATCGCCTTAACCTGTTCTTTGATATCATCTGATAGGTCTATTCTTTCTTTATCAGAAGCATCAAGTATATCTTCTATCAATGAGGTAAATTCATATCCAGAAGGAATTCCATAAAAATGAAGCCCACTGTCACTACCATCTTCAGTCAAGAAAATAATTGCTGGTGCCTTATCAACACCAAATTCTTCTGCTTTTTCACTTCCAAGCATATGCTTTTCAAAATTAACTTTATCATCAAGTCCAGTAACTTCTTCTAGTATCTCCTCTGTATCTCCACAATACTGACAGTCATCTTCCTTTGAAAAGAAAAGAAGACTTACATCATCCTTTAAATTTTTAGAGAACAATTCTTTGATTTTCATTTTTTCATCTTGATCAATTTTTGCCATTGTAGTTTCACTCCCCTGTTATATTCTTTGCTGGCTTAAATTTGAAACACCATTAATATCTCATTTTAATTTGAGCATATTATGAAAACTAACTATATTTATTATATAGGATATAATTTTTATTGAAGTAAAGTAATTAACATTTTCTTAAAATTAATTCAGAAGCTTAATTTTCTAGAAAGACATTATAAGCAAGATAACTGTGATAAACATCTGCCTTGCTTACAACCTCATAAGGTGAATGCATCGATAAGACCGCAGGACCACAGTCAACTACATCCATATTGTAATTAGCCAGAAACTGAGCGATGGTTCCACCACCACCTTCATCAACTTTACCCAACTCGGCTGTCTGCCAAATAACACCAGCTTTATTGAATAAACCTCTGATTTCACCCATAAATTCTGCACTTGCTTCTGAAGCTCCAGCCTTACCTCTAGCACCTGTATATTTAGATATTACTATTCCCTTACCTAAATAAGCAGAATTATGTTTTGCATAAACTTCAGCAAAATCCGGATCATAAGCTGCATTTACATCTGCTGATAGTACTTTTGAGTTCTGCATTACTTTTCTGACAAGCAGTTCACTATAATCACTGTAATAGAGATCAACGAGATTTGCTACCTGGTCTTCAAAGAAATGTGACTGCATGCCTGTACTTCCCATACTGCCAACTTCTTCTCTGTCCATCAGTAAGACAAGTGAAGTGTATTCTGGTTCATTCACATCTAAAATTGCTTCTAAAGCTGTATAACTGCAGACTCTATCATCATGCCCATATCCGGCGAGCAGACCTCTATCAAAACCAGCATCTCTAGTTTTAAAAGCAGGTACAACCTGTAAATCTGCACTGATAAAATCTTCTTCCTTTATATTATATGTCTTACTTAAATGATCAAGTACAGCTGTTTTAATCTTCTCTTTAGCATCTTCATCCTTTACCGGAATACTTCCGATTACAACATTCAGCTGTTCACCTGTAATTCCTTCATTCATAGATTTTTTCATCTGCTTTTTTCCTAAATGAGGTAAAACATCACTAATGAAAAATACTGGATCATCATCATTTTCACCAATGCTTATTTCAACCTGAGTTCCATCTTCTTTAACAACCACACCATGAATGGCAAGCGGCATTGTTACCCACTGATATTTTTTTACACCACCATAATAATGAGTTTTAAATAGGGACATTTCTCCATCTTCATATAGTGGATTGGGTTTTAGATCAAGTCTTGGTGAATCAATGTGACTTCCTACAATCTTTAAACCCTCTGCAAGTTCTTTTTCTCCGATAACTGCAGCGAGTAGAGCTCGTGATCTATTAAGCACATAAACTTTATCACCCTTTTTTAAGCTCTCATATTGTTCGATATTTTTGAAACCTGCCTCCTCAAGCTCAGCTATCGCTGCTCTGGCAAATTCTCTTTCTGTTTTGTTTTTTGTTAAAAAATCTGCATATGCTTTATTAAAGGAAAATACTTCTTTTCTTTCTTCTTCTCCCATCTCTAACCAGGCATTTTTTGCCTCATATGCATTTTCATTTTTTTGGTTTTCTTGATCTGTCATCAATATTTCCCCCTTTTATATCTTTTCTCAACAAGTATACCAGCTTTATTATAATTATGTAAGTAAGTCTTTAACAAAAGTAAAATCCCCGACCTATTAAGCCGAGGACTGCTGTGTTATCTTATTATATTATTTAGTTATGCAAATTTAGTTATTAAAAACTGATTTACTCAACCAGCACTGCTTAAATATTTTTTTCTATATCTGCTTCATTTCTTAATTTTTCTAGATATTGACTTATCTGCTTGCTCTGCTTCTGCTGGACAAGCATTTGTTCTAAACGAGGCTTTACATCTTCAAAAGACACATTTTTATTTTGCTGCTGAAAGTTCTCTTTGTTGTTTTCAAATGCCTGTTTTAATTCTTTTTCTGAAACTTGAATATTATTTACAACCTCTTCTTCGATCAGTTTTTTAATCTTAAATTGAGGGTTTTCCATAATCTTTTTCTTGTATTCGCTTTCTGAAGCATAACCCTGATTTTTTAGAGCAGATTTGAATTCTTCTTCTGACATATTATTATTCTTCAGTATTGTCTGTTTTTGCTTCTGATAAAATTCATCTGCTTCTGATTTGCTCAAAGTTATATTTTCTTCTTTTACTTCCTGTTTTAACAGCACATTATTTATTATTGAATCCAGCTGCTTCTTCTGATATGTTTCCAGTAATGCATTTCCTTCTTTTGAATTAACAAGCAGCTGAACAAAAGTTTGGTCAATCTGACTTAGCTGCTGTAAAAGCTGATTTACATTTGCCTGTTTTGCCAGCTCCTGCTGAGTTATTTTTTCTCCGTTAACTTTTGCAACTACTTGATTCTGCTGCTGGGTATTTTTTTCAAGTGAAGGATCAGCGGGCTGATCTGAATTAATCTCCATATCCTGTGCAAAAATGGTTGTCGGAACAATAAGAGCAGTGACTAAGAACAATATTACTAATTTCTTTTTCATTATTATTCACATCCCGTTTAGTTTTTTGCTTTTTTTATCTTGTTTTTCTTACTTCATTTAACAGGGTAAGGGACAAAGATTAAAATGAAATTAAAATAAAGTAAATTTCGAATTAGAATTCATCTGTATATTCTAAATAGCTCTCATAATTCCTTAATATTTCAGTCATGCTGTCTCCACCAAATTTTTCGGCAGTGCTCTGGGCTAAGACCAAAGCTGTAACCGCTTCTCCAACAATACTTGCTGCCGGTACTGCACAGACATCTGTTCTTTCTTTTGCAGCTGTTGTCTGTTCTTTAGTTATGATATCAGCAGAGCGAAGTGCTGCAGCCAGGGTAGGGATTGGCTTCATTGCAAGTCTAATTACAAGATCTTCTCCATTGCTCATCCCGCCTTCTATGCCTCCAGCCTGATTTGTACTGCGGTAATAACCTTTATCAATATCGTAAAATATTTCATCATGGACTTTTGAGCCCGGCAGACCGGCACCTTTAAACCCTGCACCGATTTCCACACCTTTAATTGCCTGGATACCCATCAGCTGGGCTGCTAATTTGCTTTCAAGTTTTAAATCCCAGTGGACATGGCTTCCTATTCCTACCGGCATTCCTCTTACTACGATCTCAAAAACGCCACCAACAGAATCTCCATTTGCCCGCCAGGAGTCGATAAGTTTTTTCATCTCTTCGGTTTTACTTTGATCACCACAGCGGAGAGGAGTATTATCAAGTTCACCGAAATATTTTTCTATATCCACTGCGGTCTGGAATTGCTCAGACTTTCTTTCCTTTAAATCATTCCATTTTTCGCTTTTTAAACTTCCAATTTGAACTACATGGCTGTATATTTTTATGTTTAGCTTTTCTAAGAACTGTCTGGCTACAGCCCCAACTGCAGTTCTGGCAGCAGTTTCTCTGGCACTAGCTCTTTCCAGGATGTTTCTAATATCTTTCTGATTATATTTAATAGCTCCAGCTAGATCTGCATGCCCAGGTCTGGGATTTGTCACTGCCTCTACATCAGTTCCCCGCTCTTTATCTGGAGCCATAATCTCAAGCCAGTTCTGCCAGTCCTTATTCTCCACTGTCATACTCAGGGGAGAACCCAGTGTTTTTTTGTGACGGACCCCGGAATTGATAATTACCTTATCACTCTCAATTTTCATCCTGCCGCCGCGGCCGTAACCCTGCTGTCTTCTGAAGAGCTGCTCATTTATCTTTTCTATATCTAATTCTAGACCTGAGGGTAAATTCTTGATGACTGCGGTCAACCTAGGTCCATGTGATTCTCCAGCAGTTAAATATTCGAACATAAAATATCCTCCCTTAAGTGCTTCTTAATTAATGTCTGCTTAAATTTAATGATCATTTATTTCTAAGCTGTTTATATGATTATGCATATGCTATTTTCTTCTCTCTTGCTTCAAAACCTTCCAGTGATTGAGATATTGCTCTTATCTCATCCATTAAAAGACGGAATTTATCTGGTTTTAATGATTGATGACCATCAGATAGAGCATTTTCAGGGTTTGGATGAACCTCGACCATAATTCCATCTGCTCCCACAGCTACTGCTGCTCTGCCAACAGGAATAACAAGTTCCCAGCGGCCTGTACCGTGACTTGGATCAGCAATAACAGGTAGATGACTTAACTGCTGGACAAGAGGAATCGAACTTAAATCCATAGTATTTCTTGTTTCTTCACCAAAGGTCCTTACCCCTCTTTCACACAGTATCACTTGGTGGTTACCAGCATTCATTACATATTCTGCAGCTAACAGCCATTCCTTAATTGTTGCTGCCATACCTCTTTTTAACATAACAGGCTTATTAATTTTTCCTAGTTCTTTTAAAAGTGCATAGTTCTGCATGTTGCGGGCACCTATCTGTACGATATCTGTATATTCACAGACAACATCTTTGTGTTCAATATCCATCAGTTCTGTTATTACTTTAAGACCTGTTTCTTTTCGCGCCTTTGCTAAAAGCTTTAATCCTTCTTCTCCTAATCCCTGAAAAGAGTAGGGTGAGGTTCTCGGTTTAAAAGCTCCCCCACGCAGTATCTGAGCTCCAGCTGCTTTGACAACTCGAGCTGTCTCCAATATCTGCTTCTCGTTTTCTACTGAACATGGGCCAGCCATCACGCTCAGCTCTTTACCTCCAACCTTAACTCCATCTCCCAGATCAATAATGGTTTTATCCTGTTTGAAATTCCAGCTGGTTAGCTTATATGGATCAGAAATCACTATTACCTTATCCACACAGCTCATCGTCATCAGCTGTTCTTTTAAATTCACCTTTTTATCAGGTGCAACACCTACAACACCTACAATAGTTGTTTCTACTCCCGTATCAGGGTGGGCTTTAAATCCTTTTTGTTCAATAGCATCTATTACCTTCTGCTTTTCCGCTTCAGTAGCATTTCTTTTTAATACTGCAATCATTTTAATTTCTCCTCTCAGTTAAAAGCTCTTTTAAGTTTTCCAGAAAAAATTCATTTTCTTTGTGAGTCCCAATAGTCACTCTTATCCAGCTTTCCATACCAAATTGATTACCCGGCCTGATGATCACACCTTTTTGCTGCAGTTCCTTAAAGACTTCGACTGCATCTAGACCTGTATCTACCATCATGAAATTTGTTTCTGTTTCTATGTATTCTAAACCCATCTCAGAAAATTCCTGGTAGAGATACTCTTTTTCAGTTTTATTTACTTCCTGACACTTTTTGAGATGATCTACTGCCTCAAAAGCTGTCACAGCAGCCTGTTGAGCCATTCTATTCACATTAAATGGACCACGTATTCTATTTAAATAATCTATTAATCTTGCATTTCCAAGTGCATAACCTATTCTCATACCAGCAAGGCCATAAGCTTTGGAAAATGTCCTCATCAAAAATAGATTAGGATACTGAGCTAAAAGTTCCACTCCATCAAAGTAATCTTCAGAAGTTACATATTCTATATATGCCTGGTCAACAACGACCAAAATATCATCCGAAATCTTTTCCAAAAAATCCTCTATCTCTTTTCTGCTAAGCATTGTTCCGGTTGGATTATTGGGATTGCAGATAAATATGACTTTTACATCATCTGTTACTGCAGCTGCCATCTCATCCAGCTGATGGCGGTGATTATCATCAAGCGGAATTTTGATGCTCTTTCCACCTCTTGATATAACAGCCAGCTCATACTTGATAAAAGCTGGGTCTCCCTGAATTACCTGACCACCATTTTCTAAAAGCAAAGTCATCAATAAATCAAGTATTTCATCTGAGCCATTACCTATAAAAATTCTCTCTGCAGGCAGATTATAATGTTTGCTCAACAGCTCTTTTAAATCTCTGCTGTCTGAATCAGGATATAGATAAACATTTGCTGCCTCAGATTTTATGGTTTCTATAACTTCTGGAGCTGGTCCAAGGGGATTTTCATTTGAGGCAAGTTTAACAATCTTATCCAGCTCGTATTCTCTTTTCACTTCTCCAATACTCTTACCAGCTTTATAGCGGTTCATATTTTTTACAGACTCTGAAATTCCAGCAAATAACTTCTCCATAAATTCACCTTCCTGTTTCGTTGTTTTTATTTTTTTGTTTATTTTTGTTGATTTTTCTTGGTACCAGGTACCAAGAATTTTCGACTATATTTTTTCTAAAAGATCTTTAAAACCGGGAAATGAAGTGTTGATGATTTCACTTCCTTCTATTGTTATGCCCTTCTGACTTTTAAGACCAAGTACTGCCAGGGACATCGCTATCCTGTGATCATGATAGCTTTTTAGATTGATTCCACCCTCTACTTCAGCAGAACCTGCAATTACCATTCCATCTTCATGTTCTTCTACTGCTATACCCAATTTTTTAAATTCTTTTACTACAGCTGCTATTCTATCTGTTTCCTTTACTCTCAGTTCTTCGGCATCTTTGATAACTGTCTCTCCTTCGGCAAAAGCAGCCAACACAGAGATGATCGGTATCTCATCTATAAGGCGGGGAATAATCTCTCCACCAACCTCTGTTCCCTTAAGATCAGATGCTTTGACTAGAATATCAGCGGTGGGTTCTCCACCCTGATCTTTTTGATTGAGGAGTTCAATTTTTCCACCCATCGCTTCTACAACCTCAAGAAAACCACTGCGGGTATGATTGAGCCCTACATTTTTTATGAGCAGTTCTCCTTCTTCTGCAATTAATGCTGCAGTAATAAAGAATGCAGCTGAAGAAATATCTCCAGGTACTTTAATATTAAAAGCTTTGAGTCTTCTTTCTTTTGCCTTTTTAAGGGTGATTCTGTCTCCCTCGATTTCTAAATCTATTCCAGCTCCAATCAGCATTCTCTCGGTATGATCGCGAGAAACTGCAGGTTCTATAATTATTGTTTCTTCTTCTGTTTTTAAAGCTGCCAATAAAATCGATGACTTAAGTTGAGCACTTGCTACAGGCAGTTTATACTCCATACCGCTTAGCTTTTGACCTCTGATGCTGAGAGGTGCAAGTCCATCTCTGCGCGACCATATCTGGGCTCCCATTCTCGATAGGGGTCCAATTATTCGCTGCATTGGTCTTTTCCGCAGTGAATGATCTCCTGTTAATACTGAATAAAAATCCTGAGATGCAAGAAGACCTGCTAGAAGCCTCATTGAGGTTCCGGAGTTTCCGCAATCAAGAACATTATCTGCTTCTTCCAGACCATTTAGTCCCCTGCCTTTAACCCTGTAGCTGCCGGGCTTTTCTTTTTTAATCTCTATACCAAGATCTCTCATGATACCCATAGTACTCAGACAATCTTCCGCTTCTAACAGTCCTTCAATTTTACTTTCACCTTCTGCAATAGAAGATAAAATTAAAGAGCGGTGGGAGATAGATTTATCCCCTGGAACCCTGATCTCACCTTCTACTTTTTGCTTGCTCTCTACTTTTAATTCCATAACGTCCTCCTTATCTTAGTCAATATCTTTTTTTAATTCAGCTGCTTCAGCTAAAAAATCAAAAATCTTCTGCTCATCATTTTTTTCAAGATCAGCCTTTAATTCTTCAAGTTCTCTTATATATTTTTCGATCAAATCTATAAGGTTATTATTGTTTGATAAAATTATATCCTGCCAGAGTTCTGGAGAGCTGCCTGCTATTCTGGTCATATCTCTAAATCCACTTCCTGAAAGTTTAAGCATATTTGTATTATCCTTTTCCAAATTAAGCATGTTTACAAGTGCTGAAGAGAGCAGATGAGGTAGATGGCTGACAAGTGCTGTACATCTATCATGTTCTTCTGCAGAAATAATGTATGTTCTGGCCCCAATACTTTCGATAAGCTCTTTTAATGCGAGCAGTTCTTCTTTTTTATTTTCCTCCAGGTTATTAATTATTTCACTTTCTTTATTAAAAAAAGTATTTTCATTAACCTCGTTGTCCGCTGGCTTATCATCAATTAGCGGAGTTAATATAAAAGGAGCTTCGACAAAAAGGTCTGGATCATGCCAGTCTATACCCGATTTATGAGAACCTGCCATCGGATGAGCTCCAATAAAAGTTTTCTTGCTTTTTTCTAGGAGCTGTTCAGCTTTTTTTAATATTTCTTTTTTGGTGCTTCCAGCATCAACAATCAGCTGTTTGTTATTGCTGCCTCTATCGATTTCTTTTATAACTTCTGTAATTTTTGAAACAGGTACTGCCACAAATATAAGCTCTGCTTCTTTGAGATTATCCTTGATTTCTAAAAAACCTTTATCAATTATCTTTAAGTCCTCTGCTTTTTTGATAGTATATTGATCCTGATCAACTGCCAGTATTTTAAGATTTGAATCAGATTTTTTAAAAGCTGCTGCCAGTGAGGCCCCGATAAGGCCAATCCCGACAACAGCGATTGTATTAAACTTAGGCATAAGCGATTTTTCTCTCTCTTGATTCAAAGCTGTGCAGAGAACTGTGAATGGCCTTAATTTCGTCCATCATTAATCTGAAATTATCTGGCTTTAAAGACTGTGGGCCATCAGAAAGAGCGTTTTCTGGATTTGGATGAACCTCTACCATTATTCCATCTGCTCCAACAGCAACTGCTGCTCTTGCTACAGGAGTTACTAATTCCCAGCGGCCTGTACCATGACTTGGATCAGCAATTACTGGTAAATGGCTTAACTGCTGGACAAGAGGTACTGAACTTAAGTCCATTGTATTTCTGGTTTCTTCACCAAAGGTTCTTACTCCTCTTTCACAGAGAATTACATCATGATTTCCTTCATTCATAACATATTCTGCAGCAAGCAGCCATTCTTTTATTGTTGCAGCCATACCTCTTTTGAGCATAACCGGTTTATCAAGTTTACCAATTTCTTTTAATAAGGCATAATTCTGCATGTTGCGGGCACCAATTTGAATAATATCTGTGTATTCACAAACAACATCAATATGTGCTATATCCATCAATTCGGTTATTACTTTTAAGCCTGTTTCTTCCCTTGCCTGGGCCAGCAGTTTTAAACCTTCTTCTCCAAGTCCCTGGAAAGAGTAAGGGGAAGTTCTCGGTTTAAATGCACCACCACGCAGTATCTTTGCACCTGCTGATTTGACAATCTTTGCAGTTTCCATCAGCTGAATTTCATTTTCTACCGAACAGGGCCCTGCCATTACAGTAAGTTCATTACCTCCAACTTTTACACCATCACCGAGGTCAATCACAGTTTTTTCCTGTTTGAAGTTCCAGCTTGTCAGCTTATATGGATCGAGAATGAGTACTACTTTTTCGACCTCACTCATCGTCATCAGCTTTTCTTTTAATTTTGTTCTGTTATCCTGATCACCAAGCACACCTATAATTGTTTTCTCTACTCCAACAATCGGATGGACATCAAAGTTTTCACCTTTTATAACATCAATCACCTTTTGCTTTTCTTCTTCATTTGCATTTCTTTTTAATACAGCTATCATAATTTAAATCTCCTCTCTACTAAAATCCTTTTAATTTTTTAAAATTTATTATAAATAAAATAACATCTGACTTTCAAATAACTATTCAGCAGCTGCTCGTCTTCATTTCTCTATACCATAACTAATATCACCATTCATTCTCGTCATTAATTTCCACAATCTTACCCAATCTGCAATCAGCTTAGTCGAGTATAATTCAGCTTTATATCATCCAGATTCCACCTGTTACATAACTCAAAAAATTATACTTTAAAACTAACAAAACATCTATTTAGAAAATAAAAACCCTATAAAAATGCAAAAAATCGCCCCTGTCAGGGCGATTGAAATCGCGGTACCACCTGTTTTAATCTCATTATTTTAAAAATAATATAACAGATTATCTCTACTGGAAGCCAACACTTCCGCACCGGATAACGACGGCAGACGGCCTACACTTACTTGTTTTCACTTTCAGCTGGCAGCTCAAGAGGTGTATTTCAGCTTTACGCTTACTGGATCCTCTTTCAAAGATTTTAAGAGTTTTAATTTGTTAATGAGTATTATAGCAGGAGAATTTTGCTTTGTCAAATAGATTTTCCGCTTATCACCCAGATATTCAGTTTTCAAGCTGCAGTTTACAAAACATTTACAAAAACTAGATTTTTAACTTACTATATTTCAATATAATAAATTACTTAGATTTGCCTGCCATCCTTTTTTATATAAATAGCTCTATTTAAAATTATTCAATCACAGTTTTAGGATAAGAGCCCAGCATTCTAAAATATCCCGACATTTCTTCTACTTTATTGAGTGCCTCTTTTAAATCTGGATCTTCAGCCTTACCCTTAAGATCAATGTAAAATAAGTATTCTCCAAGTCTCTGTCTTGTTGGTCTTGACTCTATCCTGGTTAAATCAATGTTCTTTTTTGCAAACTCCCCTAAAATTCTGTATAAAACACCAGCTTCGTTTACTTCGGGAGCACAAATAATAGAGGTTTTAAACTCACTATCTGCTGAATCCCCAAGGTGTCTGTTATGACTAAAATCTTTGTCTTTTTTAGCAGCAAGTACAAATCGAGTTGCATTGGGCAGATCTCCCTGCAGGTTTTCTGCGAGTATATTAAGATTATAAATTTCGGAGAGCCTGATCGAACCTATAACTGCACTTTTATCCTGATCCAGCACCTTAGAAGCTGCAGCTGCAGTGCTTTCTGTATAAACAATTTTTGCATCTTTAAAATGCTTGTTTAAGTACTCTCCTGACTGGGCAATCGCCTGAGGATGGCTGTATATTTTTTCTATGTCTTCTTTTTTAACACCTGGTGCTGCCTGAAGATAATGAGCTATCGGTAGAATGATTTCTCTATATAACTTTAATTCAGAATGCTGATAGATCAAATCAAGGCTTAAATTAACTGATCCCTCAAGTGAGTTTTCCAGTGGGAGCAGCCCGAGGTCTACCTTGTCACTGCTAAGTGCTTCAACTATATCCCTTATTGATTCACATTGATGTGTACTGCCACCATATCTGCTGCAGTAATTAGAAATTGCCTGTTCACTAAATGTACCTGGTGGCCCTAGATAAGCATAATCTAAATCTTTCATTTCTTGCCTCCTTATTTTCTCCCATAAATGCAAAAATCCCCCGTTCTAATTAAAGAACGAGGGTTTAAATTCTCGTGGTACCAATCTTTTTGGCTAAATAGCCCACTCAGCAATTACAGGAATTTTTGAATGATTTCCAATAATCTGTCCGGTTAACGGTAGACAGCCGGTCAAGCTTACTTTCAGGTTCAGCCGACAACTCACAGGGGAACTTCACCAAAATATTTATTAGCAGGCTCTCACTAACCCCGCTTCGCTGAAATAAATAATTCTAATTACTTTCCCTGATCACAGTTTTTTAATTATTTTTTAAATTAACTCTGTTTAATTAACTTTGATTTTTTACAGTGTACATCAAAATGATATGCTTGTCAAGTGTTTATTCTAAATCAAGAGCAATATCTATTGAATTTATCTGATGAGTTAAAGCACCTACTGATATAATATCCACTCCAGAAGCAGCTGCTTCTGCTGCATTTTTTTTAGTAATTCCCCCCGAAGCCTCCAGGATTGCTCTACCTGAAACAATCTGAACAGCTTTTTGTAATTCTTGAGGACTCATATTATCCAGCAGGATAATATCTACCTCGGCTTCTAAAGCATCTTCCAATAAAGCCAGATCATCAATTTCAAGCTCTATCTTTGTAGTATGAGAGATATTTTTTTTAATTTTTTCTACAGCATTTTTTATGCTGCCTGCTGCTTTAAGATGGTTATCTTTGACCATCACAGTATCATAAAGTCCCATCCTGTGATTCTTAGCTCCTCCAACTTTAACTGCATATTTCTCCACCATTCTCAGAGTAGGGGTTGTTTTTCGAGTATCAACTATTTGAGCAGGATAATCTTCAACAAGTTCTACAAATTCTCTGCTTTTAGTTGCGATCCCAGAAAGACGCTGCATAAAATTTAAAACTAATCTTTCTGCTTTTAAAATACTTCTGGTTGAACCGATAACTTTGGCTAAAATAGTATCTGCTTTTAGCTTGTTTCCCTCATCAACCAAAGCATTAAACTTTAAACTGGAGTCATATTTATTAAAAACAGTCCTGGCAATATCAAGTCCTGCCACTACTCCATCTTCTTTAATTTTAATCACTGCTTTTGTTTCTGCATCCTCTGCAATTAAATTATCAGTTGTAATATCTCCATAACCAAGATCTTCCTTGATTGCCCGCTCAATGAGGTCATCTAATATATATTTATTTAATAACATCGATTCTTGCCTCCGCTCCTTCTCTGCTGTGAATTATATGTTTTTTTGCCCAGTCTTTTCTACTCTCAGGAAAATCCGTTCTAAAATGGGCACCTCTGCTCTCTTCTCTGCTTAAAGCAGCATCTATGAGAAGCTCTGCATTTTGAAAAAGATTTTTTAATTCCCAGCTTCTTTTCGAAAATATTTCTTTTGTTAATTCTCCTTCAAGATAAATTCTTTTTTCTCTAAGCCAATCCTTCAATTTCAAAAGCCCTGATTCGTCCCTGCTTATTCCAGCAAATTTCTCCATCATCTCTTTCAATTCTGCTCTCAATTCTGCTGTGGCTGCTGCTTTCAGATCAGCTGGAGAAGAATATGTCTGCTTCCCTTTTTTTACAAGGTCCTGCGCTAAACCAAAGTTTTCTTCTTTATCTTTGTGCAGACTCACCTGACTAACTGCTTGCTCCGCTTTTTTATTTTCTTTTTTAAGGTAATTACAGATTCTTTTTGCGAAAACAAGAGCTTCAAGCAGTGAGTTGCTGGCCAATCTGTTAGCTCCATGAGCACCTGTACAGGCTGCTTCTCCACAGCAGTACAGCCCTTTTAAAGAACTTAGACCGTCTAGATCAGTCTTTATTCCTCCCATCAGATAATGAGCTGCTGGTATAACAGGTATCAAATCTTTTTCCATTTGTAAACCTACTTTTAAAAGCTCTTTATAAATTGTTGGAAATCTCTTCTTTAGATATTCTCTGTCTTTTTTGCGCAGGTCTAAATATACACAGGTTTCTGAAGATTTTTCTATTTCTTGTGTGATTGCCCGAGATACTACATCTCTAGGAGCAAGTTCAGCCAGCTCATGATAAGCTTCCATAAACCGCTCTTCCTCTGCATTAACTAAAATACCACCCTCACCTCTTACACTTTCTGAGATCAAAAATGTACTGCCTTTTGGATTGTAGAGGGCTGTAGGATGAAACTGCATAAATTCCATGTCCATTATTTCTGCGCCTGCCCTGTAGGCTGCAGCTATACCATCTCCAGTTGTCACCTTAGGATTGCTTGTATTTTTATAAAGCTGGCCACAGCCTCCAGAAGCAATAATTACTGCCTCTGCTAAAATTATAAACTGCTCTGCCGCTTCTTTTACCAGCAGTGCTCCAATGATTTTCCCACTGTTCCCTTTTTTATTTTTTATCAAATCAATCATAAAAGTATTTTCTCTTAGATTAATCTTATCTGAAGCTAATGCTTGGTCTACCAAAGATTGACTGATTTCTTTTCCTGTTGCATCTCCTCCAGCATGCAGGATTCTTCTTCTGCTGTGAGCTCCTTCTTTTGTTAAGTCTAACTCTCCATCTTCTCTATCAAAACTGCACCCTATTTTAAATAAATCCTTTATGCGATCAGGTCCTTCTTTAACCATTATTTCAACAGCTTTTCTGCGGCAGAGATTGGCTCCCGCCTTTAAAGTATCATTAATATGAAGCTCATAAGAATCATATACCGAAGTAACTGCTGCTATTCCACCTTGAGCATAATGGCTGTTGCTTTCAGCAATATCTTCTTTTGTTATTACTTCTACTTTTCCTATCTTGCTGAGCTCTAGAGCTGTATATAATCCAGCAATTCCGCTTCCAATCACTAAAAAATCACTTTTCTCTACAGCTGGATACTTTTTTTTGCTCATCTATTATTCACCCAATTCAATCATTGCCTGAAGTGCTTTTTCTGCCTTAATCCGAATTTTTTCATCTATCTCAATTTTGCTTTCCATATTTTTGAGACTGTTAAATATTTTTTTCAGATTTGTCTTTTTCATATTCCTGCAGATCAGCTGAGAACTTAATAAATGGAATTCTTTATCAGGATTCTCCTCTTTGAGCCTGTATAACAATCCTTTCTCTGTACCAATAATTAGCTTCTCTGCATCACTGTTTTTTGCATAATCAAGTATACCTGCAGTGCTGCCGATAAAATCGGCCGCTTCTAATACCTCTGTTCTGCACTCTGGATGTGCAAGGATCGGAGCATCAGGATAGATTTCTTGGCTGTTCTTAACATCTTCAGGCATAACTCTATGATGTGTTGGGCAAAATCCTTCCCAAAAAATAATTTCTTTATCTGTCCTTTTATTCACATAATCTCCTAAATTTTTATCAGGCAGAAAAATGATTTTTTCCTGTGGCAGTGAATTAACTATTTTAACAGCATTAGAAGATGTACAGCAGATATCACTCTCAGATTTAACAGCAGCTGAAGAATTTACATAGCTTACCACAGCTGTATCTGGATGTTGTTGTTTAAATACTTTGAGGCTTTCAAGGTCTGCCATATCTGCCATGGGGCAGCCAGCATTTATCTCAGGAATTAAAACGGTTTTCTCAGGAGAAACAATCTTTGCACTTTCTGCCATAAACTTAACTCCACAAAATACAATCACCTCTTCTTTAAGTTCTGCTGCTTTTTTGCTTAAACCAAAAGAATCTCCTATATAATCAGCTATCATCTGAACTGAATCAGGCTGATAATTATGTGCGACTATTACTGCATTCCTTTCTTTTTTTAATTTCTCAATTTCTTTAACTGGATTTAACATTAAATATATAACCCCCAAATTATTTTGCCTTAATTAAATTATCTGATTTTTTATTATCTTAAATTATATTTTTTGATTCACATTCTTTATTTATATAATCGATAAACTGATCTGCTTTTTCTTTTGGTGCTTCTGTGAATAAGCTGACAAAAACAAATACTAAGACACTTACAATCAGTGTCCAGACACCAGCTGCATGACCAAATGGTCTCCAACCGCTGAACTGCAGATAAACTGCGGTAAATGAACCAATAATAATACTGCTTAAAGAACCGGCTGCAGTTGCACCCTTCCAGAAAAATGCCCCGAAGATAGAAGGCACTACCACCATCAGTCCGACTGAAGCAGCCACTGACAGAGAAGCGATTAAGTCTAATTCTTGAACTGCAAATA
The DNA here is from genome assembly GCA_964649895.1 of uncultured Halanaerobium sp. GTDB lineage: Bacteria > Bacillota > Halanaerobiia > Halanaerobiales > Halanaerobiaceae > Halanaerobium. The sequence continues at coordinate 45,844 of CAZYRX010000003.1, forward strand.
ACATACCAAGTACAGCAATAATAATGATAGCTATCTTTGCAATTCTAAGCTGTCTCAGCTGTTTTAAATTATCCTGATCTTCAAATTTGTTTAATAAATCTCTTACTACAAGTGAAGAAAGAGTAAGCATTATCGAATCAATAGTGGAAATTGCCGCAGCTGTAATCCCTATCATCGCAGTTAAAGCAAGAATTGTTGGTACATATTCTGAGGCCAAGAGCTGTGGGGTTGCCATATCAGCATTTTCCAGTCCCGGAATTAATAATTTTGCAGAAAATCCCCAAATCACAGAAACTAAAGTATATATAAATCCAAAACCTAAAAAACCTTTGATCATCGTCTTCATGGCTGATAAATCACGAGGAATGAAAAGCCTTTGACTGACCTGTGGATTTGATATAGAAAAGAAAAACCAGGGTAAACTCAAACCCAAAAATGTTTTAAAAGAAAAGAAACCAGGGCCAGGAACAGTCAAAAACTTCGGATGCTTCGTACTTAAAGAACCAAAGAACTTGACAAAACCTCCTAAATGATTATAAATTATATAACCTAAAATAAGAATACTCACAGTCATCATGATCAAGGACTGCAGAGAATCGGTCCAGGTCACAGATTTCATGCCAGCGATTAATGCCCAGGCAATAGCAAGCACTGAGGCAAGGATAACACCAATTACAAATGGTATTTCTCCTCCAGAGAGAGCACTCAGCAGATAACCAACTCCCATCAGCTGAACTGCTAAATATGGTATTAAAAACACACAGGCTGATAATGCAGCAGCTGAAGCAATCCAGTGGTTTTGATAGCGGTCTCCAAGCATCTCATAAGGAGATACATAATTATTCTTTTTACCAATCAACCAGAATCGAGGACCAAAAAAAGCTACCAGTGAAAGACCGGAAAGATATACAAGTTCAAAACCCAGAGCACCAACCCCACCAGAATATGTGAAGCCTGCCAGACCGATCATCATAAAAGCACTATATGTTGTGGCACTGTATGAGAGTGCAGCTACAAATCCCCCAGTATTTCTGTCACTCAAAAAATATTCCATAATCCCCTGTTTCATCTCACGTCTTGCTAAATATGCAATAATAGAACCCACTATTATATATATTATTATAGCTGTATAAAGATAATTTGACGGCATTAATTATTCCCTCCAATAGCTTGATATTTTAATAGTTGAAAAAATTACTAATAAGGCAAAGATCGACCAGTAAAAAAATGCTCCAAAAAATGAATATACTTCACTTAAATAGAGATATGGTACTGCAAAAGCCGAGATAACCAATAATGATATAATAACGATCCAAAAGATTCTCTTTTTTTTCAGTTCTTTTTTATCCATTTCTTTCACCCCCATTTGATGAACCTCAGCAATAATATGCAGATTAATTGTATTAAGATAATTTGGCCTTAAAATAAGTTCTTATAATCTACAATATATAATCAGTTTTCACTGCACTAATAATAGAAAGTTGATGCATGCTTTACAGCTAAATCTTTACAGGTGTCTTTACAGCTATAACAAAAAATATATAGTTTACGGAAATGATTATTGATCCAAAAGCAGCAGGCTTTTTTCTGCAAGTTTTTCTTTTATTAAATCTAATACCTGTTTATTTACAACTTCTATTGTATGCAGGTGAACTCCTTCAGTTAATTCTGAAAGTAATGATGTATCATTAAACCTATAATTATCCAGAAATTTTTCTACATCTTCAAGTGTAGAAATCATAAGATTTCCAATCAACTCTCCATAAATAGGATGTTCTACTTTAACATCAACTATTCTGCCTCCATAATTAACTATTGTTGTCAATTCATCTCTTAATTCCTGGCCGTCAGAATGTTTACAGGCAATAGAAGCTCTAATTGTCTGCATTCCCAAGTTATCTTCATAATAATAGCCCTGTGAAGTTGCAATTATTTTTTCACCTTTTGCCCTCAGAAGTGCTATATCTTGAACTATAACTTGTCTGCTGACACCGAATTCTTCGGCAAGCTCAGACCCAGTAACAGCCTGATGTGATTTTTTAAGTTTTGAAAGTAGCTCATTTCTTCTCAATTCAGTATTAATCTTCTCCACCTCATTTCCTAAATCAATTAGTTAATTTAGTTATATATTTGCTAATACATTTGAACAATAGTAGAACACTGCTTTCTACAAAAATTTACTTTTCTAATTATTATAGTTTATGTGAATATCTTATCATTTATACAACTCCATTGTAAAGTAAAATTATTTTGAATATATTAATAAAAAGACATCTGCTAATAATATTTTTCCTGACTTTGATTTTAAGATTTTCCGAAAATTATCTGATCTACTTCAGATAAGATAAATAAAAAGGGTTTTCCCTCTTGATATTGAATATAATAATGAGTAAGCAAAATTTTATTAAAAATAATTAGGAGGATGGTAAATATGCCAACTGTTAAATTTTCAGTTAGTGCCAAAAGCGAAAATCCAACAAAGGTAGTTGCAAAAACTGAATCAGGATTTGAAATCATTGTTGATGAACCAGAAAATATGGGAGGAACAAATGATGGTGCAAGTCCTGTAGATTATGTTATAGCTGCACTTTCTGGATGTTTAAATGTAGTGGGACACCTAGTAGCAAAAGAGATGGGAATTGAACTTAAAGGACTTTCTATTGATATCAGCGGGGAATTAGATCCTGCTAAATTCATGGGCAAGTCAGATGAAGTCAGAGCTGGTTATCAGTCAATCAATGTTGAAATTGATGCCGACTGTGATGCAGAGCAGGATGTACTTGATGAATGGTTAGAAGCTGTTGAAAGCAGATGTCCTGTTAGTGATAATCTGGCAAATGAAACTCCTGTTAATATCAGTGTAAAATAATAAAATGTGTAATTAAATTTAAATATCTAATGAACTACAAAAGCTCTGCTGAAAAAATCAACTGCAGAGCTTTTTAAATTACCTAATTATGGTTCTCCCACAAAAAGAACATCTTGAGCTTTTTGTGTTCGAAGCAATTATATTTTTTTTAAATCTTTATTCATTATTTTCTTCCTCAACAAGCATTTTTCCGCCACCAGTATAACTCTTTTCTGGAAAGATAACTCTTACCTGATAGGGGAAAACCTCCCCACTCATAGTATCTTTATACTGTTTTTTCATTATTATAAGCTGGAAAGGAATAACTTCATTTTCTACATAATAAATTCTATCTTCACCATCTGGACCCAGCCAAATATCATCGACAGGTACTTTGATCTCCATTTCTCCATTGTGATTTACAAATTTAATGGACTCATCCCGACTAAGCTCTATTAACCAGCCCGGTTCATTACCAACTGCGCGGAATACTATTCCCTCTTCTCTGGCTTTTTCCCAGGGGTCAACCTGAGCAGCAGCACCAAGAGTAAATATAAGCACAAATAATAAAAATGGGATTACAAATATCAAATTTTTCTTCAAGAACCTCTCCTCCTCTAGATACTTACAGTATTAATTATTCTTTTTTAAAATAATATATTTTTCTTCATCTGTATAAATGATTTTCAGATTAAAATCTTCGGCTAAACTCTGAAAAGTATTAAGATTATAAAAAACAATGTGAGTTGGATCCCATTTGTACCACCAATCAGCAAATTCTTTTGGTCCTGGATGGAAAGAGGTCATTATAGCTAAATAACCACCAGCTTTAAGATGAGATGTAAGGAATTCCATCTCTTTTCTCGGTTCGGAAAAATGCTCAAATACTTCAGTTGAGGTAATTAAATCATATTTTTTGTTTTCATAAACTCTTTCTGGATAAAAATAAGGATCATATTTATCAACCTGATAATCCTCTCTTTTAAGCAGATCAGCAAGCACCGGACCCGGACCACAACCAAATTCCAAAACTTCATCTACATCTTCAATAAAAGGAAAAACACTTTCTTCAAGAAAATCTTCGAACATTTTTACATAGCCATCATTCTGTTGAGTATTGTCATGATCCTCATATCTCTCTTTTTCTTCTTTCTGAGTTACAATTTCATTTTTTTCTATGAAAATGGCCTCACAATCATTACAGTAATAATATCTTTTATCTAAATCCAAAACACTTAAATTCTGACTTTTACAGACTCTACAATACAAAATATTTCACTCCAATATAAAAATCTCTTTTCTAATTAATATTTACCTTCTCTACTTTATTATTATATTACAGCAGCCTGAGGTTAGAGATGATAGGGTTCATTACTGTTAATTTTAAAAGCCCTGTAAATTTGTTCAAGCAAAATCAATCTGATCATCTGATGGGTAAATGTCATATGAGACAATGAAAGTCTGTAATCTGCTTTTTGCAGAATAAAATCGCTTAAACCTGTAGCCCCACCAATTATAAATGTGAGTGAACTAAAGGATTTAAGCTGCAGGTTCCTAATTGATTTTGCAAAACCGGTTGAGCGCATTGGTTTCCCTTTAACATCCAGAGCAAATACATAACTTCTTTCAGGTATTTTTTCTGCAATACGACTTCCTTCGATTTCTTGAAGTTTCTCTATATCTTTTTGTGAGGGATTTTTAGCCAAATGTTCAGCTTCAACCTCAATTATATTTAAATTGCAGAACCTCTGCAGTCTTTTCTTGTATTCTTCCAGTGCTGGTTCTAAAAATGATGATTTTAATTTACCAACAGTAATAATATTTATATCCATCTTTAATTTTCACCATCAAATTCATTTTTGGCATTTTCTCTCTGCTTTTTTCTGCTTTCTCTGTCAAGTTTAATGATCGGGCCAGGTTCGTCCTGAGATGCACATCCTAATCGTAGATCTCTCCCCACTTTATATCCTGTTTCTGTTAATATATTATTAACCGTAATATAAGCTACCTTTGGATTATTATTTTCCTGGCTTAGGTGAGCAAGCAGAACAGTTGGAAAATTATCATCTAATAGTTCTGGCAGGATTTTTGCTGCAGCATCATTTGAGAGATGACCTTCTTTACCTTTTATTCTATTTTTAAGAAAATAAGGATAACTACCTGTCATCAGCATCTCAAGATCATGATTTGATTCCAAGACAAATAAATCTGCACCGCTGATTTTTTCAATCACTTCATTTTTCATGATTCCTGTATCAGTAGCAAGTACTATCTTCTGATCGCCTGCCCTACAGATATAGCCTACAGGTTCTTCAGCATCATGAGAGATTGCATATGGACTAAAAGCCAGATCACCGATCATAAAATCTCCACTGAAAATCTGACAGTTTTCTGTTTTTATTTTGCCCAGCTTTTTCTCTGATCCAGACCAGGTACCCTGATTTGCATAAATGGGTATATTATATCTGCGTGATAATACTCCTACACCTTTAATATGATCACTATGTTCGTGCGTAACTAAAATGGCATTAATTGAAGCTGGATCAATATCTCTAATTTTCATTCTTCTTTCCAGTTCTTTACCACTTAAACCCGCATCAATTAAAACAGAATATGCTCCAGCTCTGATATATACTGCATTACCATCACTACCACTGGACAAAACAGCTGCTTCTATTTTCAAGATTTACACTTCCATTTCTTCCTGCCAGCTCAAATGATAAATAAGGCTAACAATTCCAACAGCCAGATCTTCATTTTTTACTGAGACATTTTCTGGAACATAGAGCCTTGTGGGTGCAAAATTCCAGATTGCCTTAATACCAGCATCAACCATCAGATCGGCAACTTCCTGAGCCGCATCTGCAGGAACAGATATAATACCCAATTTAATGTCATCTTTACTTACCAAATCTTTTAATTCCTGTATGCTCTCAACTTCTTTATCATTAATTAAATTACCTATTTTATCAAGATCATTATCAAAAACATGACTGATTTCCAGACCCATCATGGAAAAACTTCCATAATTAACCAGGGCCCTACCCAAGTTTCCTGCACCAACCAGGATTGACTTCCATGTCCTATCAACACCTAGTATCTTACCAACTGATCTTTTTAAATCATTAACATTATAGCCGACTCCGCGTCTACCAAATTCCCCATAATAAGAGAGGTCTTTTCGCACTTGAGTTGAAGGAATATCGAGTTTTCCCCCTAAATCTTTAGATGAAACAACATCTACATCTTCAAATGTGTCCATTTTATCAAGACATCTGTAATACAGAGGTAGTCTTTCTATTGTTGCTCTCGGTATTTTTTCTCTATCTTTCATAATGATCCCTCCCGAAAAATATTTATTTTACCTGACTTCCGTTCGCAATATCATCACTGACTGTCGATAATACCATCTTACCTTCTGGGCCTGAAGCTGCTAAAATCATTCCCTCAGATTTCACACCAAAAATTGTAGCCGGTTCTAGATTAGCCACAACAAGAATTTTTCTGCCGATTATATCTTCTGCTGCAAAATGCTGAGAAATCCCAGCTACCAGCTGTCTTTCCTCCAGCCCTATATGGACCTGAAGTTTTAGTAATTTGTCGCTTCCTTCAATTTTCTCTGCTTCCAGAATTTCTGCAACTCTTATATCTGCATTCATAAATTCTTCAAATGTAATTCTGTTTTTAATCTCTACCAGATCCATTTCAGAATCCTCCTCATTATTCTTTTCTTCTTCTTTTTCTGCTTCTTTTCTTGCTTCGACCTTTTCGAAATATTCTTCTAGATCGATTCGTGGGAAAATTGGATCTCCATTGATTACCTTTACACCTGTTTTCAATCCACCCCAATTTGCATCTTCCCAGTCTGCATTTCTAATACCATCAAGTTGAGCGATCTGTTCACCAATTTTTTCGGGGGTGTCAGTTAAAAATGGCTTTAACATTACGGCAGTAATCCTGAGTGCCTCAAGCAAGTTATAAAGCACTGTCTTCAGTCTCGGCTTTTTACTTTCATCCCGGCCCAGTATCCAGGGAGTTGTCTGGTCAATATATTTATTGGTCCTGCGTACAAAATTCCATATTTTTTCTAAAGCTACAGTATATTTAAGCTTTTCCATTTCTTTTTCAACATCTGATTTAGTGGTCTGAGCTAAATTAATCAATTCTTTATCTATTTCTTCTTTTTCTTCGACCTCAGGTATTACACTGTCAAGGTACTGTTCTACCATAGAAACCGTTCGATTTAGCAGATTACCTAAATCATTTGCAAGGTCAGAATTTATTCTCTGAATCAAAGCTTCTGTAGAATAAGTTCCATCTGTACCAAATGCCACCTCTCTTAATAGATAATAGCGAATTGCATCTCTACCAAAATCTTCAATTAAAACCACAGGATCTACAACATTACCCTTTGATTTTGACATTTTACCAGTTTCGCTTAAAAGCCAACCATGGCCAAATACCTGTTTTGGCAGATCAAGCTCAAGTGCCATTAAAATTATCGGCCAGATAACTGTATGAAAACGCAAAATATCTTTACCAACCAGGTGGAGATCAGCAGGCCAGTAATGTTCAAATTTATCCTGCTCTGTTTTATAGCCAATTGCTGTAATATAATTGCTGAGTGCATCTATCCAAACATAAATTACATGATTATCATCAATCGGAACAGGTACTCCCCAGTCAAATGTAGTTCTAGAAACACTTAAATCATCAAGGCCATTTTCAATGAAATTAATCATCTCATTGCGCCTGCTTTCTGGTTCAATAAATTGTGGATGTTCTTTTATATGTTCTAAAAGACGATCTGCATATTTGCTCATTTTAAAGAAATAGCTTTCTTCCTCTACCCATTCAACTGGACGATGACAGTCAGGACAAACTTTTTCTCCATCTTTTTCTTCAAGCTGTCTTTCGGTCCAGAAAGCTTCACATGGTGTACAATACCATCCTTCATATTTGTCTTTGTAAATATCACCTTTATCATAAAGTTCTTTAAATATCTCCTGTACTACTTTTTCGTGTCTCTCTTCAGTTGTTCTAATGAAATAATCATAATCTATATCTAGTTTTTTCCAGAGTTCTTTAAATGTAGCTACAATTTGATCTACATATTCTTTGGTATCTTTACCTGCTGCCTCTGCTTTTCTTTCGATCTTTTGCCCGTGTTCATCAGATCCGGTTAAAAACATCGTGTCATAACCCTGCATTTTTTTGTAGCGGGCAATAGTATCTGCTGCCACCGTAGTATAGGCATGCCCAATATGTAGTTTATCACTTGGATAGTAAATAGGTGTTGTTACATAATAAGTATCTTTACTCAAATTTATCATCCTTCCTATTTTTTTAAATAATATATGATTATACTGCGAAATATCACGGTCTAATTCCATTAATTTATTTTTGTTTTTCAATTTTTAAATCTTTTTAAATCGTAATTTGCAGTTTTAAATTTTAAAAACTAGAGTTTCCGCAGTTTTATTATCTGAAATAACTTTATTAAATCTGAGATCTAAATCGAAATAAATCTATATAAATTGTTATAAATTCTATATTTCCTTATATAATATATTTTGTTTACAAAATATATTATAAGAGTTAATTCACAAAATCATTTAAAAAAATAAACTAATAACAGTATCTGCTTTAATAATCCTATTCTTCTTTTTAATTCTCTAATTATGATTATCTTTATCTACCGAAATAGCTGTACCAACCTTATAAACCTCACTTTTAGGCAGATCTCTTAATTTAGCAACTTTCTTAACCGCCTGCTTTTTTGTGATCCCACTCTGCATTAGTAATTCGATGTGCTCAAGGATGGAAAGCTCTTCCCAGCCTTCACTTTCTTCTTTGATTTCTGTTCTGCCCTCTATTACAACTACAATTTCTCCTTTAATCTCCTGATTATTAAGCCTTTGATAAAGCTCTGCAGCTGTTCCATAATATTTTTCTTCATGTACCTTTGTTATTTCTCTGACAATAACAGTCTTTCTTGCAGCCATCTCTTTACTAAATTCTTTTAAATCTTTTAATGTGTTTTTTAAGCGATAGGGTGATTCATAAAAAACTGTAGTTTTATTTTCAAGAGCCATTTCTTCTAAAAACTCTCTGCGATTATTCCCACTACGGGGAATAAATGATCTAAATACAAAAGAAGAAATATCGAGACCAGAAACTACTAGAGCTGCTAGAAATGCACTTGGACCGGGAATCGGTATAACTTCTATACTTTCTTGAACTGCTTCTTTTACCAGAATTTGACCCGGATCTGAGATAACAGGCATTCCTGCATCACTGAGCAGGGCTATATTTTCCCCGGAATTTATTTTTTCTATTATTTCTCTACTTCTCTGCTGCTCATTATGTTCATGATAAGAAAGCAATTTTTTTTCAATAGAAAAATAGTTCAAAAGTTTTCTGCTGTGACGAGTATCTTCACATGCTATTATATCAACTTCTTGTAAAACATCCAGCAGACGCTGACTGACATCAGAAAGATTACCTATTGGAGTCCCACAAATATATAGTTTGCCTTTTTCCAATTAAATATCCTCCCCATAGATCTCTTTTACTTCAGCTGTATATTCATTACTCTGCCCTTTATAAATAACTAAAACTGGTTTAATACGCAGCCCAGGATTAGCACCTTTTTTTGCTTTAAGCAAAAAGATATCGGCTTCTTTATCCAGGCGAGACTGAACAAGTCTTAGCTCTTTAGCCTGAAAATTATATTCTGAGAGCTTTTCTATAACCTCGGTCAGTCGTTCTGCTCTATAAACAATATAAAAAAGGCCTCCAAATTTTAATACATAAGCTGCAGCTCTTATCACATCTTCTATTTCTGCATGGATTTCGTGTCTAGCTGCTGCCAGATATTTATTGTCTGTAATCTGTCCCTCATTGAGAGGCAAATAGGGTGGATTAGAAACTACAACATCAAATGAACCTGCTGCAGTTATATCTTCAAGGCTGCAGAGATCATGATTAACTATCTCTATTTTTTGCTCTAAATTATTATGCTCAACATTGCGTTCAGCAAGATCTGCAAGAGCTTTTTGAATTTCTACACCTGTTACTTTTACACCTTCATTCTTATATGCTAAGAGAAGGGGGATAACCCCACTTCCTGTTCCCAGATCAAGTACTCTATTACCAGTTCTAAGTTTTACAAAATCAGCCAGCAATACTGAATCAGTGCCAAATTTAAAAAATCTATTATCCTGTATTATCTCTAACTCATCTTTGATTAGATAATGAATCTCTTCCATTAAGTTATTTCTCCTTACCCTGATTTTCTAACAAGTTTAAACAAAAAAGGCAGTCTCCTTTTCTTTTTTCTCCAAAACTTAAAGGACATACATGATAACCTTCATCATAAATGTCAATCAAATTGCTGTAACCTTCTTTTTTGCGGAGTGAATCATCTGCCTGATCTTCGAAAAGAAGGCTTTTGAGTTCTTCATTTTCTCTCTGAAGTTCTTCATTTTCTTGATAAAGTTGATAGGTTATATCCTTGAGTTTATGAAAACGAAGTGAGAGCGCCTCTATCTGTTCCTGAAAATGGGCAAGGGTACTCAAAATTTCCTGGTCCATCAATTACCCTTCCTTTCAAAATCAGTTAATCTCATCATAATCATCCAGATCATCTACATTAACTTCTATATTTTCGGCTGTTCCAATATCAACCTCTACTGTATGTTTTACAAGATTGCGGTCAACAATTTTGCCTTCTCCCATCTCCAATTCTACCTTTTCGCCCACATTAGGCATTTCTTTTTTTAACCTGCGGTAGGTTGTTGCCTCATACTGAAGACAACACATTAGACGACCACACAAGCCAGATATTTTGGAAGGATTTAAAGAAAGATCCTGTTTTTTCGCCATTTTAATAGAAATTGGCTGAAAATCTCTTAAAAATGTTGCACAACAGATAGGTAAACCACAGGGACCAAGACCACCAAGCATTTTTGCTTCATCTCTGACACCTATCTGCCTCAGCTCTATGCGTGTCTTAAATACTGAAGCTAAATCTTTAACAAGTTCTCTAAAATCAACTCTTCCATCTGCAGTAAAATAAAAGATAATTTTGTTATGATCAAATGTATATTCAACATCTATTAATTTCATCGGTAACCCATGTTTTTCTATTTTAGCTAAGCAAATATCAAAAGCTTCTTCTTCAAGCCTCTGATTTTTTTCATGTTTTTCTCTATCTCTAAGTGTTGCTTTCCTGATTACATCTTTAAGTGGTGCAACTATTTCGTCTTCTGTAACTTCTTTTTTTCCAACAACTACCTCTGCATATTCTATACCCCGGGCAGTTTCGACTATTACATTATCTCCCGTTTTTATCTCTAAATCACCAGGATCAAAGTAATAGATCTTACCGGCTTTTTTAAAACTAACTCCAACTACCGTATTCATTTATTTTTACACCTCAATTATTATCTATTATTGATCAGGCTGGCGCAGTTTAAAAAATAATACTTCCAGACTTAAATTTGCTCTTACATTCTCTTTAATATATCTTTCTGATCTATTAATTAAATCTAATTTTTCGATAATACTATCTAAAGTCATTAAAGCTTCATTTTCTTCTAAATGCTCTATATAATCTTTATTTTTTACTGCTCCCAGATAATCCTGTTTAATCATCATTATATCGCGATACCAGTCTGATAGCAAATCAAAACAAGGAAAGTCAGACTTCAATAATTCTGTTAATTTCCCTGTCATTTTAAATATATCTATCGTATTTTTAGAATTTATTTCTGAAAGAAAATCATAGATCAATTTTCGGTTTTCAAAATAATTTTCTCTTTCAGCAGCCTTCAAGGCTCTGCCTGGGCTTCCAGCAGCTGTTAGACTTAATATTTCAGCCTTTTCTGCTTCAAGTCCCTTATCAAGCAGCAGTTTTTTTATTTTTTCTTTTCTGACATTTTTTAATTTTATCTGCTGACAGCGGGATATTATTGTAGGCAGCATTTTACCTGTATCTTCAGCAAGTAAAATGATAGTTGCAAAAGAAGGAGGGTCTTCAAGTGTTTTTAATAAACTATTTGCTGCTTCTTTTGTCATTTCTTCTGCATTTTCAATTATATAAATTTTATGATTACTTTCATATGGTTTATATGCAATTTCTTTTTTTAGATTACGTATCTGATCAATCGAAATTGCATTTTTATCTTCCAAAATAGCTATTCTTTTAAAATCAGGATGGTTTTGATGCATCATTTTTCTGCAGTTAATACAGCTTCCACAGCTGTCCAGCTCTAATTCTTTACAAAAAACCGCCTTCGAAAACTCGAAGGCCAGTTTGAATTTGCCTATCCCATTTTGTCCACTAAAAAGATAAGCATGACTTATTCTGTCTTTTTTGATCTCATCTTTTAGAATTTTGACTGCCTCTTTTTGTCCTAATACTGAAGCAAAACTCATAGAAAAACTCCTCTAAATTCTATATTATAATTTATAACTTGACAAACTGCTCTACATCGATAATAAATACTGTTGCTCCGCCAATTTTGATTTCCATTGGAAAAGAATAATAGCCCTCCAGAGAATTGGCTACTGGTGACATGGGAGCTACTGTTTTTTTGCGGGATTCACAGTTTTCTTTGATGATTTCAAGCACCTCATCTATATGCTCTTCATCAGAACCAATTATAAAGGTAGTATTGCCCTCACGTAGAAATCCACCTGTAGATGCTAACTTGGTTGTTTGAAAACCATTTCCAGTCAGAGATTCCAGAAGATCTGCTGCATCATGATCATGGACAACCGCAACTACCATTTTTACAGTTTTACCTGAATTAGCTCTTTTTTCCATTATAATAACCTCCCGGCAGTTATGTTTTGTATTTCTTTCTGCACTTTATTCTTTTTGCGGCTCCCATCGATAATGACAAAACGTTCTTCAGAAGCCATATCTAAATAGGCATTACGAACTCTTTTATGAAAAGCATCAACTTCTCTCTCTAGTCGATCTCCAGTTTGATCTGAGCTTAATGCCCTAGCTCTTCTAAGTCCTTCTTTAATATCTATATCTAATAGAAAAGTTAAATCAGGCCAACAGGAATCTATTACCCAGCTGTTGATTTCATAAACTTTTTTGAAGTTTAAACCTCTTCCGGCAGCCTGATAGGCTAAGTTAGAATCTATAAACCTGTCAGATATAACTGTTTTACCAGCCTCCAAAGCAGGTTTTATTACTTCTTTGACATGTTGTGCTCTATCAGCAGCATAAAGAAAAATTTCTGCTTTATAATCCATATTACCGTATTCTGGGTCAAGCAGCAGTGAACGGATTTTCTTGCCCAATTTTGTACCTCCAGGTTCACGAGTTATGACAACTTCAAAACCCTGTTTTTCCATATATTTACTTAAAAGGTTTATCTGGGTTGATTTCCCAGAGCCCTCTATACCTTCAAAAGTTATAAAAAAGCCTTGCGTCAAAACAGCCAGCCCCTCTCGACTTTCTAAGTTTTTCTTTATATATAATAATTATATAATAATAAAATACCTATTGCAATAAAAGAGAGCCGGCTATTACTCCCCGGAGTTGAGCTCCAGGAAATAAATACCGGCTTAATATTTACTACAGTTTTGATCTCTCAGAACTGCTGTTATTAAATTAAAGTAATGTAATAGTTTTTATAAACATAAAAGCAGGTGAGATTATCCTGAAAATCTTCAATCTATATTTAAGGTTAAATTTAAACTATCATCTTTGCTTTTGTTATCACTATTTTTTTCATCTTTTTTTGCTTTTTCTTTTGGTATCGGTTGTACCGGTATATTTTCAGTTTCAGATAAAGTATCACTGTTTTCTTCAATGTATTCAGATGCTTTAATAGCAGCTTTTGCTCCAGAACCAGCTGCAACTACTACCTGTCTATAATCTGGATCCTGTACATCACCGGCAGCAAAAATACCATCTACATTTGTACGCTGATGTTTATCTGTGATGATATAACCACCGTCATCTGTTTCTATGAAACCATCAAGACATTCTGTACGCGGTTTGTGACCAATAGCAATAAATAAGCCATTGACATCCTCCATCACAGTTTCTTCTTCAGTTTTATTATTAATTACTTTTATTGCCTGAAGCTTGTTGTCTCCAACTAATTCTTTAACTTCAGTATCCCAAAGTATCTCAATATTTTCTTTAGCTTTTACACGATTACCAAGAATCTTAGCACCTCTAAACTTATCACGCCTGTGAATTATATATACTTTTGAAGCAAACTTAGCTAAAAATGTAGCTTCCCAGAGTGCAGTATCTCCTCCACCAACTATCGCAACAGGCTGATCTTTAAAAAAGGCTGCATCACAGGTTGCACAGTATGAAACACCATTACCACGCAGCTTATCTTCTTTATCTAAACCGAGTGTTCTGGGTTCTGCTCCTGTCGTAATAATTACTGCTTCAGCTGTATATTCATTCATATCAGTTTTTATATAAAATTTATCTTTATCATCAGAAAAATCAACAGTTTCTACACTCTCAAATTCAAGTCTAACATTAAAGTTTTGAGCCTGTTGAGTCATCTTTTGAGTTAATTCAAATCCACCGATTGGTTCAGGAAAACCAGGATAATTCTCCAGTTCAGAAGTTGTTGTTATCTGGCCTCCAGGTTCTGGTCCATTTAATACTAGAGGATTTACTCCCTGTCTCGCTCCATAAATAGAAGCAGTGAGACCAGCTGGTCCTCCACCAATAATTATGAGCTGTTCGTGTTTTATATTTTCTTCAGTCATTTTTTACTCCCCCTGTTTAGTTATAGTTAAACTGTATACAGATGTACAATTAACCACAACTTTAATGTTAATACTAAATGGGCATTATGTCTGTAAAATCAGCTACAAGAACCAATCCTATTGTTAAAATCATTTAATAAGCAGTGTGATTTAATGATATTTTCTCACAATTATTTAATCAACACTGTAATTAGGAGCTTCTTTTGTTACTTTAACATCATGAGGATGACTTTCACGCAGACCTGCAGAAGAAATTCTGATTAATTTAGAATCATTTATTAGACTTTCGATATCAGGTGTTCCACAGTAACCCATTCCGGATTGAAGACCACCAACAAGCTGATAAATCGTTTCGGCAAGTGTACCTTTATAAGGTACTCTACCTTCTATACCTTCTGGCACAAATTTTTCAGCATTTGTCTCCTCTTCCTGGAAATAACGATCTTTACTTCCCTGCTTCATGGCACTTACAGAACCCATGCCTCTATATACTTTATAACTTCTTCCTTTATATATTTCGAGTTCACCAGGGCTTTCTTCTGTACCTGCAAGCAGACTACCGATCATAACAGAATGGGCTCCAGCGGCAATAGCCTTGGTTATATCTCCAGAATATTTGATACCACCATCTGCAATTATTGTTTTTCCATATTCCTCTGCTTTTTTTGCTGAATCATAAATTGCAGTAATCTGAGGTACTCCAACTCCTGCAACAACTCTTGTTGTACAAATCGAGCCTGGACCAATACCAACTTTGACAACATCTGCCCCTGCTTTAATAAGAGCTTCTGTTGCTTCAGCTGTTGCAACATTACCTGCAATTACTGATAGATCTGGATATGCTTTTTTGATATCTTTTAAAACATTAATTACATTCTGAGAATGACCGTGAGCTGTATCTATTACAATTAGATCAACCCTTGCATCAACAAGTGCAGCAATTCTCTCCATCGTATCTTCTCCTGTACCTACAGCTGCAGCTACAAGAAGTCTTCCCTGCTTATCTTTGGAAGCCTTTGGATACTGTTTTGCTTTTTCTATATCCTTGATTGTAATTAAACCTCTCAACTTACCTTCATCATCAACTATTGGTAGTTTTTCTATTTTGTGCTTCCTAAGCTGTTCTTTTGCCCCTTCTAAATCAGTACCTACAGGTGCGGTCACAAGTTTTTCGTCTGTCATAACCTCAGATACAGGACGATTATAATCTTCTACAAAACGCAGGTCGCGATTTGTTAGAATACCAACCAGCTTATTTTCTTTGTCAACAATAGGAACTCCAGATATATGATATTTTGACATCAAAGCTTCTGCTTCTTCAATTAAAGCATCAGGAGACAGATAAAAAGGATCAACAATTACGCCACTCTCTGATCTTTTTACTCTATCTACCTCAGCAGCCTGTCTTTTAATAGACATATTTTTATGAATAACACCAAGTCCACCTTCTCTGGCCATTGCGATTGCCATATCACCCTCTGTTACTGTGTCCATTCCTGCTGAAATGATAGGAGTGTTTAAATAAATATCGTCTGTTAATTTTGAACGAGTGCTTACCTCTTTTGGAACTACATTTGATTCTTGTGGAATCAGTAAAACATCATCAAAAGTTAAACCTTCTTTTATAATCTTTTCCATTAAGCTACCTCCTGTTTTATTTTCTGGTACTAATTAATAATTATATATATGTAAAATTCCCCTTAAAAGATAATTCTTGACTACTTTTATCTATTTAATATTTTAAGTATTTTAACAAAGCCTGCCCCAATTGTCAAGCTGATAGATTTCAAATATGCTTTTTTAATTCTTTATATATCTCAATATAAAGAAAAAAGAAGCCCTTCAAGGCTTCTTATAAATAGCTTATTTAATTTATAATTCTCTTCTACCTTCTAGAGCTTTAGATAGAGTTACTTCATCTGCATACTCTAAATCTCCACCAACAGGAATACCATGTGCTATTCTTGTAACTTTAACTCCTAATGGTTTGATTAATCTTGCTAAATACATTGCAGTTGCATCACCTTCAGCATTGGGATCAGTAGCAACTATTACTTCTTCTACTGCTCCATTTTCCAGGCGTGGAATCAAACTGCGGACTTTTATTTCATCAGGTCCAATCCCATCCATTGGCGAAATTGCACCATGGAGTACATGATAAAGGCCATTATATTCTCCGGTCTTTTCCATCGCAACAACATCCCGCGGACTTTCAACAACACAAATTTCCGAACGGTTGCGCTCATCTGACTCACAAAAAGAACAGATTTCTCCTTCTGTAAGATGATTGCAAATCGAGCAGTAATTTATTTTATCCCGAGCTTCCAGGAGTGCATCTGCCAGTGTTTTTACTTCATTTTTGCTCTGACCGAGAATATAAAAAGATAATCGGCGTGCAGTTTTAGGCCCAATACCGGGCAGTTTACTAAGCTCACCAATCAACTTTCCCATTGGCCTGGGATAGGGATTCATTACGGCATCCCTGGTAAGTTCATACCACCAGTTACTTTACCCATTTCTTTGTTTACCATTTCCTGCATTTCTCTCATTCCCTGATTTACAGCTGCCAGAACTAAATCTTCGAGCATTTCTACATCTTCAGGGTCAACAGCATCAGGATCAATCTGTAGGTCAACAAGTTCTTGTTTTCCATTAACAACTACTTTTACAACTCCACCACCAGCAGTTGATTCAATTGTCTTCTTTTCTAATTCTTCCTGCATTTTAGCCATCTTTGACTGCATTTGCTGTGCTTGTTTCATTAACTTATTCATATCCATTTTAATTGCCTCCTCTTTTTTCTAAAATTGATTCATCTACTTCAATTATTTTTCCAGAAAACATACGAGCAATTTCTTCTATACTTAAACTTTTTTCTTTACTCTGGTTTTCTGAATTTTTATTTTGAAAATTATTATTACCCATCTGTTTATTATCTAGAACAGAATTATTGTTTTTTTTGCTGCTCATATTACTGTTTTTTGAACTATGGCTGGCTGATTTGTTTCTGTCTTTATTATCGAAGCCAGCGGTCTGAGTTTGATCAAAATCCTTATTTAGAGATTTTTTTTTATACTCTCCATGTACAAATTCAAGCTCAACAGCTTCATTTAATATTTTCCTTAAAACTTTTGTGATAAGTGACTTATTTGATACAGCTCCTTTGTAGTGGAACTTTTTATCACTATCGAAAGCAACAACTATTGTATTACCCTCTACAGCTGCCGGAGCTCCTTCTCGCAGCAGAGCCTGAACTGAGACATCAATTTTCCTGATTTGATTAAGTACTTTGCCCCAGTATTTTTTAACTTTTTCTAAAGAAAGATCTCCAGAATAACTCTGAGAATTCTGTCTGCTCTTTTTTGTTTCATCTTTTTCAGGCGGTTCTTTTCTTTGAGATATTTTTGCTTCTGGAATTTTTTCAGCTTTTTCTGCTCCTGCAGTTCTCTTGGCAGGTTTTGAAATATCTTTTTCTTCAGTCTCAGTCTGAGTATTTATATCTTCAGACCGCTTCTGATCTTTAAAATCAAAGCTTGTGCTTGAGTCTGCAGCAGAGCTGCTGTTTAGAAAATTATCCAGTTTATATTCAAGTTCTCTTAATCTATCTTCAATAGAACTTCCTTCTACCTTACTACTTAATTTTATAATACTTATCTCCAATTGTAAACGTGCTCTCGCACTTGAACGCAATTTTTGCTTTAAAGATGCAAATTCATCTATTACATCTGTAATCTGAACTGTGCTCATTTTTGCAGCAGTTTCTGCAAGCTCATCTAAATAGTTTGAAGAATATTCTAAAATACCAGATTTGGTACCACATTCTTTGATTAAAAGCAGTTCTCTGCAGTAAGATATTAATTCATCACTAAATCTTTCAATCCCAAGTCCTGATTCCAGCTCTTTATCTAAAAGCTCAAGTGATTTTTGACTTTCTTTGTTATTTAAATGTATTAACAATTCTTTTAACTTATCTTTATTAGCTCTACCCAGCATTTTAGATATTTCTTGAACACTTAGAGTGCCATCACTAAAAGAAATAGCCTGGTCAAGTAAACTAATACCATCTCTCATGCCTCCTCTAGCACTTCGAGCCAGAATATCGAGAGCTTCTTTTTCGATCTGATATCCTTCTTGAGAAGTAATATACTGAAGTCTGCTTTTTATATCACCTAAACTGAGCAGACTGAAATCAAAACGCTGGCATCTTGACATTATAGTTGTGATAACCTTGTGTGGTTCTGTAGTCGCCAGTATAAAGACTACACTATCCGGTGGCTCTTCGAGAGTTTTCAGAAGTGCGTTAAAGGCTCCTTTTGTCAGCATGTGAACTTCATCAATTATATATACCTTATAGTCACCTTCACCAGGATAAAATTTAACCTTTTCTCTCAGCTCTCTAATTTCATCGATACCGCGGTTAGATGCAGCATCAATCTCAATAACATCTAGAGAACTGCCGTTATCTATTCTCTGACAGGAACTGCACTCACCACAGGGCTCAAAATCATCTCCAGGACTGGAACAGTTCAATGCACGTGCAAAAACTTTTGCAGTTGATGTCTTCCCTGTACCACGTGGTCCTGCAAAAAGATAAGCATGTGCAACTCTATCATTTTTTAATGCGTTTTTTAATGTCTGCACAACATGATCCTGACCTATAAGATCATTAAAATTCTCTGGACGATATTTTCGATAAAGAGAGAGAAAGGACATTTGCTTCACCTCAAAATATTATTATATAACAAAAAAACACCCAATCCGGGTGTTGTAAAAAATAGAGGCCGCACACCGTGCGTCGAATTCCTTCTCCCAGGCGTTACCCTGACAGTTGGCTCGAACCAGGCACCCTCGCGGCACATGAAGCGACTTGTTTACCGCTGCTTCCTCCCGGATCTGACGGGGTTCACAAGACTTCATTGCGCGAGACCCAATTGTCAACACTACTTATCAGGGCCAGACCCTGAAAGAAAAAGTCCTCAACCACGGCGTCAATCCTGCTATAGCGGTTTGCAGGTTACAGGGTACCGCTACCACCCCATCTAGTGCGGCCAAATCTAATAAAAAATTTATAAAAATTTAAATGGCGGAGAGGGAGGGATTCGAACCCTCGGTAGGTGAAAGCCTACACCCGCTTTCCAGGCGGGCCCCTTAAGCCAGACTCGGACACCTCTCCGTTTTGGAAGTTAGAAGTTAGAAGTTAGAAGTTGGATAAAACTCCAACAATTACTCAACATCCGTTTTGGAAGTTGCACTGAAACTTACTTTAATATTACGCAGGGTTAGTTTCAGTATTTGGCCATCGAGGCCGTCAGAAGTTAGATATTTTTACTCAACTTCTTATTCTTAAATATATCTATATCTGATTTTATGGTTGATAAATAATAAAAAACCTGTTTTCCCTTTAAGCCAGATTTCAATGGCGGAAGGAGAGGGATTTGAACCCCCGAGGCACATAATGCCTACTCGATTTCGAGTCGAGCGGTTTCAGCCAGACTCACCCATCCTTCCGTTGTCTTAACTCACGGAAAAATTCTTTTAAAAGCTGAGCTGCTTCTTCTTCTAGTATACCTCCAACAACCTCAACCTGATGATTAAAACGATCATCATTGAGAAGCTGGTAAAGACTCTCTACAGCTCCTGCTTTGGGATCTCTGGCAGCAAAAATAAGTCGTTTAAGACGTGACTGTAAAATAGCACCTGCACACATTGGACATGGCTCTAATGTTACATAAAGTTCACATTCTTCCAAACGCCAGCTGCCCTCTTCTGCAGCAGCCTCTCTCAGGGCAATCATTTCGGCATGAGAAGTTGGGTCTTGAGTTTGCTCCCGGCGATTAAACCCACGTCCAACAACCCTACCATTACAAACCACAACTGCTCCGATTGGGACCTCTGCCTGCTGATAAGCTTTCCTGGCTTCTGCCAGGGCCATCTGCATATATTTTTTATCATTATCCATAAAATATCTCCTAATTAAATGCTGCATTTCAAGCTGCAACATTAACTATTATAACAGCTGTTTTTATCTTTTGCAAGTGCTATTCAGCTTAATTTTTATAGTGTTTAAGCACTGCTTACACTTTCAGCTTTTTCTATAGTCTCTACAGTTTCTTCTTCGACTGTTTCTGGTTCGACCTTAAATATCAACCAGTAAATTGAGCCAATGAATACTCCTCCTCCAATTATATTACCCAAAGTGGAAAATAGCAAGTTGTAGAGAAAGCCTGAATAATTTAAATTTGCAAGTTCAGAACTACTAACAGTACTCAATGAAGTAAAATTTGCCTTTGCCAAAAGTCCGGTAAATATATAATACATATTGGCAATACTATGCTCAAAACCTCCAGCTACAAATGCCATGATCGGGAACCAAGAAGCAAATACTTTACCAACCATTGTTTTAGAACCTATTGCTATCCAGACGGCTAGACAAACTACAAAATTAGCGAGTAATGCTCTGATTAAAAGCTGTCCTACTGGTAGGGATACTTTTGCTGCTGCAATTTTTACATGAAAAGCTCCTAATGCTCCATTTGAGGTACTGAATAAACCAGAATAATATATCAAAAGCGCAAATGTAATTGAACCAATAAAATTACCCAGATAAACAAAAAGCCAGTTGTTGAGCATTTCCTTTACACTAACCTTATTTTCTAAAACTCCTAAAAATATTAGTGTATTCCCTGTAAATAGGTCTGCACCAGCTGTTAAAACCAAGATTAAACCTACAGGAAAAATTGCTCCCTGCAGGAATTTAATCATTCCATAATTATCTGCTGGCATTGAATGGACTGCCATATTTGAAGCATAAGCTCCAAGAGCTATAAAGAGTCCTGCCATGATTCCTAAAAGAAGCATCTGCATATTTGTTCTTTTTACTTTTTTAATTCCTGTATCAACTACAGCATCACTAATTTCTGCTGGACTTAATAAACTTTTCATGTTAATTACCTCCATTATATTAATGTTAATCAATTTAGATTACACTTTAGATCAAAATGATTATCTGCTTATAGATTCAATCAATTTAAGCTTTTTCAGCAGACTGCTTCTACTTTTACTGCTGTAACTTTTAACTCGGGAATTTTACCCTCAGGATCTAATTCATCATTTGTTAGTCTATTTGCAGGGCTTTCTGCAAAGTGAAAAGGCATAAAAACCTGCCCTTCCTGGACCCGCTCACCTATTTTAGCATATGTCTCTATTTCTCCACGTCTTGAAGTTATTTTTACTCTGTCTCTATTTTCAATTTCTAATTTATTGGCATCATTTTTATGTATCTCTACATATGCTTCTTTCTGATAATCATTTGTTGCTTCCGAATTTCTGGTCATTGTCCCAGTATGATAATGGTAAAGCATTCTGCCTGTCATCATAATGAAGTTAAATTCCTCATCTGCTTCTTCTATTGATTTAGAATCTACGGCTGGATGAAAAGTGCCAATTCCTTTTGCAAACTCATCTTTATGTAGATACTTTGTACCTGAATGATCTTTATCAGGACACGGCCACTGTATACCTGTTTTATCTATACGCTCATAATTTATGCCTCCATATATCGGAGTTAATTCTGCAATTTCATCCATAATCTCTGCAGGGTTTTGATAATCCATTTCATATCCCATTTTTGCTGAGAGCCCAGTTATTATTTCCCAGTCTGCTTTTGCTTCTCCAGGTGCTTCAACGGCTTTGCGCACCTTCTGTATTCTGCGCTCTGTATTTGTAAATGTTCCTTCTTTTTCTGCAAAACAGGCAGCAGGAAGAACGAGATCAGCAAATTTTGCTGTTTCTGTTAAAAATATATCTTCTACAATTAAAAATTCAAGTTTTCGTAAAGCCTCTTCGATATGGTGCTGATTTGGATCAGATACAGCTGGATTTTCACCAATTATATACAGAGATTTTATTCTATCTTCATCTACAGCATTAAACATCTCAACTATAGTTAGACCAGGCTGAGCTGATAGTTCTCTTCCCCAGGCCTTCTCGAATTTATCTTGTATTGCAGGGTCAGAAACTTTTTGATAACCAGAATAAACATTTGGTAAACCTCCAAGATCACAAGCTCCCTGAACATTATTTTGTCCACGCAGCGGATTCACACCTGTTCCTTCTCTACCAACATTACCTGTCAACATTGCCAGACAGGCGATAGAAGTTACATTTTGGGTTCCTGATTTATGCTGAGTTATACCCATTGCATAATAAATTGCACCCCTATCTTGAGAAGCATATAGTCTTGCCATTTTTATTATATCTTCAGCTGGAACACCTGTGATCTCAGCAGTTTTTTCGGGTGTATAAAATTCAACCACCTTTTTTAGTGATTCATAACCTTCAGTTCTTTTTTCTATATATTCTTTGTCATCTAAGCCTTCTTTGATAATTACATGCATCATCCCATTGATCAAAGCAGTATCTGAACCCGGTTTATGCTGTACTGAAATATCAGCAAAAGGTGAAAGTCCTATTTTCCTGGGATCAGCAACAATAAGTTTGCTTCCATTATTTAGGGCCCGTTTAATCTTACTTGCTATAACTGGATGTGATTCTGGTGTATTTGAACCTATTACAAAAATTATATCTGATTTTTCTACTTCACTGATAGAATTTGTCATTGCTCCACTACCAAAACTTTTGGCTAGACCAGCCACAGTTGGAGAGTGTCACAAATGAGCACAGTGGTCTACATTATTGCTGCCAATAACTGCACGCATAAATTTCTGCATCAAATAGTTTTCTTCATTCGTACATCTGGCAGATGTTAAATTTCCGACAGCACTGCCACCATATTTTTCTTTGACCTCAGTCAGTTTTTCAGCTGCAAAATCAAGAGCTTCTTCCCAGCTTGCTTCAACAAAACGGCCATTCTCTTTAATAAGCGGTTTAGTCAAACGATCTTTACTATTTATAAAATCATAAGCAAATCTTCCCTTTACACATGTTTCCCCCATAGGATTTGGATTACCATCCTGATATACTGAACCAACTTCCACTACTTTGTTATCTTTAATTCTTAATTCAAGCTGGCATCCAACCCCACAGTAACCACAGGTAGTCTGCACCTTATCATCAAAGTTATACTCCCTTCCCTTTCCTTTAGAAGGAATATAATTCAAAGCTGAAGTAGGACAGATTTCTACACACTGGCCGCAGTGAACACAGGAAGAATCTTCATCAGCAATATCATTTCCAAAAGAAGTCATTACCTTTGCATCGGCACCCCGCTCTGAAAATTCTAAAGCTCTAGAAACCTGTATTTCTTTGCAGACTCTAACACACTGACCACAAAGAACACATTTATTTGGATCAAATTCAATAAAAGGATTTTTTTGCTCAATCTCGTACATAGATTCCTCTAAAGTACCAAAACGTGGTTCTGTAATCTCACACTCATATACCAATTCTTGAAGTTTACAGCTTCCTCCTGAATCACAGGTCATACAATCATTAGGATGATTCGCAAGTATGAACTCAAGATTCAATTTGCGCGCACTTTCAGCCTTCTCACTGTTTGTCAAAATTTCCATACCATTAGAAACAGGGTTAGCACATGATGCAATAAGCTCACCTGTTTTCTTATTTTCCACTACACAAACACGACATGCTCCATGCATACTTAGCTCAGGATGATAACAGAGTGCTGGTATATCTATCCCTATCTCTTTTGCAGCTTCTATAATAGGTGTACCTTTCTCAACCTGCACTTTCTGATCATTAATCTTTAAATCAACAGTATTCATTAATTTTGTCAACTCCTTATTAATTATAAAATTATACTTCTCTTTATCTTGATTATGTAAATGGTTGGCAAATTAAAAATCATTATCTAAAATACAATATTCAGCAAACATTTGAAGGTCGTCTAATTCATTTATATCATTTTTAATTAGTGAAATATTTCACTAATATTGATAAAAATTTTATTTTTGCTGCTAAAACTTCTTTTTTAAACTTTGCAAGGATAATTGTAGCACATAATTATTGATATTTAAAGGATTATTGTGAATTAATTCACTAATTTAAATATAAATAAAAAACTCCCAGCATATTGATCACTAGAAGTTGTTGGTTGATGTTTTTTAAAAGATTAAAATGGCGTGCCCGGAAGGATTCGAACCCTCAACCTTCTGATCCGTAGTCAGACGCTCTATCCAGTTGAGCTACGGGCACAATTTATCGCATTTTCTCAGCGACAACAATTATTATAACAGCTGACAGCTAGCTAGTCAAGGTTTTTTTGAAAATACCCAGCCTTCATTTTAGCAGTCTATTTAGTGAATTATATAGTCAGCTAAATCCTTTTTACTATTAAGAAGCTGATTAAATTTATTCACCTTTTTAAATTTAGTTCATTATTCACCAATAATTTTGACTAGAACTCTTTTTTTGCGTCTGCCGTCAAACTCCCCATAAAAAATTTGTTCCCATGGGCCAAAATCAAGTTCACCATCTGTTACAGCTACTACTACCTCACGGCCCATAACCTGTCTTTTCAGATGAGCATCTGCATTGTCTTCAAATCCATTATGAGCATACTGGGAGACAGGTTCATGTGGTGCTAATTCCTCAAGCCACTCTTTATAATCCTGATGGAGTCCGCTTTCATCATCATTAATAAAAACACTGGCTGTAATATGCATCGCATTAACCAGACATAAACCCTCTTTAATCCCACTTTCCTTTAGTACTTCTCTGACTTTGTTGGTGATATTGATTAGTTCAACTCTATTGTCAGTATTGAAATACAGATATTTTCTGATTGACTTCATAAAAATCACTCCTCCTCAAAATCATTTGACTTTTCTTTTGACAAATGGAGATATTTTTAAACTGATATAGATTAAACCTGCTGCAACCAATGAAATATCATAGAGACCAAAACCGATTGCAAGTCCTAAACCTGCTACTCCCCAAAGGCTGGCTGCAGTAGTCAGGCCTTCTACTTTATCTTCCTGTTTAATAATCGTACCTGCACCTAAAAAACCAATCCCACTGATTACTTGTGCTGCCAGCCGGGCAGGGTCTCCACCCTGCATCCCTATATCAATACCTACTTTTGAGACTCTGATGGAAAGAATCATTATCAGACAGGAAATAACCGCTACTATTACATTTGTTCTGATACCTGCTGCTTTATCCAGTTTTTCTCTATTATAGCCAATAAATGCTGCTGTAACTGCTGCAAGTATTAATTTAAAGATACTTTGCCAATCTAAAACCATCTACTATCTCCTCCTCTATTTGCCAAATTAATTTATTATCAAAAAATTAATATAATAGCTGCTGCTATATTTGCTTTATTTGTTTTTATATATCTGTTTTCCAGCTTTTTTATAATATTTTATTAAATCATTATCATCATTATTCATAGTTGCACATCCCAAAGAAATACTAAGAGGAATAGGAAAATCATCATTATCAGCTTTATTAAAACTATCTTTAATTCTATCACATATTTTTTCTGCCAATTTTTTGTCGGTTTCGGGAAGCAGTATGGCAAATTCATCTCCACCAATCCTGGCAATTATGTCCTCATTTCTAAAAATACATTTTAATATATCAGATGCTTTTTTTAAGTATTTATCTCCATGTGTGTGTCCATAATTATCATTTACAGTTTTTAGTTTATCAAGATCACCAATGATAATACTTATCGGCAGTTTTCTTGAATTACAAAGCCTTTGTAATTCTATGTTAATATATCGTTTGTTATATAAACCGGTAAGTTCATCGTGAAAAGAAAGATATTCAATTCTTTTTTCTCTCTCTACTCTCTCTGTTATATCTCTGATAACAGCCAAAACATCATCTTTTCTTTCTTCAAGTTTAATAAGCTTTGCTTCAAAATATTTCTTTTTACCGTCAATAAGTAAATTATAATCAAATATCTCCATTTCACCAGTGCGCAGTGTTTTTAAGACTTTTGCCTCTAACTTCTCAGCAATTTTTTCCGGTATAACTTCACTAATATGTTTATTCAGAGCCATTTTGGCTTCGACAATCAGATTTTCATTTTTAGTGGTCCAAATATCTTTGAAATATCCTTCTGAATCAATAACCAATAATATCTCAGAAATATTAGAAACAATTTTTTCAAGATAGTTTGCCTGTTTTATTAGATTATCTAATAATCCATTAATAAATTTATATTCAGTCAAAACAATCCACCACTTTCTCTAACTATATTTTAAAATCAGAAGTATATTATTATAAACATCTATTATTAATAAATTCAACAAAAAATTATTTGCTCCTGCCTGATTCTGTAATTTTAGAAGCTCTTCTAATCATAACTATTTATAATATCTTAAAATTGTAAAAAGGCAGCGGTAATAATAACCGCTGCCCCGTTTACCTTTATCTATTTTTAATAACTATATATGTCTTATTATTCTTCGTCTGGAGCGTAAGCTTCCTCTAGACGTTTGTAAGACTTATAGCGTTCTTTTGCGTCTTCTTCTGCATGTTCAAAGAGTTCTTCTGCGATTTCTGGGAATGTCTTCTGTAATGAGGAGAAACGTACCTCACTAAGTAAGAATTCACGGAAATCTCCAGTAGGCTCTTTAGAATCCATGCTAAATGGATTTTTGCCTTCATCTTTGAATTCAGGGTTAAAGCGATATAAGTGCCAGTAGCCAGCTTTAACAGCGTCTTTCTCCTGTGTCACACTGCAGCCCATACCATCTTTAAGTCCATGAGAAATACATGGAGCATAAGCGATTACAAGTGAAGGACCATCATATGCTTCAGCTTCTGCAATTGCTTTAATAGCCTGATTCATATTAGCACCTAGAGAAATCTGTGCTACATAAACATAGCCATAAGTCATTGCCATCTGGCCGAGATCTTTCTTCTTAATCTTCTTACCTGAAGCAGCAAACTTAGCAGCTGCAGCAGTAGGAGTAGATTTGGATGACTGACCACCTGTATTAGAATATACCTCTGTATCAAATACTAATACATTTACATCATCTCCAGATGCAAGTACATGGTCTAATCCACCAAAACCAATGTCATAAGCCCAGCCATCTCCACCGAAGATCCACTGAGATTTTTTAGTTAGGAATTCTTTTCTGTCTACAATTTCTGCGATAACTTCATTATCACTATATTTAGCCAGTAAAGGCATCATTTTATTTCTAAGTTCCTTGGTTTTTTCTCCATTCTGCATGTTATCAAGGAATTCTTTGAGCAGTTCATTTAGCTCTTCATCCAGATTCAATTCAATTGCTTCTTCCATGAGATCAGCAACTTTTGATCTAATCTGTTCAGTGGCAAGGAACATACCATAACCATATTCAGCATTATCTTCAAATAATGAGTTTGCCCAAGCTGGACCATGTCCATCTTTATTTGTAGTATATACTGATACTGGTGCAGATCCACCCCAGATTGAAGAACAACCTGTAGCATTAGCGATCAGCATTCTATCACCAAATAATTGAGTTACAAGTTTAGCATAAGCAGTTTCTCCACAACCTGCACATGCACCTGAGAACTCAAGTAGTGGTTCCTGGAACTGACTTCCCTTAATATTAACAGGATCCATCAGGTCATCTTTGATAGTTACTTCATTTTTTGCATAATCCCAGTTATCTGCTTCCTGTTCTACCATTTCTGCAAATGGTTTCATATCTAAAGCACCAACAGGACAGACATCAGCACAAACTCCACAACCTGTACAGTCATAAGGACTTACCTGAATCTTATACTGCAGACCCTCGAGCTGTTTACCTTTTGCATCTAAAGTTTTAAATCCTTCAGGTGCGTTAGCAGCTTCTTCTTCATCCAGTAAGAAAGGTCTGATTACTGCATGTGGACATGCCAATGAACACTGATTACACTGAATACATACATCATCGAGCCAGTCAGGTACATTAATTGCGATTCCACGTTTCTCATATTTAGATAATCCAGGAGGGAAATGACCATCTTCACGGCCAACAAATGTACTTACAGGTAATTTGTCACCTTCCTGTCTATTAACTACTTCTACAACATTTTTAACGAATTCTGGGATATCTTCTTCCTCTTTTTCTTCAACAGCTTCTGCACTGCTCCATTCAGCAGGTACATCTACTTTAACTAAAGCATCTAGAGCTTTATCAACAGCTTTATAATTCATCTCAACTATTTTATCACCCTTATGTCCATATGTATCTTTGATAGCCTCTTTGAGATATTCCACTGCTTCATCAACCGGTATGATATCTGCTAGTTTAAAGAACACAGTCTGCATAACCATATTGATGCGGCCTCCTAAGCCTACTTCCTGAGCAATTTTTACTGCATCTATGATATGGAATTTAATATCATTATCAGCAATATACTTCTTCATTTCTGCCGGAAGGTTTTCATCTAATTCATCTTCTGACCATGTACAGTTGAGCACAAAAGTTCCACCTTCATGCAGGTCAGAAACCATATCGAATTTATCCACATAAGATTCTTTATGGCAGGCTACATAATCAGCTTGATCAATTAGATAAGTAGACTTAATCGGCTCATCTCCAAATCTTAAGTGAGATACTGTTACACCACCTGATTTTTTAGAATCATATGAGAAATATGCCTGTGCATATTTATCAGTATTGTTACCAATGATTTTAACTGCATTTTTATTTGCTCCAACTGTACCGTCTGAGCCGAAGCCCCAGAACTTGCAGCGTACTGTACCTTCTGGTGAAGTATTAATATGTTCTTTTGGTTCGAGATTAGTATGTGTTACATCATCATTGATTGCTAAAGTGAAGTGATTTTTAGGATTATCTTTTCTAAGATTATCATAAACCGCCTTAATATGTGTAGGAGTTGTATCCTTAGAACTTAAACCGTAGCGTCCACCAATAACTTCAGGTCTTACTTCTTTATCATAGAATAATGATCTTACATCTTCATAAAGAGGTTCCCCTACTGCACCAGGTTCTTTAGTTCTATCTAATACAGCAATCTTCTCAGCAGTTTCTGGAAGAGCCTTCATGAAGTATTTTTCGGAGAATGGACGATATAATCTAACCTTAATCAGCCCTACCTTTTCTCCTTTATCAACTAAATATTTAACTGTTTCTTCGATTGTATCAGTTACAGAACCCATCGCGATAATTACATATTTTGCATCTTCAGCTCCAACATAATTAAATGGATGATATTCTCTACCTGTTAATTCTGAGATTTCCTGCATGTATTCTTCTACAATATCAGGTACTGCATCATAAAAACGGTTAGATGCTTCACGTGCCTGGAAGAAAATATCAGGATTTTGAGCTGTACCCATTGTTACTGCATGTTCTGGATTTAAAGCTCTGTGTCTGAATTCACTAACCTTGCCGTAATCAACTAGTTCTGCCAGGTCTTCATAGTCCATAACCTCTATTTTTTGGTACTCATGAGAAGTTCTAAAACCATCAAAAAAGTGAACAAAAGGAACACTAGATTTGATTGAAGCTAAATGTGCTACTCCAGCTAGATCCATAACTTCCTGAACACTACCGGAAGCCAACATAGCTGCACCTGTTTGACGTGTTGCCATAACATCAGAATGATCACCAAAAATTGAAAGAGCATGTGTAGCAACTGTACGAGCACTAACATGGAAAACTCCTGGTAATAATTCACCAGCTATTTTGTACATGTTAGGGAGCATTAAAAGTAAACCCTGAGAAGCTGTAAAGGTTGTTGTTAAGGCCCCTGCTACCAGTGATCCGTGAACTGCACCTGATGCTCCTCCCTCTGACTGCATTTCACTCAGTTTAACCCGCTGACCGAAAATGTTTTTCCGTCCGTGAGCACTCCATGTGTCAACTAATTCAGCCATAGGTGATGAAGGAGTTATAGGATAGATTGCTGCTACATCAGTAAATGCATATGCCACATGGGCTGCAGCAGTGTTTCCATCCATGGTCTTCATTTGTTTTGCCATTATAAATTTCCCTCCTATTATAAGGTAAGTTTTTTATAGTAATTTCCTATTTAAGTATAATACTTTACAATTCTGCTGTCAAATACTTAACACTATTAATTTAAGGCTTTTGAGGTATTCTAAATTATTAGAATACTTCGAATAGAAATAATGAATTTAAAGTATTAAGAAAGCTTTTTGGCATTCATAATATAAATGGCTTTATTTAAATATTCATGCTCTGTTTTAAAGTTGTTATTCCCTATCTTTTTTTCTAGTGTTGAAGGATCAAAAAAATTAACAGGCTCACCCGCTATTCTTTCAAAAAAGATGATCACTTTAGTTAAAAAAGCAGCTGGATCGAACTCTAGTATAAATAAATCACCTTGTTTTTTTAAAACTCGTCTAGCTTCTGCCAAGGCAGAACTTACATCTCTAAAATGGTGAAGTGCATCGGAGATTGTAATATAATCAAATTGTTCATCAGCAAATGGAAGAGCTGCTCCATCTGCAAGAACATGTTCTACTTTTTTGCTGTACTTTTTATTTTTTGATTTTTTAAGCATTGCTGAAGATGGGTCTGCAATTGTCACAGCGAAGTTATCAGGCAGATATTTAACGAATTCTCCTGTGCCTCCTCCTAGATCAAGTAATTTTATTTTTTTTTCAAGCTTTCTCTTCTTGTTTTCCATTTCGACTCTTTTTACACTGTCTGCAAGTTCTACTAAAGTTTTATGGTGACCGGTAATTTTCATTGCCTGATCAAATATTGGGGCTGCAAAGGTAAATAAATCCATAGTAACCCTCCTTTCGTCCTATTTATTATACTCTATTTTTAAGCTGAATCTTCTCTTTTTCTGTCTTCAATATATAATTATACATCTAAATTAGTAATTCATCTGTTAAATTAAATGCATAATTTTCAATTGCAGGAAATTAAAGCTCTGCAGAGAAAGTATATATTAACACCAAATTACTAGGGGGGCATTAAAATTGAAAAAAATATTTTCTATATTATTAATTATTATGTTTTTGATTCCAGCTGCAGTTTCTGCAGATAGAGGTTCAATTCCATATGAGATAAGTGCTCGAATTTTTGAACCTACTCAAGATACTTTGATTGCATGGAATGGTGAAGAAGAAATATTAATTCTTTCTACTGAATTATATTCTTCTAAAAAAACTAAAGTTCTTGAAGTATTACCACTCCCAGCAGAACCGATAGTAGAAGAATCAAGCCGTGAAATAATAAGAAAAGCAGAAAGATTTTTATTTGAATCTACAAATGTTATTTACGAGAGACCGCTGCTGGATCTGCGATCAGATTCGAGAAGTGCTGAGCCGGCAGGTGAGGTAGTACAGGAAATTGTAATCGGCTCACATGACATTGCTGTTACTAAAGCTCTAAATGCCGATCAATTTACAGATTGGGTAAATTCTTATCTTAAAGAAAAAGGCAATGATAATCCGATAATCCCGACCGAATTAGCGGAAACAATAAAAAACTATCTGGATAGAGGCTTTAATTATTTTGTGTTTGACATTATAGAACTGGATGAGGAACCAATATTTAACGAAGCTATTTCTTACAGATTTAAAACTGATAGATTATACTATCCACTTGAAATAACAAAATCTGATCAGGGAATAAGTACAATCAATTTAATAATATTGTCAAACCAGAATATGCTTAATTTCGATGGCATAGAAAAAGAAAGAGTAAAAACAGTTATGGGTCCTGTTTTAATAGATAATCGCGAAATCGAGGAAATTTCAGCTGATCTAGCAGAACTTTTCAATAAAGATGAAAATAATGAACTGCAAGAGATACCTACTTCAATAGTAAGTTGGAAGATAAGAGATGACCTGGCTAATTTTCATGATGATCTGCTGGTAGGTAATGATCTTAGCAAATTAAAAGGCCAGATAATCGAATATAAGGGAACAGATTACTATGACAGCCTCCGTTTTCCCGATTATCCATTTGAGACTGATAGAGAAATTGAATATTTAAATGGAAAAGTTGAAGAACGGGTAGGGACAAGAATGCATCCCTGGCGTGCTTATGCGGTAGATGGCTATGCATTATTCAATGCAGAAACAGCAAACTTTATTACAAACTTTGCTGCTCTTGGAGATAATGTGACCCTTAAAGGATATTATGATAGCGGTAATATTATCATGAGAGATCCTTTTGATAAGATGCCGGTAGTTATTGAGATAGAAAAAGCCTTTTTTGTTACAGAAATTATTGGCTGGGAATATTATACAGGAAGACCTATGAACAGTTATGGCCAGCTGATTGATAAAAGAATTGGTTTCTGGCTGAAACGATAATCTTAATTAAAAGGAGAAACTCTTATTATGAATAAAAAAGTTTTTCTCATTTTAAATTTAATATTATTTATGATTATTTTTACTGGAGCTGTGAGAGCAGAAGAAGGAAATTATTATCTGCAGACAAGCCTCCACACTTTTCATTATAGTGATAAAAATTATCAAAATAATCAGCAGAGACTGCTTGGACTTGAATATCATTATCCAAATAATAATTTATTTGGCATCAGTTATTTCAAAAACACTTATGAACAGTCGACTCGTTATTTTTACTTTGGAAGACATTATGAACTTTATAATTTCAAGTATTTTAATTTAACTGCAAAGTTAACATTTGGCATAGTTGATGGATATGATAACAGCAGTGGTGAATATAATACCTGGATGCATGATATGGAAACTTTTCCTGGATTTGTATTCGGAATTGGCATAGAAAAAGACCCATTTAGATTGGAAGTAATTCCATTTGCTGATGCAGGTATAATTATACTGACTGGTGTAAAATTCTAATCCTATTTAAATTCTATAGGAAATTTTGTTTTAGCTAAAAATATAACCCCTCCCGATGGATTTAAATATATCCAGGAGGGGTTTTGTCTGTTCTGGTTTAAAAATTATGATTTCAAAACTTTTATGAAAAATTAAGTTTATCTATAACAATTAAATTTTTTTAGCAAAGATTATTCAAAATTTTTGAAAGCTGATTTAATGATCAAAGTTAATTTAATTATTATTAAAGAGATCCCTTGTATACAATTTATCCTCAACATCTTTGATATCATCTGCAATCCTGTTTGCAATAATAAGGTCTGATTTTTCTTTAAAATCTTTTAGATCTTTAATAACACGTGAACGATAAAATTCCTCTTCATCCAGAGCTGGCTCATAAACAATGACTTCTATTCCCTTTGCTTTAATTCGTTTCATTACTCCCTGTACAGAAGACTGCCTAAAATTATCTGAATTCTTCTTCATGGTTAACCTGTAAACTCCAACAATCTCGGGTTTCTTTTTGATTATCATTTCAGCAATATGATCTTTTCTAGTTCTATTTGCATCTACAATTGCCTGCATTATATTATTAGGAACATCTTTATAATTAGCAAGCAGCTGTTTTGTATCTTTGGGCAGACAGTAGCCCCCATAACCAAAGGATGGATTATTATAATGGTCTCCAATTCTTGGATCAAGACCAACTCCCTCGATAATCTGCTTTGTATCGAGATTGCGTATTTCGGAGTAAGTATCTAATTCATTAAAAAATGCAACCCTCATAGCAAGGTATGTATTTGCAAATAATTTAATAGCCTCAGCTTCAGTGGAATCAGTAAATAACACAGGTATATCTTCTTTTATTGCACCTTCTACTAATAAATCAGCAAACTTCTCTGCTCTAGATGACTGTTCCCCTACTATTATTCTTGAAGGATATAAATTATCATAAAGTGCATTGCCTTCTCTCAAAAATTCTGGAGAAAATATGATATTTTCTGTATCAAATTTTTCCCTCAGTTCTTCTGTATAACCAACAGGAACCGTTGACTTTATAATCATCACTGCATCTTCGTTCAGAGATAATACATTAGCTGCAACTGCTTCGACTGTTCTTGTATTAAAATAATTTTGATCTGGATCATAATTTGTTGGTGTGGCAATAATAACAAAGTCAGCCTCTCGATAAGCTTTATAAGGATCTGTTGTCGCCTTTAGATCTAAGTCCTTGTTTTTAAGGTATTCTTCAAGCTCAGCATCCACAATCGGTGATTCCTTATCATTTATCATATCAACCTTTTCCTCTAAAATATCAACAATTGTAACTTCATGATTTTGAGCCAAAAGAACCGCATTTGACAATCCAACATAACCAGCACCTGAAACAGTTATTTTCATCCTTTTCAACACCTCATCTAATATAATTATCTACTTTTAGTATCTGCTTATATGAGCTATATTTTTAATCAAATATTAGAGATAAATATCTAAAAGTATATCTAACACTATTTAGTTTATTATAAAAATCTTCCAATTTCAAACATTAAACCCCTTCTTTTAAGAGAAGGGGTGATAAAATCTAAGTGATTTGTACTCAATCCTAAAATATCTTTACACTGATTATATAGATGCATTTTTCTAGATTAAATACAGCTCTTTTATTCTTTTTCCTCTTCTTCTTTCATGAATTCTTTGAAGAATACTATAAATATAGCAAGCATGAATGCCAGCACAGCAGCAATAGCAATATTAAGCTTTATGTTTGGACTGACTGGGTTTTCGGGTGAATATGGAGAATCTATTGTTTGTAGAGGATAAAATTCAAGCAGCTGCTGCTTTTCTTCTTGGATTAATAGTCTCAGTTCTTGTCTTGATTTTTTTAAAGAGGCATTTTCTTCTAATAAACTCTTTACAGTTTCATAATTAGCTGCTTCCCTATTTTCTTCAATCAAATCATTATTTTTATCTATAGATTGATTTATTCCCTCTAAATCTGACTCTAGATTCTTAACAAATTCTTCTTTATTATTAATTATTTTAGAAAAATATACTTCAGAATTATTTTTATATTTATTAATAATATTTTCTGCTATTTTTACAGCAGTACCTGCTTCACGATAAGTTACAGATAAACTAATTATAGAGGTGTTACTTATATGTGAAGCATTTATATTATTATTAATAAAAGATCTTAATTCTCCTGACGATAAATCTATTCCCACTTCCTCTATTATTCCTTTGATTAAATCATTACTCTGCATCATCTGTACAGCTGAGCTCGGTTGGCTGTAAATACCTTCATAATTAGAAAGCTGAATTTTAGCTTCAGTTTTATATTCTGCCTCTATAAAATAACTGCTGAATATAAATGCTGCTAAAACCGCTAAAACTACAAGGCCAACAATAAACCATTTATGATTCCAGATTAATAGTATGTACTCTCTTAAGTCTATTTCATATTCATCATAATATTCTCGTGAGTAATCCTCATTCTTTGAATTCATAATATCTCCTGCCTTCAGAATAATTTTAATTTTTCTAAATTCCAATCTGATTTTATAATAAAAGAGAACATTATTCAATTTATTACAAATGTTTTTCAAAATAAAACTTTAATTTTAGAAACTTATATATCTTTTTGCTGATATAAAAAAGCAGCCCTCAAGACTGCTTAATTGATTGATTAACTTTTTATTTGACCATTCTCGGGGCAAGCCCACGAGGTTTGCGATCAGAATTAAGATTCTATCACTAAAACTATCTGATATTATACCTATAAATAATTTTAATTACCGAGCTCTAATCTCTGCAGATAATTTAAATTCAGTTCAAAAATCTCACCTGCAGCAGGCCAAACAATAAGCTTATTTTGAGCAAAATTAGCTTTAATATCTTCTCCCTGTTTTCTATCTATAAGATATAAATTTTCATTTTTAAGATATTCAATACTATTAATGTTGCTAAATTTAACATTAAGTGGACTACCCAGAGAAGTTTGAATACTTATACTCTCAACCATTAAATTTGCATAATAATAATCACCATTATTGATTTTAATAGAAACTGATTTATTATCATTGAAACCCTGGGGATTACTCAAATCCAACAATTTTAAATCTTCTTTATTAATAACTAATTCTTCTCCATCACTCGAAAATCGCAGATTGCCCAGTATATTGCCGCTAAACCTGTTATTTTCAACAGCTTTAAGTAAAAATAGATTGTTTTCTTCTTTAACTATTTGTTTTAAATAATTGCTTTGAATATTTATTTCAGCATAAGAAGTTTTTATTTTTAAACTATCATTTAGTAATTCTCCACGATAAGAATCACCATTCTGAAGAGTTATTTTATCTGCTGATACCATAAAAGTAGTAGTAAATATTATTAGTAAAAGCAGAGAAATAACATATATTTTATTTCTCATATTAATGCTCCTTCCAGATACACTTTTATTGTTCGAATAAACTGTGTAAGATACTGGACACAAAACTTACTATTATTGAACCTATTAAAGCTGACAAAAAACCACTTACATAAAATCCTGGTACTAAAACTGATGTTAAAGAAAGCATAATTGCATTAATTACTAATAAAAATAATCCGAAGGTAATAATAGTAAATGGTATAGTTAATATAGTAAATATTGGTCTAATAAAACCATTGACAAATCCTAAAACTACTGCTGCAAAAAATCCAGCCCAGACACCTGTTATCGTTATACCAGGCAGTAGATAAGCCGCAGCCAATAATGCAGCCATTGTTGATAAAACTTTAGCAAAAAAATGTTCCATTGGTGATCCCCTCCATTGTATTATTCTATATTTAGTTATATGTAAATTTTATTACTATTTATTACTATTAAAATATAAATTTGATTTACTGTATAAATATAGTCTTTTTATTTATTTCTATGTCGAGTTAAATTCTCCCCCAAAAAAATTTAAAAATAAGGTTTATCTTGTATTTTGCTGAGTTATCTTGATAAACATTCTCTCTTTTTATTTTAAGAAATTAATTCTCAAATGGCTATTTACCTTTGTTCAATTTATTATATCATTAATTTAGAATCAACTACAAAAAAACTTCTTAAGATTATTTTAATAATATTTTTATAAAAATTGGAATAATAAAAAAACTCTGTAATTTAGAGAAGGAAAAAGCTGATTAATCGCGAAAAGAATAAAATAGATAATATTTTAATATTTTTATAATAATTTTGTTGACAAAATTAGTCAGGTATATTATAATTTAAATCACAGTAAAATACTCAACTTTACTTCAATATTCTAGGAGGAAAAATATGATATATGATGATATAACTGAACTAGTTGGAAATACACCATTAGTCAAATTAAACAAA
Organism: uncultured Halanaerobium sp.; assembly: GCA_964649895.1. Taxonomy (GTDB): domain Bacteria; phylum Bacillota; class Halanaerobiia; order Halanaerobiales; family Halanaerobiaceae; genus Halanaerobium. Next base: position 83,551 of record CAZYRX010000003.1, read on the forward strand.
CTTGTCAGCAAAGATGACGCAGAAGTCGTACTTAAAATTGAAAGTTTTAATCCTGGAGGAAGTATCAAGGATAGAATTGCTCTTAATATGATTATTGAAGCAGAAAAATCTGGGAACCTTGAAGCAGGTGGAACAATTGTTGAACCAACAAGTGGTAATACTGGGATAGGAATTGCAATGGTTGGTGCTGCTCGAGGTTATAATGTGATTTTAACTATGCCTGAATCAATGAGTGAAGAAAGGCGACAGCTGTTAAAAGCATATGGAGCAGAACTTGTTTTAACAGATGCTTCTGGTGGTATGAAAAGTGCTATTGCTGAAGCAGAAAAAATTGCAGAAAAGAGGAATGCTGTAGTTCTTTCTCAATTCACTAATGATGCAAACCCAGATGCCCACAGAAAAAATACTGCTGAAGAAATTATTGCAGATACAAAAGGAAAAATTGATTACTTTGTTGCTGGTGTAGGCACAGGAGGTACTATAACTGGTACTGGTGAGGTGCTTAAACAGCGCATTAAAGATATTAAGATAGCTGCTGTTGAACCTGAACATTCTGCAGTGATTTCTGGAGAAGAAGCAGGTCCTCATAAAATAGCAGGTATTGGAGCAGGATTTATTCCTGAAGTATTAAATACTGAGGTAATTGATAGAATTGAAAAAGTTTCTAATGAATTAGCATTTGAAACCACACGTAAGTTAGCTCAAGAAGAAGGTATTTTTGTTGGAATTTCAGCAGGTGCAGCAGCTGCTGCTGCCCTTAGAATTGCAGCAGAGATAGGTAGTGGTAAAAGAATTGTTGTTATAATACCTGATACAGGAGAAAGATATTTAAGTACAGGTATTTTCAAATAAGTCAAACTCGATACTTGACATAGAAGAATTTCCCCTGTTAAGAGCCCGGGAGGACCCCCAACCTCCAGGGCTATTTTTTTGTGCGATTTTTGCAGCCCTTTTTATACTCAAAAGAATCTGATATAATAAATATAGTATATTATCAATTCAGGAGGGATATCATGACAGCTAAAGTATATATGACTAATATGAAGTCGACGACTAATAGTGAAAGTCTTGTTAAAAAATTAAGTAAATTGTTTTATAAAGCTGGTTTCCACGAAATAATAGAAGAAGATGACTTTGTTGCAATAAAACAGCACTTTGGAGAACCTGGAAATACAGCCTATATTCGTCCAATCTTTACAAGACAGATTGTAGAAGATGTTAAAAAACAAAAAGGAAAACCTTTTTTAACAGATGCCAACACCCTTTATGTTGGTCAGCGCTCCAACTCCATTGATCATTTAAATAGTGCAGTTGCAAATGGTTTTAGTTATGCTACAATTCAGGCACCAATTATTATAGCAGATGGACTCACCGGTAAAAATTCAATGGAAGTTGAGGTTAATCTCAATCATTTTGATAAAATAAAAGTTGGTTCGGAGGTAATGGAAGCAGATGTTTTAATCAGCCTTGCCCACTTTAAAGGCCATGAACTGACAGGTTTTGGCGGTACTTTTAAAAATATTGGTATGGGTCTGGGAAGCCGTGCTGGAAAACAGATGATGCACTCGGCAGTTCTGCCTGAAATTGAAGAAGAATACTGTATTAAGTGTATGCAGTGTGTTAAATACTGTCCTGAAGACTGTATTACTATTAATGATCAAGAAAGCTACATAAACCATGAAATATGTATTGGCTGTGGAGAATGTGTTGTTACCTGTCCAACTGAGGCTATATCTATTGAATGGGAATCAACCAGTGAAGGTGTGGAAGAAAGACAGGTTGAATTTACTTATGGAATAGTTAACGATAAAAAAGATAAAACTGCATTTGTTAATTTTGTTAATAATGTTTCACCAGATTGTGACTGTGCCGGCTGGAGTGATCGCTCCATTGTAAATGATATTGGAATTTTAGCTTCTAAAGATCCCGTTGCTCTTGAAAAAGCCTCTTTAGATTTAGTAAACAATGCAGAAGAAGCCACAGGTATGCTTGCTGACAAAGGAATTAAAGCAGGTGAAAATAAATTTAAACATGTTCATCCGAATACTGATGGTGGTATTAGACAGATTAAATATGCAGAAGAAATTGGTCTGGGGACTGCAGATTATGAATTAATTGAAATCTAAATATCTTTTTTGAATATAATATCGCATAATAAAGAGCTCAGCTTAAGCTGAGCTCTTTTAACTTTTAAAATATATTAAATTATAAATTTAATCTACATCTCCAAATGACTCTTTGTTTAAAATATCTTTTCTTAACTTCAAAAACTCTGCTTCAATTTCTCTCAGCCTATCTTCAATAGGATCTGGCAGATCACCATGCTGTAAGTCCTTCTGAGGATGAACGCGTTTCCCATCTCTAATTATTACCCTTCCGGGCACCCCTACAACAGTAGCGTTTTCTTCAACATCTTTTAGTACCACCGATCCTGCACCGATCTTTGTATCACTACCGATTGTTATAGAACCAAGCACCTTTGCTCCAGCTCCAATAACTACATTATCCCGAATTGTTGGATGTCTTTTACCCTTTTCTTTACCTGTACCACCTAATGTTACTCCCTGATAGAGTGTGACATTATCACCAACCTCTGCGGTTTCTCCAATTACAACTCCCATGCCGTGATCTATAAAAAAGCCGCTGCCAATTTTAGCTCCCGGATGAATTTCTATTCCGGTTAAAAATCGAGCCAGCTGAGAAGTCAAACGCGGTATTGTTCTCAAACCCATCTGATAAAGTTTGTGAGAAAATCGGTGAAATAAAAGAACATGCAGACCAGAATAAGCTAGAAGAACTTCAATTATATTGTTAGCAGCTGGATCACGTTCAAAAACTGCATTGACATCAGATTTAATAGTTTCAAACACTGCAATTACCCCCTTTTGGGACAGATTAACTAAATTATCCTGAATTAAATATAGTATAAATAATAGCAGATCAGCAAAATTATCGATCTCTTAACAAATTTAATAGTAAATAAACCTTAGCAATCTAATCAACTTTATTATAAACACTTATGGAGGTGAATGCAAATAATAAAAAGGATATTTGTTTGTATATTATAAAAACTTATCAAAACAATAACTAAAGTATTTCTAATAACTCTAATCTAGAAATATCAGCAGCAATTAATTATTCTAAATTTGTTTCAGATATTTGCGAAATACTGAAGCCAATATCTGTTCTGTAATGCATATCTTCAAATTCTACTTCTTCTATATATTCATAGACTTTATTGATGATGTTAAATAAACTATCACCAACAACAGTGAGCCCCAGTACCCTGCCATCATTAGTATAATATTTACCATCTTTAATTTTGGTACCTGAGTGAAAAATTATTAAATCATCATGTGTTTTCAATTTCTCAAGTCCCTTTATCTCATAATCAGTGGTAAAGGTTAATGGATAACCTGCAGAAGCTAAAATAACACAGACTGCAGAAAAATCATAAAATTCAATTTCATCAAATGCACTCAACTGTACATTATTCGTATATTCAATTAAATCTAGCAGATCTCCTTTCATCCTCGGCAGCATTACCTGTGATTCGGGATCTCCAAAACGTGCATTATAATCAATTACAGCTGGTCCATTTTCTGATAAAATTACCCCTACATAAAGAACACCGCGATAATCAATTCCTTCACTATTTAGAGCTTTAAGAGTGGGACGTAAAATTTCTCTACAAATTCTATCCATCATCTCATCATCTATATAAGGTGATGGTGAATATGACCCCATCCCACCGGTGTTTGGTCCCTCATCACCTTCAAATACTGCTTTGTGGTCTCTTGCAGTTGTTAGAGGTAGTATTGTCTCTCCATCAGTCAAAGCTAAAACAGCTACTTCTTCCCCTTCGAGAAAATCTTCTACAACAATACGGTCACCCGCATCACCAAAAGCCTTATCCTCCATTATCCGAGCAACTGCATCCTGAGAATCATCATAGTTAGAAGCTACAATTACTCCCTTACCCTGTGCTAATCCTTCCGCCTTGATGACAAGTGGATATTCGGCACTTTCAAGATAGTTTAAAGCAGAATCGGGATCTGTAAAAATTTCATATTCTGCAGTAGGAATATCATATTTATTTAAAATGCTTTTTGCAAATATTTTACTTCCTTCAAGCAGTGCAGCCTGTTTTTTTGGCCCAAATATTGGTAGATTTTTTTCTATAAAATAATCTACTATTCCCGCAACCAGAGGTTCTTCTGGTCCGACAACAGTCATACCTATATTATTTTCCTCGGCAAACTGGGCCAGTGCTTCTATATCATCGGCCTCAATCGGAACCAGTTCTGCAATATTTGTCATACCATCATTTCCAGGAGCAGCATAAATTTTATCAACTCTTTCACTTCGAGAAAGTTTCCAGACTAATGCATGCTCTCTACCGCCGTCTCCGACAACCATTACCTTCATAATTCGATCCTCCCTATCTTATAATTGCTTCCTTTCGGCCGGGACCGACACTAATAATATTAGCCGGAACACCAACCAACTCCTCTATTCTTTCAATATATTTTTGAGCATTAATAGGTAGTTCATCGTAATTTCTGCAGCCCGTAATGTCTTCATTCCAGCCGGACCAGCTTTCATAAACTGGTTCATATGGTATTTCATTTTCTAGATATGGTGGGAATTCTTCTACAACTTTATCACCATGTTTATATGCTGTACATACCTTTATTTCTTCAATACCTGTAAGTACATCAATTTTGGTGAGTGCTATCTCTGTAAGGCCATTAACTCTTACAGCATGTTTTAAAATAGGGATATCAAGCCAACCGCATCTGCGTGGTCGTCCAGTGGTAACTCCATATTCGTGACCTTTTTCTCGTAAAAATTTTCCCCATTCATTATCCAATTCTGTTGGAAAAGGTCCCGCCCCAACTCTGGTCAAATAGGCCTTTGTCACCCCAATAACATCATCAATTGTAGTAGGACCCATTCCAGTCCCTGTACATACACCACCTGCTGTCGGATTTGAAGATGTCACAAATGGATAGGTCCCATAATCTATATCTAAAAGGGTTCCCTGAGCACCTTCGAAAAATATCTTCTTATCTTGGGCATAAGCTTTATTTAAAAGCAGAGAGGTATTTGTTACATGAGGCCTTATTTTTTCTATGTATGGTCTATATTCCTCAATAATATCTTCTGCATAAAGTTTCTCTTCTTCATATATTTTTTCTAAAACTTCATTATGAAAATCTAGAGTCTGCTCTAATTTAGCTTTAAGCCTCTTTTCATCGAGTAAATCAGCAATTCTAATCCCACGTCTTGAAGTCTTATCAGTATAACAGGGGCCAATTCCTTTCCCTGTTGTACCAATTTTGCTGTCTCCTTTACGTTTTTCTTCTAAGCCATCCAGAAGTCTGTGATAAGGCATGATAACATGTGCTGTCTCTGAGATATAGAGATTATCAAGTTTAATACCTCTTTCTTTTAATCCTTCCATCTCTTCTACCATTGCTTCGGGATCTATAACAACTCCACCGCCAAGTACAGACATTTTGTCTTCATATAATATTCCCGATGGAATTAAATGCAGTTCAAACTTTTCATCATCAACAATAACTGTATGACCGGCATTATTACCGCCCCCATAGCGAACAACTAAATCAGCAGTTTTCGCAAGCATATCAGTAATCTTACCTTTTCCTTCATCTCCCCATTGAGCACCAACTACAATCTTATTTGCCATTTTTTTAATTCTCTCCTCACTTAAAAACTAAAATTTTAATTTACTTCTCTCTGCTCATTACTTATTAAAATTATATCATTTCTCTTCTTAATTATATTTTAACAAAGTTTTGGCTTTAGTGCATCTTTTTAAGACTATTTTAAAAGATTTGTTCTCTTAAATATCCTATCTATATTTTTTAAATATGCCTGCCAATCAAATATAGAGTCCAATTCTTCTTCAGTCAGATATTCTCTTATATCCTGATCAGCAGCTATCAGTTCACGATAATCTTTTTTATTTTCCCAGGCCTGCATTGCATTTCTCTGTGCCAGCTCATAAGCTTCTTCACGGCGTAATCCTTTATCAACAAGGGCCAGCATTAGTCTCTGAGAAAATGTAAGCCCAAGCGTTTTTTCTAAATTGAGCTGCATATTATCCTCATTAACAACTAATTCTTCCATAACTTCTTTAAACTTAACAAGCATATAATCTACTAAAATTGCACTATCAGGCAGAATAATTCTTTCAACTGATGAATGAGTTAAGTCTCTTTCATGCCAGAGTGCAATGTTTTCTAATGCAGGTACTACATTACCCCTGACAACCCGGGCCAGCCCGCTTAAACGCTCACATACAATTGGATTTTTTTTATGAGGCATTGCAGAAGAGCCTTTCTGTCCTTTTCTAAATCCTTCTTCAACCTCAAGAATATCTGTTCTCTGCAGGTTTCTTATTTCAGTTGCAAACTTCTCTATTGAAGCAGCAGTTAATGCCAGCCGCTCCACAAAATCTGCATGCCTATCCCTCTGCAGTATCTGTGAAGTAACAGCAGCATTTTTTAAACCCAAAATTGCACAGACTTTTTCCTCTACTTCTGGATCTATAGAGGCAAATGTTCCTACTGCCCCAGATATCTGTCCAACTGCAGCAATCTCCAGCAAATCATTAAACCTTTTAATCTGACGTCCAATTTCTTCATACCAAGTAAGTACCTTAAGTCCCCAGGTGACTGGCTCAGCATGAACACCATGGGTTCTGCCTACCATGATTGTATCCTTATATTTTAGAGCTTTTTTGCCAAGAACTTTATGTAAATCTTCTAGATCAGCCAAAATTAATTTACAGGCTTCTTTCATCTGCACAGCCCGAGCGGTATCTTTAATATCTGATGAGGTCAGTCCTTCGTGAATAAAACGCGATTCTTCTCCCAGAGGAGCAGATATACCCTCAATAAATGCAATCATATCATGACGTGTCTTTTTTTCTATCTCCTTAATTTTTTCCAAATCTACCTCAGCTTCTCTTTCTATTTTCTCAGCAGCTTCAGCAGGAATTTCTCCTAATTCAGCTCTAGCCTTTAAAACGGCAATTTCTATATCGAGCCAGATCTTATACTTGTTTTCTTCGCTCCAGACTTTTTTCATTTCTGTCCGGCTGTATCTTGACAACATAAATAATCTTCCTTTCCTTATGAGCTCTAATCTGTCAAAAATAACTTTATAAAGCACTTGACTTAAATTAAAAATAATAAAGTTTATATTTCAGTTTAATATTAGCAGATGCAGTAGTTAGTGTCAAGAAAAAAGCCTGATATCTCGGCCTTCTATCAGGAAAGACTGCTGCTGCTGAAAAACCTAGAATCCATACATATAAAGGGTTAATAGCTATAATTTACCATAAAATTTCAAAGAATAATTTTTTAATTTTATTTGCTCTTTTTAAATTTTTACTTAAAAAAACTCAGATTTCTGATATAATGATAATAAGTAATTTAAAAATAGAAAGTTATGCAGGTGGTATAATGGAACATAATTTTTATAAAGAAGAGTTAGATTTTACAGAAAAAGAAAGTAGACAGATTTTAAGTATTTCTGACACTATTATTGATAAAGGATTTTTACGACAGTTTTCTGGAAGTGAAGTAAAATTGCTTCTCTATTTGCTAACTCACCGTCAAAAAGAAAATCTAATCAAAATAGAGATCCCTCTTGCAGCAGCAGCCCTGGGGATTGACATCGAGGAATTAAAGGGTATTCTTAAATCTTTAAGAAATAAATCAATCCTAACACAAAAACAGCAAAAAACCTCTCATATTTTAAGCTATCAATTAGAGCTTAGCCATTTATTCAATAATAAATTTAAAGAGAAAACAGATTCTCAGGCAGAAGAAGAATTATCCGGTTCTGAGCTGAGAAGACAGGTTATTCAAACAAATATTGTTTCGGAAAAAGAAATAGCAGCTGCTTTAATATCTTTTCTACCTCCATCACAGAGAAATATCCACCGAAGAGAAGAGATAAAACGCTGGCTTCAAGATTTTGAATTAAAAATGCTTAAAGAGCTTGTTCGCAGAGTTAATAAATGGCTTGAAAGACAGGGTGGTGGTGATTACCTTAATGGTTCATTTGCTTATCTACGAGCAATAATTGAGAGCTGGTATGAGGAAGATATCACTACTTACGAAAAACTGCAGCAGAAGGATAAGCTGCACAGGGAGACGAGGGAGCTGGCACAAGCATATGGTATAAATTCTTTTTCTTCAAATACTGCCCAGCTCAAGACTTTTCAGAGCTGGATTACAGGAGAACAGGCTTTAAGTAAAGAACTGGCTCTTGCCGCCATTAGAGAAGCGGTGCGCAGAAAAAGGGATGGACAGCCTTCTTTAAAATATGTGGAAGATAACTTTATAAATCCCATAAAAGAACTTGGTATTAACAATCTTGGTGATTTTAAACGCTGGCTGCAGAAAGAAATGGACCATCAACCAGCAGATGCGGACAGCAGAGACCAAAACAAAGCTAAAAATAATGATAATAATAAAAAAACAAAAAGTAAAAAGAAAAAATCTCAAAAGAAAAATAGGAATTCTAAGGATAATGTTGAAGATTATAAGTGGAAAGACTTTTTTATTGATTTTGATAAATATAAAGAATAAAAGGGGGAAACAGCATGCCTTTTAATTTTAAGGCAGAAAAATATCAGGGAAAAGCAAGAGAAAAATACCTGGAAGCAGAAAAAAGAATAGAGAAAATCCACAGTAAATATCCTGATGTTAAACAGGCATATAATTATCTTAATTCCCTCAAGCGTGAATACTCTATGCTTAAAGTTGGAATTTTTAATCACAGTGAAGAGGAGAAAAATAATATAGATGAGCTAAAAAAGGAAATAGACACTCTGGAAAAACACTACCAGGAACTGCTGAATAAATATAATATAGATCAAGACTATAAGGAGCCGGACTGGGATTGTGATAAATGCCATGATACCGGTAGAATTTACAGAAATGGTCAGTATTTAATCTGCAGCTGTGCTAAAAATGATTTGAGGAAGAAAAAACAGAAAAATGGTAATTTACCTCTGCATCTTCAAAAGGCTTCTTTCGGTAAGGCTAATTTTAATTATTATGAAACTGATAAAATTACAGATAGCGGAAAAAACTATCTAGAAAATGCTCAAAAAATTTACAGTATGGCTTCTTCTTTTGTACAGAACTTGAATCTCCACAAGCCCAGCAGAGGTCTTATTGTTGAGGGACCAATCGGTAGTGGTAAATCTTATCTGCTTGGATGTATTGCAAATGCGCTGATAGATAAAGGTATCCCTTTCCGCTATATAGTTTATTCTGATCTGCTGCAGAAAATAAGGAGCAGCTATAATCAGGACAATCCCGAAAGTGATGAAAAACAAATTTTGAGTACAGTCCAGAATATTCCTGTGCTTTTAATTGATGACCTTGGCACTGAGAAGGCAACCGAATTTGCTGCTTCAACTCTTTATCAAATTATTGACAAAAGATACAGAGAAGAAAAACCGATTATTCTCACAACAAATTATTCAATACAGAATCTTAAAGATAGATTCCCTATAATGGGTGAAAGGATTTTTCAGCGCTTATTAGAAATGAACAAATATCTAACACTTGAAGGTAATGTAAGAATTAAAAAAATAGAAGAACAACAGGAGGCCTAATAAATGTCAGCTGAAATTAAAACAATTCAACCTAAAGAAGACCGTTTTAGCAAAAAAGAATATCAACTACTGGGCATCCTGCTCCAATTCCCTGATAAAATTGATGAAGTTGCCGATGTGCTTGAGGTAAAGCATTTTTTGGATCCCCAGGCACAAATTATTTTTGATTCGCTTTTAAAACAGTATCAGCAGGATAATAAAATTTCTCGTACAAAGTTGTTAATTGATTTACAGGGACAGAATGCAGTTGCAAAACCTGAAGAAATAATTGAAAGACTTACTTCTGGTTTCAATACAGTTGACGAGCTTAAACCAACAATTGATTTAATAAAAAAAGATTATCAGCGATCTCTTCTAAAAAGAGCCTCCAATAAAATTCATGATCTGACAGATCTGGAGGATCTTTCTATTGATGATTATCAGGCCAGAGCTCAGGAAATAATATTTAAGGCTACAAGTGAGAGCAATGATCTGCAGAAACATATCTATAATATGGAAGAAGCTCTAATGGAGTCTTTTTCTAATTATATGGATCGCAAACATAAAAAAGCCGATGTAGGTTTGAGAAGTGGTTTTATCTCACTTGATAATCTGATTGGCGGCTTTAAAAGGGGTCACCTCAATGTTATTGCTGCTTCTACTTCAATGGGAAAAACAGCTTTTGCAATCAATATAGCAAAAAATGTATTGAAAAGAAATGCAAAGGTAGCTATGATTTCACTTGAGATGGATGCTTCAGAAGTAATTGACAGAATGATAATACAGGAATCTCAGGTAAACGGCTGGAAATATACTCAGGGAGAGACAAATGACCAAGAAGATAAGCGAATCTCGAAAGCCCTAGACAATCTGCACGAACTTCCGCTTATGGTTTCAGATGAGAGAGGACTTAATACCGCCCAGATAAGGGCCAGACTGAGAAAGTTTAAAGCTCAGATGGATGGACTGGACCTGGCTGTAGTCGATTATCTGCAGATGATTCAGCTGCCTGAAGAACATGCACAGAATACTGCTAGAGCAGTTGGTCAGATAGTACTCCAGCTTAGAAATCTTGCATCTGAACTAAATATACCAGTTATTCTTATCTCACAGATAAGTAGAAGCTTTACCAGCAGAACAGATAAAAGACCTGTTTTGTCTGATCTGAGAGACTCCGGTAATATCGAGGAGGTTGCAGATGGAGTTATTTTTCTCTATCGACATGCACATACTTCTGCTAAGGCAAGAGAAGAAGCAGAAGCTGAAGGAACTGAAAACGACACTGATGTAATTATTGCTAAACAGCGTACAGGACAGACAGGTTCAATAAAGCTTTACTTTGAAGAAGACTTTATCCGCTTTGTTGATCCCGAAAATCTATCACTGGAAGGAACGATGCCTAATGGCTGATTGCAGCAGCAGTCTTGATCTAAAACTCATCTTGTCTTTTGCCAACTCTTACCGCAACCTTTATCAAAAAGAAGAAATAAATGAAGAACAGCTAAATCAGGTGCTTGAGCTGATAGAAAACTACCAGAGCTATGCACCTGATGAATTTAAAGCTGAACTGGAAAGCATTTTCCCCGGAACTCTCTAGAGTCGAATTTTGTAGGGTCGAGTAGACGGGGCTTCACAGCCCCAATCCCTCTATAAAACCGT